>NZ_JBVJFA010000034.1:0-78345 GCF_055588085.1 Streptomyces sp. NPDC046303
TTCCCCCACAACAACCCTTTCCAGTTCTGTGCCCTTAGAGGGGGGGGGCGTCGACACACCCGCAAAGCGACGGAAAAACGCCCCGGGGCGGGGGGCCCCCCCCCCCCCCCCCGGGACGCCAGAACTTTCCGACGGCGGAACTGAACTCCGGTTACAGGACGGGAAGGTTCTTGCGGAGTTCGAAGGCCGTGACCTCCGAGCGGTATTCCTCCCACTCCTGCTTCTTGTTGCGGAGGAAGAAGTCGAAGACGTGTTCGCCGAGGGTTTCGGCGACCAGTTCGCTGCGTTCCATCAGGGCGATGGCCTCGCCGAGGTTCTGGGGGAGGGGTTCGATGCCCATCGCGCGGCGTTCGGCGTCGGAGAGGGCCCAGACGTCGTCGTCGGCGCCGGCCGGGAGTTCGTAGCCCTCCTCGATGCCCTTGAGGCCCGCCGCCAGGAGGACGGCGTACGTGAGGTAGGGGTTGGCGCCCGAGTCGATCGAGCGGACCTCGACGCGCGCGGAGCCGGTCTTGCCCGGCTTGTACATCGGGACGCGGATCAGCGCGGAGCGGTTGTTGTGGCCCCAGCAGATGTACGAGGGGGCCTCGCCGCCCGAGCCGGCCGTGCGGGAGGAGCCGCCCCAGATACGCTTGTACGAGTTGACCCACTGGTTGGTGACCGCCGCCGTTTCGGCGGCGTGCTTCAGCAGGCCCGCGATGAAGGAGCGGCCGACCTTGGAGAGCTGGTACTCGGCGCCCGACTCGTAGAAGGCGTTGCGGTCCCCCTCGAAGAGGGAGAGGTGGGTGTGCATGCCCGAACCCGGGTATTCCGAGAAGGGCTTGGGCATGAAGGTGGCCTGGACGCCCTGCTCGAGGGCGACCTGCTTCATGACCAGGCGGAAGGTCATGATGTTGTCGGCGGTGGACAGGGCGTCGGCGTAGCGGAGGTCGATCTCCTGCTGGCCCGGAGCGCCCTCGTGGTGGCTGAACTCCACCGAGATGCCCATCGATTCGAGCATGGTGATCGCCTGGCGGCGGAAGTCCATGCCCACGTTCTGCGGAGTGTGGTCGAAGTAGCCGGAGTTGTCGGCCGGGACCGGGCGGGTGCCGTCCAGCGGCTTGTCCTTCAGCAGGAAGAACTCGATCTCGGGGTGGGTGTAGAAGGTGAAGCCCAGGTCCGAGGTCTTGGCCAGGATGCGCTTGAGGACGAAGCGCGGGTCCGCGAAGGACGGGGAACCGTCCGGCATCAGGATGTCGCAGAACATGCGGGCGGTCCCGGGGGCCTCGGCGCGCCACGGCAGTATCTGGAAGGTGCTCGGGTCCGGCTTGGCGATCATGTCGGACTCGTAGACCCGGGCGAAGCCCTCGATCGCGGAGCCGTCGAAGCCGATGCCCTCGTCGAAGGCCTGCTCCAGCTCCGCGGGGGCGACCGCGACGGACTTGAGGAAGCCCAGTACGTCGGTGAACCACAGGCGCACGAAGCGGATGTCGCGCTCCTCAAGCGTCCGGAGGACGAATTCCTGCTGCTTGTCCATGCCTTCATCCTCGCAGTTCAGACGGCCTGTGCACCACCACCGAGGGGGCCCGGCGCACAGCTGGGGGCGGACCAGTATCGCCAGCGGTGGTTTCCGCCACATTACGCACCCCGCAAAGGTCGTGACACCCCCGCTCTGACCATGCGGTGGTCATGAGCATTACCATCTGCGCCCATGGGGGGCCGAGGGCACACGCGAGGGGGGCGTCACACACGCCCCGGCCTTCTGCGCGCCCTGCTGACGGTCGCCCGCGGCCCGCTCGTCGGCGCACTCGCCGCGGCGGTCGCCGGGGTGCTGCTCTTCTGCGCGCCGCCCGGTGAACCACCGGCCCCGGCACCCACCCAAGGGCAGGTCCAGGCGCAGGTCCAGGCGCAGGTCCAGGCGCAGGTCCAGGCGCAGGTCCAGGACCAGGACCAGGGACACGTCCAGGGATACGTCCCGGCCCCCGTCCACCACCGGCACGGATCGGCGCGTGCCGTCTGCGTGTCCCCGTACGACCTGCCCGGCTGTTCGGCCCTCGCCCATGTGACGCCCGGGCTGCTGCCCGTGCCGCCGCCCGCCGTGACCGTGGCCGGCGGCGATCCGCCGCCCGTCGCCGCGGCCGGCGCTCCGGGCCGGATCCGGGCTCCCCTCGCGTTCGCGCGCGCCCCTGACCTGCATGCCCTCCAGGTGCTGCGGACCTGACGGGTCCGGTTTCGCGTCCATCCACCCCCCTCACAGCAGAAGGAACCAGGGCACCATGGCCAGCAAGTCCGGAAAGACCTCAGAGCAGCACTCCCGCCAGGCGCGCATAGCCGAAATGCGCCGGGCCGAAAAAGCGCGCGACCGCCGCAACAAGGCCATCGCGATCACGACCTCCTCGGTCATCGTCGTCGGCCTGGTCGGTTTCGGCGCCTGGGTGCTGATCGACCAGAAGCAGACCGAGCAGCGCAAGAAGGACGCCATCGAACTGGCCCGCAAGTCGCCGGTCGACGGCGAGCAGACCTGGGAGGCCAAGACCCTCGGCCGCAACCACGTCGAGACCCCGGTGAAGTACGAGATGAACCCCCCGGTCGGCGGTGACCACCACCCCCGCTGGATGAACTGCAACGGCGACGTCTACAAGAACCCGGTGCCCGAGGTGAACGCGGTGCACTCGCTGGAGCACGGCGCGGTCTGGGTGACGTACAACGACAAGGCCGCCCAGGGCGAGGTGGACAAGCTCGCCCAGACCGTCGGCAAGACCCCGTACACGCTGATGAGCCCGGTCAAGGAGCAGGCCGGCGCGATCATGCTCAGCGCGTGGGGCAAGCAGCTGACCGTGGAGAAGGCCGACGACCCGCGCGTGGCGCAGTTCTTCACCAAGTACGTGCAGGGCCCGCAGACCCCGGAGCCGGGCGCCGCCTGCACCAACGGCGTGGTCGGCCAGTGACCCGACGGCCCGGCGGCGCCGCCCGTACGTACTGGGTCGCCGGCACGGCCGTCCTGCTGGCGCTGCTGTTCGCGGCGGCCGCCACGGTCGCCGCCGCGACCGGCGACACCGGCGACACCGGCGGCACCGGCGGCACCGGCGGCACCGGCGGCAGCGGTACGGCGGCCCGCACCCCGGCGCTGCACTCGCCGGACGCGGGCTTCGCCCGGGACATGGCGGTGCACCACCAGCAGGCGGTGGAGATGTCGTTCCTCGTACGGGACCGCACGCAGGACGAGGCGGTGCGCAGCCTCGCCTACGACATCGCCAACACCCAGGCCAACCAGCGGGGCATGCTGCTCGGGTGGCTGGACCTGTGGGGGCTGCCGAAGGTGGTGGCAGGCGAGCCGCCGATGTCCTGGATGGGCACCCCGGGGGCCGGGGGAGGGCATGCCGGCCACGGCGACGGCCACACCGCCAAGCCCGGCGCGCTGATGCCCGGCATGGCCACCAAGGAGGAGCTCACCCGGCTGGAGGCGGCCTCCGGCCGGGACGCCGAGGTGCTCTACCTCCAGCTGATGACCGACCACCACGTGGGCGGCGTCGCGATGGCCGAGGGCTGCGCGCGGCAGTGCCGGACCCCGGTCGAGCAGGAGCTGGCGCAGGGCATGGTCGACGCGCAGCGCTCGGAGCTCACCCTGATGGCGGACATGCTGCGGCAGCGCGGGGCTGCGCCGCGCGGGTGACGGGGGACGCCCGTACGGTGGGGGGAGGGCGCCTCCCGGCCGTACGGGCGTGCACTGGCCCGTCCTGGACGGAGGTGCCGAGGCGGGCGCGTCCGCGTCCCGCCGCACAACGGCGCTCAGGAGGTTGATGCGATGACCACCGCCGGAGAGATCATGCACGCCGGGGCCCAGTGGATCCCCGCCACCGAGACCCTCGACCGGGCCGCCCAGCTGATGGCCCGCCTCAATGTGGGCGCGCTGCCCATCAGCGACAAGACGGAACGGCTCTGCGGCATCCTGACCGACCGCGACATCGTGGTCGGCTGCGTGGCCAAGGGCCACAACCCGGCGAAGGTGACGGCCGGTGACATGGCGCAGGGCACGCCGCGCTGGATCGACGCGGGTGCGGACGTCTCCGAAGTGCTCGAGGAGATGGAGAGCCACCAGATCAAGCGGCTGCCGGTGATCCGGAACAAGAAGCTCGTCGGCATGATCAGCGAGGCCGACCTGGCCAAGCACCTCACGGACGACCAGCTCGCCGGCTGGATGGAGAAGGTCTACGCACGGTCCTGATCGGCCGCGGCGTGCAGGACCGCCCGGGCCACCTGGTCCGGGCGGTCCAGCATGACCAGGTGGCCGGCGGGCTCGACGACCTCGAAGCGGGCCCCCAGCCGGTCGGCGAGCTCCGCCTGCCGGGCCGGCCAGCGCAGGGCGCCGCGGCCCCCGGAGCCGTCGTGGGCGACGAGGACGGTGGCCGGCGCGGTCAGCGCGTGCGTTCCGCGCAGCGCCAGGACCTCGGCGGCGGTGTCCGGGTAGCCCGCGTTCTCCAGCAGGGCCCCGCGCCAGACGCGGCCGGTGCGGTAGCAGCGGCGTACGAGCTCCCGCGCGGCCGGGTCGCCGCCGCCGGTGCGGGAGGCCCGTACGGTCGCCCGCCGGGCCGCCGGTCCCAGCGCGGCGGGCAGTCCGGCGGCGGTCGCGGCCCGGCCGAGCGCGCGGGCGGCGGCGGTGCGCAGGGCCGCGGGCAGCACCGGACGGGGGGCCTCCTCCACGCTGGAGTCGACCAGCACCAGGGCGGCGGTGCGCTCCGGGTGGAGGCGGGCGAAGGCCTCGGCGTGGAATCCGGCGATCGAGTGGCCGACGACGGTGACGGGCCCCGGGAGCCGCAGGGCGTCCAGCAGGCCGGCGATCCGGTGCGCCTCCCCGGCGGCGGTCGCCGGAGCGGTGGCGGGGCCGCTGAGGCCGTGCCCGGGGCGGTCGAAGCGGACGACGGTGCGGCCGCGGGCCACCAGCAGGGCGGCGACCGCGTCCCAGTCGAACCAGGCCATGGCGAGCCCGGCACTGAGCACGGCCACCGGCCCGCGGCCCTCGACGACGACGTGCAGCGGGACCCCGTCCACGCGGACGAACCGGCCGGCGCCGTTCCCGGACCGCGCAGCCCTGGATCGCGCGTCCCCGTACCCCCTGTTCACGTGCGGCGCTCCCGGTGGACGGAGTACGCGAGCAGGCCCAGCCAGAGCGCGACGAACAGCACCTGGAGGCGCTGGCCGGCGCCCAGCGCCCAGGTTCCGCGTCCGGCGGTGAACATCGCGATGGAGTACAGGGTCCAGACGGTGGCGAGCAGTTCGAGGGCGACGAGCAGCGGCCCGTAGCGGGCGAGCGGGGCGAACCAGCCGTAGCGGCGGGCGGCGACGGTGAGGGCCACGATCCCGACCAGGGCGCCGGTCATGGCCAGGCTGCTGCTGACGGCATGGGCCTGATGGGTGGCGGGGACGAGCCCGGCGGTCTCGCGGGCGGCGCACTCCGGATCCGCGGTGGGCGCGCAGCTCAGCGGCAGCCAGGCGTCGGCGGCGGTGGCCGCACCGAACAGGGCGACGCCCGCCCAGCCTGCGACCGCCCACAGGCGGCGGGACTCGGAGTGCCGCACCAGCCGGAGCAGCGCCAGCAGTCCGCCGAGGAAGGCGAACATCCCGGCCGTGAAGTCGGTCGCCCGGAAGAGGCCGCCGAGCGGCTGGTCCTGGGCGGCCAGCTCGCTGACGTACGTCTCGATGGGATTGAGGCCCGTGGAGAGGACGACTTCGAGCACCCACGCGGTGTAGGCGGCGGCGCCCAGGGCTATGAGCGCGGCGACCGGCCCGGCGGTGCGCGGAGTGAGGCCATGAGGGGACATAGTGTGACTAATCCTATGCAAAGACGGGTCGGTCCTCCGATCGGATACCCGCTGCGGGTAACGTCCCGGCCTGACGGGCAGTTCCCGGCGAGTCGCCGCGCCGCTCGGGGGCGCGGCAACACCCGGCCCGGCAGGTGCTCCCCTGTGAAAACCCGGTGGGGGCCGGGCGGCGGCGTGGCACCCTTGCGGTGATCAGGACTGCTGCGACAAAAGGACGCCTCCGCCGGTATGAGCACTCCGCCGAACCCGCCCAGCACCCCGGACGAACCGCCGACGGGACCGGACGGCACCCCCATACCCGGGGCGGGCCCGTCGCCCGCCGAGCCGCCCTCGCTCGAGAAGCCGGCGCCGCCCGCACAGGCCCCCTCGCTCGAGAAGCCCGCGCCGGCCGCGGAACCCCCGGCCGGGGAAGAGGAAACCCCGTCGGCCGCGCAGCCCCCCTCGCCCCCGCGGAACCCGTTCGCCCCGCCCACCCCCGATGCGCCCGCTCCCCCGGCGGCCCCCGCCGCCCCCGCCCAGCCGTGGGCACAGCCCACCCCCGGCTCCGGCACGGGTCCGCACCCCGGACACCCGGGACACCCCGGACACCCGGGCTACCCCGGATACCCCGGCTACGCCGGCTACCCGGGATACCCGCAGGCCGCCCCGGTCACCAACGGGCTGGCCGTCGCCGCCCTGGTCGTCGGGATCATCGGCATCCTGCTCGCGCTCGTCCCCTTCTTCTTCTGGGCCGGCGCCGTCCTCGCCGCGACCGCCCTGGGCCTCGGCATCGGCGCGCTGGTCCGCGCTTCCAAGGGCGGCCCGCGCAAGGCGATGGCCGTCACCGGCACCGTCCTCGGCGTACTCGGCCTCGCCGCTTCCGTCGGCGGCGCCTTCCTCACCGTTCTCGTCGCGGAGGAGGCCGTTGACCGCGCCGGGCGCAACCTCGAACGGCAGCAGGACCGCGAGCTGCTGCCCTACCCCGACTCACCGCCGAGCGCGAAGCCGATGCCCACGCCCACGCCCACACAGGTCCCCGGCCTGACCAGCGCGCTGGCGTTCGGCGAGACCTTCACGTACGACAACGGCGTCAAGGTGACCCTCTCCGCGCCGAAGAAGTACCGGCCGAAGGGCCCGATCGCCCGCGAACAGGTGAAGAACGCGGTCCAGATCACGATCACCATCACCAACGGCTCGGCCAATCCGCACGACGTGATCTACGCGATGCCCAACGTCCGCGACGACAAGGGCATGGCCGCCGAGATGGTCTTCGACATCGACGGCAGCGGCAGCATCGTCCCGAAGATGATCCAGGGGTCCATCCTCCCCGGCGAGTCCGCCAGCGGCATCGCGGCGTTCGAGCTCCCCGAGGGGACCACGCGGATCAGCGCGGACATCTCCGCCGGAACCGGGCTCGACGACGTGAAGTACGCCGGTCCCCTCACCTGATCCGGCGGCGGGTCCGCAACGGAAATCGGCCGCGGCCCAGGACATCGCGTCAGAAAGACGATTAGACTGGGCCCGTGCCTCAACTTCGTCTCGCTCTGAATCAGATCGACTCGCACGTCGGCAACATCGCGGCCAACGCCGACTCGGTCGTCCACTGGACCCGGCACTCCGCCGAGCAGGGTGCCCATCTGGTGGCGTTCCCGGAAATGGTGCTGACCGGGTACCCGGTCGAGGACCTCGCCCTGCGCGAGTCCTTCGTCGAGGCCTCCCGCGCCGGCCTGCGCGCGCTCGCGCGGCGGCTGGCGGACGAGGGGTTCGGCGAACTGCCGGTCGTCGTCGGCTACCTCGACCGCACCGAGAAGGCGGCGCCCCGGCTCGGCCGCCCGGCCGGCTCCCCGGAGAACGCCGCCGCCGTGCTGCACCGCGGCGAGGTCGTGCTGCGCTTCGCCAAGCACCACCTCCCCAACTACGGGGTGTTCGACGAGTTCCGGTACTTCGTGCCGGGCGACACCCAGCCGGTCATCCGGGTCCGCGGCATCGACGTGGCCCTGGCCATCTGCGAGGACCTCTGGCAGGAGGGCGGGCGCGTCCCGGCCACCCGGTCCGCCGGGGCCGGACTGCTGATCTCGATCAACGCCTCCCCGTACGAGCGCAACAAGGACGACCTGCGCCTCGAACTGGTCCAGAAGCGGGCCCAGGAAGCCGGCTGCACCCTCGCCTACGTGGCGATGATCGGCGGACAGGACGAGCTGGTCTTCGACGGGGACTCGATCGTCGTCGACGACAGCGGCGAGGTCATCGCCCGCGCCCCGCAGTTCTCCGAAGGCTGCGTACTCGTCGACCTCGACCTCCCCGCGGCGCAGGCCGACGCCCCCGAGGGCGTGGTCGACGACGGGCTGCGCATCGACCGGGTGATCCTGTCCGAAGAGCCGGTCGAGCCGTACGAGCCGGTCGTCCCCGGCGGGTACGCCGACCGCCTCGACGACGACGAGGAGATCTACGACGCGCTGGTCGTGGGCCTGCGCGCGTACGTCAAGAAGAACGGATTCCGCTCCGTCCTGATCGGGCTCTCCGGCGGCATCGACTCCGCGCTGGTCGCCGCGATCGCCTGCGATGCCATCGGCGCGCAGAACGTGTACGGCATCTCGATGCCCTCGAAGTACTCCTCGGACCACTCCCGGGGCGACGCGGCCGACCTGGCCGCGCGGACCGGGCTGAACCTCCGCACCGTGCCGATCGAGCCGATGTTCGACGCGTACATGGGCGCGCTGGGCCTCACCGGCCTCGCCGAGGAGAACCTCCAGTCCCGGCTGCGCGGCACCATGCTGATGGCCGTCTCCAACCAGGAAGGCCACATCGTGCTGGCCCCGGGCAACAAGTCGGAGCTGGCCGTCGGCTACTCCACCCTGTACGGCGACTCGGTGGGCGCGTACGGCCCGATCAAGGACGTGTACAAGTCGGACGTCTTCCGGCTGGCCGCGTACCGCAACCGGGCCGCTGCCGAGCGCGGCGAGGTCCCGCCGATCCCGCAGAACTCGATCGTGAAGCCGCCGAGCGCCGAGCTGCGCCCCGGCCAGGTGGACACGGACTCGCTGCCGGACTACCCGGTGCTGGACGCGATCCTTGCCCTGTACGTGGACCGCGACAAGGGCATCGAGGAGATCGTCGCGGCCGGCTTCGACCGCGAGCTGGTCGCGAAGACCCTGCGGATGGTGGACACGGCGGAGTACAAGCGCCGCCAGTACCCGCCGGGCACGAAGATCTCCGCGAAGGGCTTCGGCAAGGACCGCCGGCTGCCGATCACGAACGGCTGGCGCGAGCACGGGGCGTAGCCGCTGCGCACGGCGCACGGCGCGAGGCGCACGGGGAAGGGGCCCGCCGCATCAGCGGCGGGCCCCTTCCCCTTCTGCCTTCGGCCGTCGGCCGTACTACAGCGTCAGCCTGGCGGCGATCGGCAGGTGGTCGCTGCCCGTGCGCGGGAGGGTCCAGGACGCCTCCGGCGTGATCCCGCGGACCATGATCTGGTCGATCCGGGCCATCGGGAACTGGGCGGGCCAGCTGAAGCCGAAGCCGTCGCCCGCGGCGCCCTGCGTGGAGCGCATCTGCGAGGTGACCTCGGACAGGGCGCGGTCGTTCATCGTGCCGTTGAGGTCGCCGAGCAGGACGACCTTCTTCAGCGGTTCGGCGGCGAGCGCGGCGCCCAGCGCGTCGGCGCTGTTGTCGCGCTGGTTGGCGGTGAAGCCCGCGTTCGGCTTGACCCGGACCGAGGGCAGGTGGGCGACGAAGACGGCGACCTGCCCCTGCGGGGTGTCCACGGTGGTGCGCATGGCCCTGGTCCAGCCCATCTTGATGTCCACGGGGCTGCTGGCGGTCAGCGGGTACTTGCTCCACACGCCGACCGTGCCCTCGACGGAGTGGTACTTGTACGTGCCCGCCAGGGCCTTGGCGTAGACGGGGACGACGCTGCCCTTGAGCTCGGTCAGGGCCAGTACGTCGGCCCCGGACTTCGCCACGGCGTCGGCGGTTCCGCGCGGGTCGGGGTTGTCGGCGTCCACGTTGTGGGTGGCGACCATCAGGTTGCCGCCGGAGCCGGACTTGTCGGTGACCAGACCGCCGAACAGGTTCGCCCAGACCACGGCCGTCAGCAGTATCGCGATGAGCGCGGTCGCCGACCGGCGGAACAGGGCGGCGGCCAGCAGCACCGGGACGGCCAGGCCCAGCCAGGGCAGGAAGGTCTCGGTCAGGCTGCCGAGGTTGCCCACGTCGTTGGGCAGCTGCGAGTGGAAGATCATGACCAGGGAGATCAATACGGAGACCGCCGCCAGCACCAGCCCGCGCCGCCAGATCCCCCGATCCCCCCGCAGTTCGGCCACCCGGCGTCGGAAGCGGGATGCGGAGGGCTCGGGCTCCGAGCCGCCGTTCCCCTTTTCCGTCATGTACGCCTGTGCCATGCCACTGCCCTCACTGCCGTGCTCGCGCTCCGTCCCCGCCCCTTGACCCTAGGCGATGTACGGAGCCTTCCGTGCGCTATGTCACGACCGCCTGTCGCGGTCGTACGTTCCGGAGGACGAACGGCCGTGCGCCAGGGGTTCCGCTTGTCACGAAACGCGCACATTGGCTCGAGGGCGCGTGGAGGGGGCGCCGCGCCGCCCGGCGCGCGGCCCGTACCACTTCCGCCGCGGGCCGCGCGGGTGTCACCATGGGGGGTGAGTCCGGGGACGCCGTGAGGGCGCCTCGAGATGACACAAGGAGCAGTTGCAATGACGCATGCCGTTTCGCCTGCCCGCGAACCCGCAGCAGCATCTCCGTCGGGCACCCCCACCCTGTACGGAGGCTCGTCCACCCGGCGCATCACCATCCGCGACCTGACCCTCGCCAAGGAACGCGGCGAGAAGTGGCCCATGCTCACCGCGTACGACGCGATGACCGCGTCCGTGTTCGACGAGGCCGGCATTCCGGTGATCCTCGTGGGCGATTCCATGGGCAACTGCCACCTGGGCTACGACACCACCGTTCCGGTCACGATGGACCAGATGACGATGCTGTCGGCGGCCGTCGTCCGCGGTACCAGCCGTGCCCTCGTCATCGGCGACATGCCCTTCGGCTCGTACCAGGAAGGCGCCGTGCAGGCGCTGCGCAGCGCCACCCGCCTCGTCAAGGAGGCCGGTGTGGGAGCGGTGAAGCTGGAGGGCGGCGAGCGCTCGCTGCGCCAGACCGAGCTGATCGTGCAGGCCGGCATCCCGGTCATGTCCCACCTGGGTCTGACCCCGCAGTCGGTCAACGCCATGGGCTACCGGGTCCAGGGCCGCAGCGACGAGGCCGCGCACCAGCTGCTGCGGGACGCGAAGGCGGCGCAGGACGCGGGAGCCTTCGCGGTGGTGCTGGAGCTGGTCCCGGCCGAGCTGGCCGCCGAGGTCACCCGGTCCCTGCACATTCCGACGGTCGGCATCGGCGCGGGCGCGGAGTGCGACGCGCAGGTGCTGGTGTGGACCGACATGATGGGTCTGACCGGCGGGAAGATGCCGAAGTTCGTGAAGCAGTACGCGAACCTGCGCCAGACCATGAACGACGCGGCGAAGGCGTTCGCCGAGGACGTGGTGGGCGGAACGTTCCCGCAGGCGGAGCACTCCTTCCACTGATCTCGTACTGATCTCCCCCTGATCGACCGGCTCGTACCCGACGGCCCGCCGACGCGATGTCGGCGGGCCGTCGGCCGCATGCGGGCCTGTCGGCCGGCTGTCGGTCCGCTGTCGGTCGGCTGTCGGTGCTTTGTCAGTGGCGGCTGGTCCCATGGTGGGCATGACGCGAAACGACAAGAACCCCCACGCCGTGGAAGTACGGGGGCTGGTCAAGCACTACGGCGAGACCAAAGCCCTGGACGGCGTCGACCTGGACGTCCGTGAGGGCACCGTCCTCGGGGTCCTGGGACCCAACGGCGCCGGCAAGACCACGCTGGTGCGCTGCCTGTCCACCCTGATCGTCCCCGACGCCGGAACCGCGACCGTCGCCGGCTTCGACGTGGTCCGCCAGCCGCGGCAGCTGCGCCGCACCATCGGCCTCACCGGCCAGTACGCCTCCGTCGACGAGAAGCTCTCCGGCTGGGAGAACCTCTACATGATCGGGCGGCTGCTCGACCTGTCCCGCAAGGACGCCCGGTCCCGGGCCGACGAGATGCTGGAACGGTTCTCCCTGACCGAGGCGGCGAAGAAGGCCGCCATGAACTACTCGGGCGGCATGCGGCGCCGGCTCGACCTGGCCGCCTCCCTGATCGGCAACCCGGCCGTCCTCTACCTGGACGAGCCGACCACCGGACTGGACCCGCGGACCCGCAACGAGGTCTGGGACGAGGTGCAGCGGCTGGTCGCCGAGGGCGCCACCGTCCTGCTCACCACCCAGTACATGGAGGAGGCCGAGCAGCTCGCGAGCGAGCTGACGGTCATCGACCGCGGCAAGGTCATCGCCAACGGCAAGGTCGACGAGCTGAAGGCCCGGGTCGGCGGCCGCACCCTGCGGATCCGCCCCGTGGACCCCGCCGACCTGCCGGGCATGGCCCGCTCGCTGGCCGAGGCCGGGCTCGACGGCGTGGCCGGCTCGCAGGCCGTGCCGGACGAGGGCGTCCTGCTGGTGCCGATCCTCAGCGACGAGCAGCTGACCGCCGTGGTCGGGCTGCTGGCCGCCCGCGGGTACGCGATCGCCGACCTCAGCACCTACCTGCCCAGCCTGGACGAGGTGTTCCTGTCCATCACCGGCCAGAAGCCCGCCATCGAGATGACCGAGGAAGTCGCGGCATGAGTACCGTCACCACGACGAAGCAGCCTGCCGAGAGCGCGCCCGCCCGGGCCGCCGCGGCCGCTCCCCCCGGCGAAGGCCGCATCGGCCTGCGCGCCAACCTGCGGCACATCGGCGCCCTGGTGCGCCGCAACGCCCTGCAGATCAAGCAGGACCCCGAGTCGATGTTCGACGTCCTGTTCATGCCGATCATCTTCACGCTGCTGTTCGTCTTCGTCTTCGGCGGCGCGATCTCCGGCAAGGGCAACCAGGGCCAGTACGTCAGCTACCTGATCCCCGGTCTGATGGCCATGATGGGGATGAACATCGCGATGGGCGTCGGCACCGGCGTCAACGACGACTTCAAGAAGGGCGTGATGGACCGCTTCCGGTCCATGCCGATCGCCCGCTCGTCCGTACTGCTCGCCAAGATCGTCGTCGAGATCGGCCGGATGCTGGTCGCCATCGCCATCCTGCTGGGCGTGGGCTTCATCCTCGGCCTGTCGATCGAGGGCTCGGTGCTCGACCTGCTCTTCGCGATCGGGCTGTCGCTCGTCTTCGGCGCCTCGCTGATGTGGATCTTCATTCTGCTCGGTCTCACCATGAAGACCGCGCAGGCCGTCCAGGGCATGGCGATGCTCGTCCTGATGCCGCTGCAGTTCGGCAGCTCGATCTTCGCCCCGCCGGCCACCATGCCGGGCTGGCTCCAGTCCTTCACGGACTACAACCCGCTGTCCAACCTGGCCGACGCGGCCCGCGCCCTGATCAACGGGACGCCGATCGGCAACTCGGTGTGGATGACCCTGGCCTGGTCCGTCGCCATCACCGCCGTCACCATGCCGCTCGCGGTGCGCAAGTTCCGCCAGAAGACCTGATGCACGAACAGGTCCGTTCCGGATCGCGTCCCGGGCGGACCGGGTCAGATGAGGGCGGTGGCCTCCTCCAGGGTGAGGCCGCCGCCTTCGGCGTACGCCGCCTCGTACGCGGCGTCGCCGAGCGCCGCCCGCGCCAGCTCCTCCGCACGGGCCGAGTCCTCGCGTTCCGTGGCGACGGGGAAGTGCCGGGGCGGCAGCAGCGCCCGGTAGGCGCCGAGCAGCCGCGCGGCGTCGTACTCGCGGCGGGGGCCGCCGAGCGAGACCAGCGAGAGCGCCGCGGTCATCAGGTAGACCGCCGGCATCTGCGGGGCCACCATCCGGGCGAGCGGGTCCTGCATGGCCCCCATCGCCTGGCGCATCAGGGCGAGCGCCTCCTCGTAGCCGCCCTCCCGGTTCGCGAGCCAGGCCAGCGTGCCGAGCAGGAAGCCGTCGAAGATGGCGAACGCGCCGAACGCGAACTCGTCCCGCAGCGCCTGGAGCTGGGCGCGGGCCTCCGGGATCCGGCCGGTGCGGCCGAGGATGCCCGCGAGGAACATCCGGGCGGCGGGCATGGCCTCGTTGCCGTACTGCTGCACCGTGGCGACGATCCCGGTGAGGATCTCCTCGGCCTCCTCCATCCGGCCGCCCTCGGCGAGGGTCCCGGCCATCCGTACGCGCAGGACCGTCACCTGCGCCTTGGCGCCGAGGCGTTCGGCGTACGCGATCGCCTCACGGTAGTCCCGGGCGGCCAGGCCGTACTCGCCGCGCTTCTCCAGGGACTCGGCGCGGGCGGACAGCGCTTCGGCGCAGCCCCAGGCGTCGCCGAGCCCGCGGAACAGGGCCAGGCTCTCGTCGGCGTCGCGGGAGGCGTCGCCGGCCCAGTCGGCCCGGTTGGCGAGGATGTTGGCCCGCAGCTGGAGGGCGGAGGCGAGCTCCCAGCGGTAGCCGAGCGCGCGGGCGGTGTCGACGGTCGCGTCGACGACCCGCTGGAGCAGTCCCGGATCGCCCGCGATCATGACGGCGTAGATCCAGAGGGAGGCGGGGGTCCGGCAGGTCTGCGGGAGTCCTGGCCGGTAGGTGGCGATCACCCCGTCGACCTGGGCGCGGACCTCCGGGCTGTTCCAGCCGACGTTGCTCTGGTCCCGGGAGGCCAGGCGGACCAGGTGGACGGCGCGCCAGGCCTCGGCGCGCAGTTCGCCGCTGTAGGGCGGGGGCGTGTCGACGAGCCGCTCGTACACGGGTTCCGCGGGGACCACGGGCTCCGTGAAGGGGTCGGGGCCGAGGGTCGCGGCCGCGTCGGACCAGTGCCGGGACTCGGCGCGCAGGTCGTGCATGTGCCAGTACCAGCCCAGGGAGTGGATGAGGCAGAGCACTTCGTCGGCGTCGCGGGCGGCGACGGCCCGGCGCAGGGCGGTACGGACGTTCTCGTACTCGGTGGCGAGCCGGTCGGCGGCCGCCCGCTGGCCGTGGCCGCGCAGCAGCGGCTCGCTGGTGCGGGCCAGTTCGCGGTAGTGGACGAGGTGGCGGCGCTCGGTGTCCTCCCGGTCGCGGCCGGCCTCGGCCAGCCGCTCGGCGGCGTACTCGCCGACCGTCTCCAGCAGCCGGTAGCGCATGCCGGAGCCGTCGGGGCCGGGGGTGGCGACGACGAGGGACTTGTCGACGAGGGAGCCGAGGGAGTCGGCGACGTCGAGGGGGTCGGTGGCATTGAGGGGGTCGGTGGCGCACACGGTCTCGGCGGCGGCGAGGTCGCAGCCGCCGGCGAAGACGGACAGGCGGCGCAGGACGGTGCGCTCGGGCTCCTCCAGCAGGTCCCAGGACCAGTCGACGACGGCGCGCAGGGTCTGCTGCCGGGGCAGCAGGGTGCGGCTTCCGCCGGTCAGGAGCCGGAACCGGTCGTCGAGGCGGTCGGCGATCTGGCGCGGGGTGAGCAGCCGCAGGCGGGCCGCAGCCAGTTCGATGGCCAGCGGCAGGCCGTCGAGGCGGCGGCAGATCTCGGCGCAGGCGGCCGGGTCCTGGGCCACGGTGAATCCCGCGCGGGCCGCGGCGCCGCGGTCGGCGAGGAGCCGCAGCGCGACCGGGTCGGGCAGCGGCTCCACCGGGCGCAGCGTCTCCCCGGGCACGCCGAGGGGTTCGCGGCTGGTGGCCAGGATCCGGATGCCGGGGCAGTGGGTGAGGAGCCGCTCGGCGAGGGCGGCGGCCGCGTCGACGACGTGCTCACAGTTGTCGAGCAGCAGCAGGAGCCGCCGCCGCGCGCAGTGCTCGGCGAGGCGGTCGAGCGGGTCGTCCCCGGCGCGCTCGGTCAGCGCCCGCAGCTCTTCGGCGGCGGCGCCGCGCAGCTTCGTCTCCCGCGCGCCGAGCGCGGCGAGCACGGCTTCGGCCACGTCCTCCGGGTCGTCCACGGGGGCCAGCTCGACGAGCCACACCCCGTCGGGCCAGCCGCCCGGGTCCTGCGCCTCGGCGGCCTCCTGGGAGAGCCGGGTCTTGCCCGCCCCGCCGGGCCCGAGCAGGGTGACGAGCCGCGCGCGGGCGAGGTCCTCGCCGATGACGCGGATGTCGTCCTCCCGCCCGACGAAGGTGGTGAGACGAGCCCGCAGATTGCCTCCGGCGGGTGCGGGCGGGTGGAGGCCTTGCCCGGCGCCTCCGGCGGGGGCGGCCGTGTACGGGGCTTGCCCGGGCCCGGCCGGGGCGGGCGGGTACGGGGTTTGCCCAGGCCCGGCGGAGACGGGCGGGTACGGGCCTTGGCCGGGCCCGGCGGAGACGGGCGGGTATGGGGGCTGCCCAGGCTCGGCGGAGACCGGCGGGTACGGGCCTCGCCCAGGCCCGCCGGAGACGGACGGATACGGGGCTTGCCCAGGCCCGGCCGGAGCGGCCGGATACGGGCCTTGCCCAGGCCCGCCGGAGACGGGCGGGTACGGGGGCTGCCCAGGCCCCGCGGAGACGGACGGATACGGGGCTTGCCCAGGCCCGGCCGGGGCGGGCGGGTACGGGGCTTGCCCAGGCCCCGCGGAGACGGACGGATACGGGGCTTGCCCAGCCCCGGCCGGAGCGGCCGGATACGAGGCCTGCCCGGGCGCGGCGGGGGCGGCCGGGTACGGGGCTTGCCCGGGCCCGCCAGAGACGGCGCCGGGGCTGCCGGGCGCGTGGTCCGTGGGGCCCGTGGGGGCGGTCGGGTGTCCGGTTGGGCCGGGGGGCGGGGGCTGTGTGTCCGGCCAGGGGGCCGGCGGGGCGAGGAGTTCGGCGTGCAGGGCGCGCAGGGCCGGGCCCGGGTCCGTGCCCAGGCGGGCGGCCAGGTCCCGGCGGACGGCGTCGTACGCCTCCAGGGCCTCCGCCGGGCGACCCACATCGCGCAGCGCCCGCACGCGCAGGACCTGCAGGGACTCGTCCAGCGGCTGCTGCGCGCACAACGCGGTCAGCTCCGGCAGCGCCTGCTCGGCCCCGCCCAGGGCCAGGGCCGCGGTGAGCCGGCCCCGGCGCGCGTCCATCCGTACGGCGTCCCAGCGCGCGGACTCCGGGCCCGAGTCCGGCAGGTCGGCGAGGGCGGGCCCGCGCCACAGGGCGAGCCCGTCCTCGTACTGGGTCGCGGCCTTGGCCGGGTCCCCGGCCTCCAGGGCTTCGGCCCCGGCCCGGGCCAGCCGCTCGAAGCGGTACAGGTCGATGTCCTCGCGGTCGGCGGCCAGCAGGTAGCCGCCCTCGGCGGAACGTACGGCCTGGTGCCCCAGCGCCCGCCGCAGCCGCGCGACCAGCGCCTGGAGGGCGGCCGGGGCGTCGGCCGGCTGGTCGCCGTTCCACACCTCGGCGACCAGCAGGTGCGCCGGCACCGCCCGGCCGGGCCGCAGCGCGAGCGCGGTCAGCAGCGCCCGCAGGCGCGCTCCGCCGACCGCGACGGGGGTCCCGTCGTCGCGCATGGCCTGGGTCGTTCCGAGAATCGCGTAACGCACCGGCCCATTGTCACCGGACCTGCGCCCGACCCCGACCTTATTTCCGACCGGGGACCGGGATAGGTTGCCCGGCATGGGTCACCAGGGCAGCCGCGGCGAGCGGCGGATCAGTTCCGTATTCCTCGGCATCGCGGCCGTCATGGCGGTCACCGGCTGGGCCGTGTGGACCGGGTACTCGACGAGCCCGGGGCTCGCCGTGTTCCTCTTCGTGACCTCGGCGTGGGTGGTCTCCCTGTGCCTGCACGAATACGCGCACGCCCGCACCGCCCTGCACGGCGGCGACCTCACGGTGGGCGCCAAGGGCTACCTGACCCTCAACCCCCTCAAGTACACGCACGCACTGCTGAGCATCGTGCTGCCGGTGCTCTTCGTGATCCTGGGCGGCCTGGGCCTGCCCGGCGGCGCGGTGTACATCGAGCGCGACCGCATCCGGGGCCGCTGGAAGCACAGCCTCATCTCGGCGGCCGGCCCGCTGGCCAACGTGGCCTTCGCGGTGGTGTGCACGGCCCCGTTCTGGCTGGGCGCCCTGGACGGCGTCCCGCTCGCCTTCCGCTACGCGCTGGCCTTCCTGGCCCTGCTGCAGGTCTCCGCGGCGATCTTGAACTTCCTGCCGGTGCCGGGCCTCGACGGCTACGGGGTGATCGAACCCTGGCTCTCGTACCGGATCCGCCGCGAGCTGGCGCCGCTGGCGCCGTTCGGCCTGATCGCGGTGTTCGCGCTGCTGTGGATCCCGGAGGTCAACGCGTTCTTCTTCGACGTGGTGCGCGGCGTGCTGTCCGGCCTGGGCGTGTCGGACCTGGAGACGTACTGCGGCCGCGACCTCTACCGCTTCTGGCAGGAGGGCAACGGCCTCTGCGCGGTCCCGCAGGACTAGGACGCGCGCGCGGCCTTCTCCGCCTTGGCCTTGCGGATGTAGTACCAGGCCATGTTGGACGTGAGGCCGGCCAGCAGCACCCAGATGATCCCGAGGAAGCTGCCCTCCACGAAGGCGACCACGGCCGCGGCCACGGCAAGAACGCAGACGACAACGGCGAACACGGCAAGGCGGGGCATGGGAAGAGCTCCTCGAAAACACTGAAGGGGGTCGAGCCCCTCCAGTGTCTCCCATGCCCCGCAGTGTTCCCGTAAGGGCGTCCGGGCGGTGCGCGGCGGACGGCCCGGTCAGACGTCCGTGATGCGCAGGCCCGCGTGGGCCTTGTAGCGGCGGTTGGTCGAGATGAGGTTGGCGACCAGGGCTTCTACCTGGTGGGCGTTGCGGAGGCGGCCCGCGAAGACGCCGCGCATGCCCGGGATGCGGGCGGCGAGGGCCTGGACCAGGTCGGTGTCCGCGCGGGATTCGCCGAGGACCATCACATCCGTGTCGATCTCCTCGATCGACTGGTCCTGGAGCAGGACCGCCGAGAGGTGGTGGAAGGCCGCGGTGACGCGGGAGTCCGGGAGGAGGGCGGCGGCCTGCTGGGCGGCGCTGCCCTCCTCGACCTGGAGGGCGTAGGCACCCTGCTTGTCGAAGCCGAGCGGGTTGACGCAGTCCACGACGAGCTTGCCCGCGAGGTCCTCGCGCAGCGCTTCGAGGGTCTTGGCGTGGCCCTCCCACGGCACCGCGATGATCACGATGTCGCTGCGGCGCGCGCATGCGGCGTTGTCGGCGCCCTCCACGCCGAGGCCCAGTTCCTCGGCGGCGGTGTGCGCGCGGTCGGCGGCACGGGAGCCGATGATCACCTTCTGGCCGGCCCGGGCGAACCGGTAGGCCAGGCCGCGGCCCTGGTCGCCGGTGCCGCCGAGGACGCCGACGACGAGGCCGGAGACGTCCGGCAGGTCCCGGGGGTCCTTGGCGGGCGTCTTGGCCGGGGGCTGCTGCGTGCTGTCTGTGGAGGTCATGGGGGCGAGGGTACTGCCGAGTACGGCACAGCCGAAGGGGAGGGAGAGGGGAGGGAGAGGGGCGGGAGGCGCCGGGTGGAGCGGAGGAAGTGCTCCCGCTTGTCCGGTTCATGGTGCAGGATGCCGCTATGGATGCCGTGAGAGTCGCGTTGCTGCGCGAGGTCCTCGCCGGTACGGAGTGGCCCGGCGCCGCGCGCCGCTTCGCCGGCGCGCTGCGGCGCTCGGTCGTCCCGGCCGGCGGGAACCTGCTGCTCGTGGGCACCGAGCGGTACGAGCCCTGGCACCTGGCGGCGCACCTGGTGGACGAGGCCGCCTGGTCGGGGCAGCCGGAGCTGGCGCCCACCCTCGTACGGCACCACGTGCTGCCCGGGGAGCCGCCGCACCTGTCGGTGGGGCTGGGCCGGCTGGAGGCGGCCCGGAGCGGGCACACGCTGCTGGTGGTGGCGCCCGGGGCGCCGGGCGAGGCGCTGCTGGAGCGGGTCCACGACGCCCGGCGCGCAGGGGCGACCGTACTGTGCCTCGACGGCGGGGACCCGGATCTGGACGCGCTCGCGCACGAGGCGCTCTCGGTGCCGCAGGGCCCCGCGGAGGGGGCGCCCGGCGGCGGTGACGGGTGCGGTGGCGGCGGTGGCGGTGGCGGGGGCGGGGGGATGGACCTGGACACCGTGCAACACCTGGTCAGCGCGGCGGCCGGGGAGAACAGCCTGCCGGTGCAGCGCGGGCCGCGCCGGTTCCGCGACCGGCTGGCGCGGCTGGCCGATCAGCTGACCGCGCCGCCGCCCAGCCGCTGGTAGCCCGGCACTGCCGGCCGGGTCAGGTGGCCGTGCCCCCGTCTTCCCCGCGTTCCTCGCGCGTCTTGTCGTTCCACTTGGGGTCGGTCTGCCATTCGAGGTTGCGCTCCTGCGCCGTCTCCATGGCGTGGGCCGCCTCCTCGGGGGTCCCGTACGGACCGAAGCGGTCCTTGGCGGGGCACTCGGGGCCCTCCTCCACCTTCTGGTGGACCAGGCAGTAGTACCACTCGCCCGGTTTGCCCACTTGGCGCTTCTTGAAAAGGGCCATCGCTGTCGGGCTCCTCTCGCTACCGCTGCTACCGCTCTCTGCCGCCATGCTGCCCCATCCCCGCTGGATACACTCGCTTGCATGTCTGGCCAGTCGCTGCTCGTACCAGGCGAGCTCTCCCCCGTCCGTTCCGTTCCCGGAAACATCCGCCGTCCCGAGTACGTGGGCAAGCCCGCACCCACCCCGTACACCGGACCGGAGGTGCAGTCGGCCGAGACCATCGAGGCCATGCGCATCGCCGGCCGGATCGCCGCCCAGGCGATGGAGGAGGCGGCCAAGCTGATCGCTCCGGGGGTGACCACCGACGAGCTGGACCGGGTCGCGCACGCGTACATGTGCGACCACGGCGCCTACCCGTCGACGCTGGGCTACCGGGGCTTCCCGAAGTCGCTGTGCTCCTCGGTGAACGAGGTCATCTGCCACGGCATCCCGGACTCCACCGTGCTGCGCGACGGAGACATCGTGAACCTCGATGTGACCGCGTACATCGGCGGAGTCCACGGCGACAACAACGCCACGTACCTGTGCGGGGAGGTGGACGAGGAGTCGCGGCTGCTGGTGGAGCGCACCCGGGAGGCGCTGAACCGTGCCATCAAGGCCGTCAAGCCGGGCCGCCAGATCAACGTCATCGGCCGGGTCATCGAGTCGTACGCGAAGCGTTTCGGCTACGGCGTGGTCCGGGACTTCACCGGTCACGGCATCAATTCCTCGTTCCACTCCGGCCTGATCATCCCGCACTACGACAGCCCGCACGCCACCACCGTCATCGAGCCGGGGATGACGTTCACCATCGAGCCGATGCTGACCCTGGGCACCCACGAGTACGACATGTGGGAGGACGGCTGGACGGTCGTCACGAAGGACCGCAAGCGGACCGCGCAGTTCGAGCACACGCTGGTGGTGACCGACAGCGGGGCGGAGATCCTGACCCTGCCCTAGCCGGTTCGGCCCCGTGGGAAATTTTTACCGACAAGGCGTCGGGAACTCATTGACTTAGGCATACCTAAGTAGGAAGATCGGACGTGGCGGGCATGCCGCCACGTCTGTTTCCCCTTCCTGGAGGTCCGTCTTGGACGCCTTCTCTACGGTCATCCGCGTCGCCTCGCACGAGCAGCACACCGAAGCAGAGACGTCGACCTTCATGAGCGACCTGATGGGCGGCCGGCTCGGGGTGGACGCGTTCGCGCGCTACACCGAGCAGTTGTGGTTCGTGTACCGCGCCCTGGAGGACGCGGCCGAATCCCTCAAGGACGACCCGGTGGCCGGCCCGTTCATCCGGCCCGAGCTGATGCGCGTCGCCGAAATCGAGCGAGACCTCGCGCACCTGCTGGGTCCGGACTGGCGCGAGAACGTGGCGGCACTGCCCGCGACCGAGGCCTACGCCGCCCGGGTGGCCCAGTGCGCGGCCGAGTGGCCGGGCGGCTACGTCGCCCACCACTACACCCGCTACCTGGGCGACCTGTCCGGCGGCCAGATCATCCGCGACAAGGCGGAGCGCACCTGGGGCTTCGAGCGCAAGGGCGACGGCGTCCGCTTCTACGTCTTCGCGGACATCTCCAACCCGGCGGCCTTCAAGCGGACCTACCGCGAACTGCTCGACGCGATCGCCGCGGACGACCTGGAGAAGCAGCGCATCGTCGACGAGTGCAAGCGCGCCTTCGACTTCAACGGCGCGGTCTTCCGGGAACTGGGCGAGCAGTTCCCGCTCAGCGCCTAGGGGTGTTTGGTGCTGTGAGGCGGAAGGGCCGGGCCGGTGCGCGTGCACCGGCCCGGCCCGTTTGGCGCGAGCCCTACGGCCTCGGACCGGCGAAGCGGACGCGGCCGCCGATCTCCACGCTGCCGTCGGGGCAGGGGGCCGTGAGGATCTGGGAACCCGCGCCCTGGGTGATGTTCAGGGCGCGGTTGAGCTGGGCGGTGAGCAGGATCGCCGCCGAGCCGGTGGCCTCGTCCTCGGCGATGACCCCGTCGGCCCGGCGCGGGAAGCCGCGGGCCCGTACCCGGCCGGCGGTCTCGTCCTCCCAGGCCCACGCGTACAGCCAGCCCTCGCCCGGCGGCGGGGCCGGTAGCGCCTCGACCTCGGCGACCGACCCGTACTGCTCGGTGCGCTTGCCCTCGACCCACTCGGGGCGGGCCGTGATCCAGGTGAACTCCCCGTCGTCACGGGCCCATACGGAGCCGGCCGGAGGCTGGAGCTCCTCGATGTCCAGCAGCCAGGCGAGCCCGACCAGCGGGTGCCCGGCGAAGGACATCCGCGTGCCGGGGGTGCGGATGTCGACGATTCCGCGCTCGGGGTCGTCGACGAACACCGTCTCGCTGTAGCCAAGTTCGGCGGCCAGGGCCTGCCGCGACCCGTCGTCGGGGCAGACCCGGCCGTCGCGTACGACACCGAGCAGGTTGCCGTGCCGGCCGTCGCCCGCGCAGAAGACCTTCAACACGTCGAGATGATCGTTCACGCGGGCATTCAAGCACGGCACGGCTCAGCGGCTAGGCCGTACGCCTCCTGCGCGCGAGGAACACGGCTCCCGCGCCCGCCGCGATGACGGCGCCGGAAGTGCCGAGCAGGGCCCCGGCGGGGATCTCGGCGCCGGTGGTGGCGAGGCTGCCGCCGACGGTGGCGGCGGTGGCTCCCGTACCGCCCGTGCCACCGGTGCCGCCCGTACCGCTCGTACCGCCCGTACCGCCGGTGGTGCCGCTCGGCGGCAGGGTGGCGTCCTTGTCCACCGCCACCGACAGGGTGATCGGGTCGATCGGGTCGCCCGCCTTGTACATGGAGCCGGTGGTGCCGTTGGCGAAGAGGGCCGCGCCCTTGGCGGTGAAGGCCGCCGGTACCGCGTTCAGCGTCAGTACGCCGCCCCGGGTTGTGTAGTCCGTCTTGGACAGGTCGAGCGTGGCGAAGGGGAGTTGGTTCACCCAGAGGGTGCCGGTCTTTCCGGTGGCCTCGACGCGGACGTCGCCGAAGGCCATGTCGATGCCGTGGGCCGCGTACTGGAAGCGGAGGCTGCCCTCGAAGGAGGCGTTCAGCTTCTGGTTCTTCGCGTCCAGTTCGCCCTTGCCGAAGGCGAAGTCGAAGAGGTCGCCGTTCTTCGCGGCGCCGCCGGACGGGGTGATCGAGCCCGCGCTCAAGACGTACGTGCGGAAGGACTCCTTCACACCCCACGTCAGCTTGCCGCTGAGGACCTTCTGCGGACCGTCGGCCGGGACCGTGGGCGTCACGGTGGGGGTGGCCGACTTCGTGGAAGTCGGGGTCGGGGTGGGGGTCGGCGTCGGGGTGGGGGTGGGCGTGGGGGTCGGCTGGGTGGGCTTTTCGAACTCCAGCTTCGCCGTGAGCGGGTCGCCCGCCTTGTTCTCGTACGACGCCGAACCGAGCGCGTCCGCCGCCTCCTTGGTGAGCGTGGTCGCCAGGCCCGTCATCGACTGGCCGGCGAAGGCGACCGCGGCCAGCGGAACGTCCTGGGCCGTGGAGCCGCCCTTGGTGACGTCCGCGGTGAGCTTCTTGGTGCCGGTGTCGATACGGAAGTCCGAGAGCTTGACCTCGAAGCCGTGGCCGGCCGGCGGGGCGGGCGAGGAGAAGGTGACGCTGCCCTTGAACGCGGCCTTCACCACGTGGCCGGCGGCCGGTTCGTACTGCCCGGTCGGCTCGCCGAAGCGCAGGCTGCCGTCCGCGTTCTGCTGGGCGCCGTCCGCCACGGTGATGGTGCCCTTGGCCATGCCGGTCACATAGGCGCGGTAACTGGCGAGCACACCCCAGTCGAGGGTGCCGCCGACGATCTTCACCGGGGCGGTCGGGGGACCGCCCGCGGCCGAGGCGGGCAGGACCAGGGCGGTGGCGCCGAGAGCGGCGGCGGTGAGGACGGCGGCCGCGACGGCGATCGGACGGCGGTGGGACGACATGGCTGCAAACTCCTGGGAAGGGAAGGGAAGGGAAGGGGAGGGGCGGCGGAGGAGGGGGCGAGGGTGCGGTGCCGTTACGGGGCTTCGGACGCCGCGCGGCGCTTGCGGATCACGAACGCGGCGCCGCCGGCGGCGAGCACCAGCACGGCCGCCGCGAGGGCGGTGTACGTCCCGGCGTTCGAGGAACTCCCGGCCTTGGCGACCGCCCCGGCGGAGGCGCTGGGTGCCGGCGAGGGCGCGGCCGTGGAGCCGAGGTCGGGCAGCGCGGGCAGTTTCGCGGTGCTGTCGAGGGCGATCGCGAGGGAGACGGGGTCCATCTCGGTGCCCGGCTTGTACAGGGCGTTGAAGGCCTGCGAGCCGCCCTCGGTGAGGACGGCGGGGGCTTCGGTCAGGGTGGCGAGGCCGCCCTCGGTCTTGAGCGCCTTGGCGTCGAACTCGACCAGTGCGACGGCGTTCTTCGTCGTACCGCCCGAGGTGACGTCGGCGGACAGCACGCCCTTGCCCTGCTCCACCGTGACGCGCACCGCGCCGAACTTCAGGTCCAGGTGGGCGCCGGTGAAGTGGACGGTGCCGGCGAAGGCGGCGTCAAGGGTGCCTTTTCCGCCGTCGTACGCGCCCTTGCCCTGGGGGAAGCGGAACAGCGCGCCGCCGTCCTGGGCGCCCTCGGCGAGGCTCCACTTGCCCTGGCCGACGGAGCCGGTGACGTACTCGCGGAAGGTACGGCGCACCCCCCAGTCCACGGCGGCGTCGGCGAAGGCCCCCGGCGCCTGCGCCGGCGGGGTCGCGGCGGCGGACGCGCTCGGCTGCGCCGCGGTGGGCGACTGCGAAGGCTGCGCGGCCGGGGCGGCCTTGACGTCGGCGGAGAGTGAGACCGGGTCGAGCTGCGCGCCGGCCGCGTAGTAGCCGGCGAAGGCCTTGGCGCCCTGTTCGGTGAGGGTGGCCGGGATGGTGGTGAGGGTCAGCGGGCTCGCGCCGCCCTTCATGTCGACCCCGCCGACGCCGAGGGTCGCGAACGGCACCTGGGACTGGGTGGTGACCGCTCCGGTGTCCTTGGCCTTGCCGGAGACGTCCACGTACAGGGTGCCGCGGCCGCCGTTGATCTTGGCGGTGGGGCGGCTGATGGTCATGTCCAGCTCATAGGCGCCGTCGGGCTTCCGGTGGCCCTGGAAGGTCACCCCGCCCGAATAGGAGGCCTCGAAGGCTCCGGATTGCGGGTCGTAGGAGCCGGTCGCCGTGTGGAAGCGGAACAGGTTCCCGCCGACGGTCGCGGCTCCGCCCTTCAGCCGGAAACCGCCTTTCGCGACGGGACCCGTCACATAACTCTGGAAAGACGATTTGACGCCCCAGTCGAGACGACCGCCCTGCACGGTGCCCGCCCGGGCGACGCCGGCCGGGAGCAGCGCTCCCAGTACGGCCGCCAACAGGGCGACGGCGAACGCACGGACGGGTCTTGTGGGCATGACCGCCCCCTCCAGGGTCTAGCGAGCAAGGTTAGGCTAACCTAAGCTACCCCTGGCCGGATGGGAAACCCCCCGGTCCCCACCACCTCAGTCGGACGATCAGGACGGTGCCTTCGTGCCTACGCCCGCCGCGTCACACCGCTTCCCCCGTCTCGCTCTCGCCGTGGCAGCACTGGCACTTGCGCTGACGGGCTGCGGGGGTACGGCCACCACCCCGGGCCCATCCGCCCACACCGCCGCCGCCCCGGACCGGGTGGAACCGCTCACCCCGGCTCCGGCGCCCGCGATGCCGGTGACCGTGGCCTCGGCCGACGGCTCCCGTGTCACCGTCGCCTCGGCGGACCGGGTCGTCCCGCTGACCGGCGGCCTCAACGAGATCGTCCACACCCTGGGCCTCGGCGACCGGGTCGTCGCCAAGGACATCACCGCCACCTTCGAACAGGCCGCCGCCCTGCCGGTGGTGACCCGCGGGCACGACGTCTCCGCCGAGAGCGTGCTCTCGCTGCGCCCGACGCTCGTCCTCGCGGAAACCACCACCGGCCCCGGCACGTCGGCGCGAGCCTGGGCTGCGCGGGCGCGCTCATGCAGGGCGTCTTCGGCAACCCCCTGGCCGAGCCCGGCATCATCGGGATCTCGGCGGGAGCCGCGGTCGGCGCGGTCGCCGCCATCGCGCTAGGGCTCGGCTTCCTCGGCAACTGGACGATTCCCTTCTGCGCGTTCACCGCGGGCCTGGCCACCGTCGGCTCCGTCTACTTCCTCTCCCGCAACGGCGGCAGGACCGAGGTCGTCACCCTCATCCTCACCGGCATAGCCGTCAACGCCTTCGCCGGCGCCCTCATCGGCCTGTTCGTCTTCTTCGCGGACAGCGGGCAGGTCAACCAGATCACCTTCTGGCAGCTCGGCTCCCTCGCCCAGGCCACCTGGCCCAAGGTGCTCGCCGTACTCCCCTGCGCCCTGGCCGGCCTGCTCATCGCCCCCTTCTACTCCCGCCGCCTCGACCTGCTCTCCCTCGGCGAACGCCCGGCCCGCCACCTCGGAATCGACGTCGAACGGCTGCGCCTCGCCCTCATCCTGGTCGTGGCGCTGCTCACCGCGGCCGCCGTCGCCGTGGCCGGCGTCATCACCTTCGTCGGGCTGCTGGTCCCGCACCTGCTGCGGATGGCCCACGGCCCCGGCCACCGCTTCCTCGTGCCGGGCAGCGCGCTCGCCGGAGCCCTCGTCCTGGTCGCGGGCGATCTGGCCGCGCGGACCCTCGCCCAGCCGGCCGAGCTGCCGCTCGGTGTCCTGACCGCCCTGCTCGGCAGCCCGTTCTTCTTCTGGCTGCTGCGCCGCACCCGCCGCAAGCAAGGAGGCTGGGCGTGACCGAAGCGACCCGCAGGCTGACCGGGCTGCTCTCCCGCAACCGGCGGACCGTCCCGGCCCGCCCCGCGAGCGGATCGGCCGTCGCCGAGGTCACCGGACTGCACGTCCGGCTCGGACAGCGCGAGGTCCTGGCCGGCATCGACCTGACGGCCCGGGCCGGGGAGGTACTGGCCCTGGTGGGCCCCAACGGCGCGGGCAAGTCCACGCTGTTGGCGGCGCTGGCCGCCGACCTGCCGGCCGCCTCCGGGGAGATCCGGATCGACGGCCGCCCGGTGCACGGCTGGTCGGCCCCCGAGCTCGCGCTGCGGCGCTCGGTGCTCCCCCAGTCGGCCGCGCTGTCCTTCCCCTTCCCCGTGGCGGACGTCGTACGGATGGGCCGCGCGCCCTGGGCCGGCACCCCGCTCGCCGACGCGGACGAGGAGGCGGTGGCCGCCGCCATGGCCGCGACCGAGGTCACCGACTTCGCCGGCCGCCCCTTCTCCGCGCTCTCCGGCGGAGAGCGGGCCCGGGTCGCGCTGGCCCGCGTACTGGCCCAGCGGGCGCCGCTGTTGCTCCTCGACGAGCCCACCGCCGCCCTGGACCTGCGCCATCAGGAACTCGTGCTGCGGATCTGCCGGGAGCGGGCCGCCGCCGGGGACGCCGTGGTCGTGGTCCTGCACGACCTGGGCCTGGCCGCCGCCTACGCGGACCGGGCCGCCGTCCTGCACGACGGGCGGATCGCCGCGGCCGGTCCGCCGGCCGAGGTGTTCCACGACGCGCTGCTCAGCCGCGTCTACCGGCAGCCGGTCGAGGTCCTCCCGCACCCGCGCACCGGGGCCCCGCTGGTCGTCCCCGTCCGGTCACCCGACCAACCGGCCACACCCCACGGCCCGTCGGGTTTGACCCCTGCTTGACCCGGCCATGGGGCCGTCCTGGAACGTCCGTGACGGCCCCGTGTCCTGCGCGAAAAGCTGAGAGCTGAATCACTGCACGACGGGGTATGGGTCAACTAAGCCTCGGCTAAGTTAGGTCCGCCTCACTGGCCTCTCCCGCTGGGGACGGCCCCTCGTCGACGCCCAGGAGCCCCCTATGCGCCCCGCCCGCCTCACCGTCGTCGCCGCCGCCTCCGTGGCGGCCGCCCTGACCGCCGTCACCGGCTGCTCCCAGAAGAGCGACGCGGGCGGCGACGACGTGGTCAAGGTCGCGGCCTCCGACAGCGCCTGCGACGTGTCGAAGACGGAGTTCCCGTCCGGCAAGGTACAGATCGACGTGGAGAACAAGGGATCCAAGGTCACCGAGGTCTACGTCCTCTTCCCGGACGCCCGCATCGTGACCGAGCGCGAGAACATAGGCCCCGGCACCAAGGCCTCCATCACCGCCGAGATCAAGGCGGGCGACTACGAGATCGTCTGCAAGCCCGGCATGAAGGGCGACGGCATCGCCCAGAAGGTCAAGGCCACCGGCAAGGGCGGCGAGGAGAAGCGCAGCCCCGAAATGGACGCCGCGGTCGCCGCCTACCGCGGGTACGTGGTCCAGCAGGCCGAGGAGACCCTCCCCAAGGCGCAGGCCTTCGCGGACGCGGTCAAGTCCGGCGACGTCGAGGCCGCGAAGAAGCTGTACGCGCCCTCCCGCATCGGCTGGGAGCGCACCGAGCCCGTCGCCGAGTCCTTCGGTGACATCGACCCGAAGGTCGACGTCCGCGAGGACGGCCTGGAGGCCGGCCAGGACCCGGAGAAGGACTGGACGGGATGGCACCGCCTGGAGAAGTCCCTGTGGGCCGACAACAAGATCGACGACAACGACAAGAAGCTCGCCGACACCCTGATGGCGGACCTGACCGACTGGCAGAAGAAGGTCGGCCAGGCGGAGATCACCCCCACCTCGATCGCCAACGGTGCCAAGGAGCTCCTGGACGAGGTCGCCACCGGCAAGGTCACCGGTGAGGAGGAGCGCTACTCCCACACCGACCTGGTCGACTTCAAGGCCAACGTCGAGGGCGCGCAGAAGGCGTACGACGTCCTCAAGGCCATCGCCTCGAAGAACGACCCGGAGCTCGCCAAGCAGCTGGACACCCAGTTCGCGGCCCTGAACACCCTCCTGGACACGTACCGCGCCGACAAGACCGGTTACGAGTTCACCCCGTACGACAAGGTCGGCGAGGCCCAGCGCAAGGAGCTCTCGGACGGCGTCAACGCGCTCGCCGAGCCGCTCTCCAAGCTCGCGGCCGCGGTCGCGAAGTAACCGGCAGCAGCGAAACAGGCGGGAGAGCCGAATGTCCGAGTCGGAGCCGGCCGCGCAGCCGGAGGCGCAGACGCAGCCGGAGGCGGAGCACCACGAGAGCGGCAGGCCCGCGCCCACACGGCGCTCCGTGCTCGGCTGGGGCGGGGCCGGGCTCGCGCTCGGCGCCGCCGCGTCCGGCGGCACCGTGGCGGCCCTGGCCACCGGCTCGGACGCGCTCCCGGTGTCCTCCGCCGGGGCGGCCGTGCCGTTCCACGGCGCACACCAGGCCGGAATCGCCACCGCCGTGCAGGACCGCCTGCACTTCGCGGCCTTCGACGTGAAGACGAAGGACCGCGGGGAGCTCGTCGAGCTCCTCAAGGAGTGGACGCAGGCGGCCCGGCTCATGACGGCCGGCCGGCCGGTCGGCGAGGGCGGCTTCGGCGGCCTCCCCGAGGCGCCGCCGGACGACACGGGCGAGGCGCTGGGCCTCAAGCCCTCGCGGCTCACCCTGACCATCGGCTTCGGGCCCGGCCTGTTCGCCAAGGACCGCTTCGGGCTGGAGGACAAGCGCCCCGAAGCCCTGGTGGACCTGGAGCTGTTCCCCGGCGACAACCTGGACGCGGCCCGCTCCGGCGGCGACATCTGCGTCCAGGCCTGCGCCGACGACCCGCAGGTCGCCGTGCACGCGATCCGCCAGCTGGCCCGCATCGGCTTCGGCCGGACCGCGATGCGCTGGTCGCAGCTCGGCTTCGGCAAGACCTCCTCGACCACGCCCGAAGAGCAGACCCCGCGCAACATGATGGGCTTCAAGGACGGCACCCGGAACATCTCGGGCACCGACCAGGCCGCCCTGGACAAGCACGTGTGGGTCGGCCCGGCCGACGGCAGCGCCTGGATGACCGGCGGCTCCTACCTCGTGGCCCGGCGGATCCGGATGAACATCGAGACCTGGGACCGCACCCCGCTGGGCGAGCAGGAGGACATCTTCGGCCGCGACAAGGGCGAAGGCGCCCCCGTCGGCAAGTCCAAGGAGCGCGACGAGCCGTTCCTGAAGGCGATGAAGCCGGAGGCGCACGTCCGCCTCGCCCACCCGGACTCCAACAACGGCGCGATGATGCTGCGCCGCGGCTACTCCTTCACGGACGGCACGGACGGTCTGGGCCGCCTCGACGCGGGCCTGTTCTTCCTCGCCTACCAGCGCGACGTCCGCACGGGCTTCATCCCGGTCCAGCGCAGTCTCGCGAAGGCCGACGTCCTCAACGAGTACATCCAGCACGTGGGTTCGGCGGTCTTCGCCGTCCCGCCGGGCGTCCGCGACGAGGACGACTGGTGGGGCCGGACGCTGTTCGCGTAGTCCGCCCGGTCCCCCGTCGTACAGCCCGCAGAGCCCGTAGAGGCCGGAGAGGCCGGAGAGGAACCACCGCCGTGTTCGGCAACTATCTGATCGGACTGCGCGAGGGGCTGGAGGCCGGCCTGGTCGTCTGCATCCTCGTCGCCTACCTGGTGAAGACCGGGCGCAGGGACGCCCTGCGCCCGGTCTGGCTCGGCATCGCGATCGCCTGCGGGATCTCGCTCGCCTTCGGCGCGACGCTCGAGTTCGGCAGCCAGGAGCTGACCTTCGAGGCGCAGGAGCTCCTCGGCGGCACCCTCTCCATCCTTTCGGTCGGTCTGGTGACGTGGATGGTCTTCTGGATGAAGCGCACCGCACGGCATCTGAAGGCCGAGCTGCAGGGCAGGCTCGACACGGCGCTCGCCATGGGTACCGGGGCGCTGGTCACGACCGCGTTCCTGGCCGTCGGCCGGGAGGGCCTGGAGACCGCGCTGTTCGTGTGGGCCTCGGTACGGGCCAGCGGCGAGGGCTCCTCCGCCCCGCTGGCCGGCGTACTGCTGGGCATCGCGACGGCGATCGTGCTGGGCTGGCTGTTCTACCGCGGTGCCCTGAAGATCAACCTGGCCCGGTTCTTCACGTGGACCGGCGCCATGCTGGTGGTCGTCGCCGCGGGCGTGCTCGCGTACGGGGTCCACGACCTCCAGGAGGCCCGCTTCCTCGGCGGTCTGGGCGACAAGGCCTTCGACGTCAGCGCGGCCGTCCCGCCGGACAGCTGGTACGGGACCGTGCTCAAGGGCGTCTTCAACTTCCAGCCGGACCCCACCGTGCTCCAGGTGTGGGTGTGGGCGCTGTACGTCATCCCCGTGCTGGTGCTGTTCTTCGCCGAGCGCCGGCGCCCGGCCGCTGCCGAGGCGCTCCCGGCGGGCGCGGCCGACGCCGCGCCCGCGAGCTGAGCCCACAGCACTTGAGCCCACAGCACTAGGGGATCCGTACGCCCGTACCGCCGACCCTGACCCGGGGGTCGCCCGCGCGCAGCTCCACGGTGAGCACCCCCGGGCGGCCCATGTCCGCGCCCTGGTGGAGGGTGAGCACGGCGTCCTGCGGGACCAGGCCGAGCTCGCGGGCGTACGCGCCGAAGGCGGCCGCGGCCGCGCCGGTCGCCGGGTCCTCGACGACTCCGCCGACCGGGAAGGGGTCCCGTACGTGGAACTCCGCCGGGCCCGCCCGGTACACCAGCTGCACGGTGGTCAGGTCCAGGCGCAGCATCAGCGCCTCCAGCCGGGCGAAGTCGTACGCGAGGTCCGCGAGCCGGGCCCGGGTGCGGGCGCCGAGCACCAGGTGGCGGGCTCCGGCGTAGGCGATCCGGGGCGGGAACGCCGGGTCGAGGTCGGCCTCCGGCCAGTCCAGCGCGGCCAGCGCCTCGGCGAGGTCGGCCGCGCCGATCTCCTCGGTGTGCGGCTCCACGCTGGTCAGCGTGGCCCGCAGCAGCCCGTCGGGTGACGCGGTGACGGACACCGGGACGGTTCCCGCCCGCGTCGCGAGCACCAGCTCCCCGGGGCCGATCCGCTCGCCCAGCGCCACGGCGGTGGCGACGGTGGCGTGCCCGCAGAACGGCACCTCCGCCTTCGGGCTGAAGTAGCGCACCGTGAAGGTCCGGCCCGGTTCCCCCGGCAGGCCCTCGGGCGGGGCGGTCAGGAAGGCCGTCTCGCTGTAGCCGAGCTCGGCGGCGATGCCCAACAGGGCGGAGTCGTCCAGTCCGGTCGCGTCGAGCACGACGCCCGCGGGGTTGCCGCCCGCGGGGTCGGCGGAGAAGGCCGCGTAGCGCAATGCCTCAGTCGTCATGATCGCCTCAACTGCGGGGCGGCGGCGGGCATTCCCGGGCTCAGCCCCGCCCGATGTACGGCATCGTCGTCGCCATCACCGTCGCGAACTGCACGTTCGCCTCCAGCGGGAGCTCCGCCATGTGCAGGACCGTGCGCGCCACGTCGGCGGCGTCCATCACCGGTTCGACGGCCAGCTGCCCGTTGGCCTGGAGGATGCCGGTCTGCATCCGCTCGGTCATCTCGGTGGCCGCGTTGCCGATGTCGATCTGCCCGCAGGCGATCTTGTACGGGCGTCCGTCCAGCGACAGGGACTTGGTCAGCCCGGTCATCGCGTGCTTGGTCGCGGTGTAGGCGACGGAGTTCGGGCGCGGCACGTGCGCCGAGATCGAGCCGTTGTTGATGATGCGGCCGCCCTGCGGGTCCTGCGCCTTCATCTGCCGGAAGGCGGCCTGCGCGCACAGGAAGGCGCCGGTCAGGTTGACGTCGACCACCGAGCGCCAGGCCTCGTAGGAGATGTCCTCCAGCGGGCCGCCCGGGCCGAAGGTGCCCGCGTTGTTGAAGAGCAGGTCGAGGCGCCCGTACCGCTCGCGCACGGCCCCGAACAGCGCAGCGACCTCGTCCGGATCGGTGACGTCCGTTCGGACGCAGAGCACGTCGGCGCCGTCGCCGGCCGCCGCGGCGGTCTCCTCCAGCGGCCCGGTGCGGCGGCCCGCCACCGCCACGGACCAGCCGGCCGCGGCCAGGGCCAGGGCCACGGAGCGGCCGATCCCCGAGCCGGCTCCCGTGACTACAGCGATCTTCTTCGTACGTTCGTCCATGGGGCCGCAGAGTACGTCACACGGCGCCCCGGTCCCCGGACGTTCCGATTGCTGAGAGCATGGGTCGGTCAGGGGTGCATGAAGAAGACAAGCAGACTGGAGTTCCGCATGTCGGAGAGAGGCCCCGTGACGGCCCGCTCGCACGAACCGTCGCCCGAAACGCCCTCCGTCCCCACCGCCCCCGCACCCCTGAAGGCCGCACGCCGCACCGGCCTGCTGGTCACCTTCATACTCGGGGGGCTGACCGCCCTCCCCCCGCTGTCCATGGACATGTACCTGCCGGCCCTGCCGGAGGTCACCAACGCCCTGCACAGCCCGGCCGCCACCGTCCAGCTCACCCTCACCGCCTGCCTCGCCGGCATGGCGCTCGGCCAGCTGGTCATCGGCCCGATGAGCGACAAGTGGGGCCGCCGCCGGCCGCTGCTCATCGGCATGGTCGTCTACGTCCTGGCCACCGCGATCTGCGCCCTCGCCCCCACCGCCGAGCTGCTGATCGCCTTCCGCCTGCTCCAGGGCCTGGCCGGGGCGGCCGCGATCGTCATCGCGCGGGCCGTCGTACGCGACCTGTACGACGGGGTCGAGATGGCCCGGTTCTTCTCCACCCTCATGCTCATATCCGGCACCGCCCCGATCGTCGCCCCGCTCATCGGCGGCCAGGTGCTGCGCTTCTCCGACTGGCGCGGGGTCTTCGTCGTCCTCACCGCCGTCGGGATCGTCCTCACCGTGATGATGTGGCGCAGCCTCGGCGAGACCCTGCCGCCCGAGCGCCGCCAGACCGGCGGCGTCGGCGCGGCCCTGCGCACCATGCGGGGGCTGCTCGGCGACCGCGTCTTCACCGGCTACACCCTGGCCGGCGGCTTCGCCTTCGCCGTGCTCTTCTCCTACATCGCCGCCTCCCCCTTCGTGGTGCAGGAGATCTACGGTGCTTCGCCCCAGGCCTTCAGCCTGCTGTTCGGCATCAACTCCTTCGGCCTGATCGCCGTCGGCCAGATCAACGGGAAGCTGCTCGTCGGCCGGGTCGACATGGACAAGACCCTGGCCGTCGGACTCGCGGTGACCACGGTCGCCTCGGTGGCGCTGCTGCTCATGGCCACCGGGGTGTTCGGGAAGGTCGGGCTGGTCCCGATCGCCGCCGCACTGTTCGTGCTGATGTCGGCGATGGGCCTGGTGATGCCGAACACCAACGCCCAGGCCCTCATGCGCACCCCCCACGCCGCCGGCTCGGCGTCCGCACTGATCGGCACCTCGTCCTTCCTGGTCGGCGCGATCGCCTCACCGCTGGTCGGCATCGCGGGCGAGGACACGGCGGTGCCGATGGCGGTGGTGCAGCTGGTCTGCTCGCTGCTGGCGGTGGGCTGCTTCCTCGGCCTGTGCCGCCCCTGGCAGCACCGCGAATCGGGCGCGCCCGCAGCGCCGTAAACTTCGCTGGTGAACGCCTCCGCCCCCACCACCGCCGAAACCCTCCGCAGCGCGCTCGGCGGGCTGCTCGACGGACTCCCGCCCAAGCAGGCCGCGACCGCCGTCGAGCGGCTCATCGCCAGCTACCGGGGGCAGACCCCGACCGACGCGCCCGTGCTGCGCGACCGCTCCGACGTGGCGGCGTACGCGGCGTACCGGATGCCGGCCACCTTCGAGGCCGTCCGGTCCGCCCTGGACGGCCTCGCGGAGGCGGCCCCGCAGTGGGCTCCGGGTTCCCACGTGGACGTGGGCGGCGGCACGGGCGCGGCCACCTGGGCGGTGGACGCCGTCTGGGACGGCCCGCGCGAGACCACGGTGCTGGACTGGGCGGAGCCGGCACTGCAGCTCGGCAGGGAACTCGCGCAGGCCTCCCACTCCCCCGTGCTGCGCGCGGCGCAATGGCGGCGGGCCGTCATCGGCTCCGGGCTGACCCTCCCGGAGGCCGACCTGGTGACGGTCTCGTACGTCCTGGGCGAGCTGACCCCGCAGGCCCGTACCGCCGTCGTCGCCGAGGCGGCGCGGGCCGGCCAGGCCGTGGTGCTGATCGAGCCGGGCACGCCGGAGGGGTACCTGCGCATCCGCGAGGCCCGTGACCAGCTCATCGCGGCCGGACTGCGGGTCGCCGCCCCCTGCCCGCACGACGGGACCTGCCCGATCGAGGTCGGACAGGACTGGTGCCACTTCTCGGCGCGGGTCAGCCGGTCCTCCCTGCACCGGCAGGTCAAGGGCGGCTCCCTCCCGTACGAGGACGAGAAGTTCAGCTACGTCGCCGCGACCCGCTTCCCGGCCGGGCCGGCCGCCTCCCGGATCACGCGGAAGCCGCAGATCCGGAAGGGGCTGGTCCTGCTGGAGCTGTGCGGACCGGAGGGCGAGGGCCTGACCCGGGCCAACGTGACCAAGCGTCACGGCGACCTCTACAAGGCGGCGCGGGACGCCGACTGGGGCCAGGCCTGGCCGCCCCCCTCCGAGAACGCCTAGGCCGGCCTAGCCTGGGCCGGCCCCGCCTGGGCCGGCCCCGCCTGGGCCGGCCTCAGCTCCTGGGTGCAGCACTTCACGCTGCCGCCGCCCTTGAGCAGCTCGCCCAGGTCCATCGGGACCGGCTCGAACCCCCGGTCCCGCAGCGGCGCCAGCAGCCCGGTCGCCGCCTGCGGGAGCAGCACGTGCCGGCCGTCCGACACCGCGTTCATGCCCAGGGCCGCCGCGTCCTCGGCCTCGGCGAGCAGCGCGTCGGGGAAGAGGCGTTGGAGTACGGCCCGGCTGCCCGCCGAGAAGGCGGCCGGGTAGTACATGACCTCGTCGCCGTCGAGGACGCACAGGGCCGTGTCCAGGTGGTAGTAGCGCGGGTCCACCAGGTCGAGGCCGATGACGGGGCGGCCGAAGAACTCCTGCGCCTCGTCGTGCGAGAGCGGGCTGGAGCGGAAGCCCCGGCCGGCCAGGATGTAGCTGGCGGTGACGGCGAAGTCGCCCTCCCCCTCGTTGACGTGGGACGGCTCGTGGACGTCCCGGTAGCCGTGACTGCGGAACCACTCGAGGTGGATCCCGGCCTCGGCGGCCCGCTCCGGATGGGCGAACCGCGCCCCGAGCACCCGGCCGTCGACGACGAGGGCACCGTTCGCCGCGAAGACCATGTCCGGCAGCTCGGGGTGCGGTTCGAGGGTTTCGACGGTGTGCCCGAGGGAGCGGTAGCGGTCCCTCAGGTCCTCCCACTGGGCCAGTGCGAGGGGCAGGTCCACCGGTTTCGTGGGATCCATCCACGGGTTGATGGAGTAGGTGACCTTGAAGTGTGCCGGTGGGCACATCAGGTAGCGCCGGGGTGTGGCGTCTCTGCGCAAAGAAGGCTCCTCACGACTTACGACGAGTGTGGAGAGAATCGTCTCTCCTACGGCGGGACACCGCAGTGAACTGATTGGGTGGTTTAGCGGACAAGAGGAAGACGAGACGTCTCGGTTGATAGTTTCAGGACATGACCAAGACCCCTGACGCCACCCGCCGCAGCGACCGCTCCCGGCGGGCCATCCTCGACGCCGCGCTCGCCCTGGTCGGGGAGGTCGGCTACAACAAACTGACCATCGAGGCGATCGCCGCCCGCGCCGGGGTCGGCAAGCAGACCATCTACCGGTGGTGGCCGTCGAAGGCCGCCATCCTCCTCGACGCCTCCCTCTCGCTCGCCGGGGACGCGGAGGCGCAGGCCCAGTGGACCGGCTTCCCCGACACCGGGGACCTCGCGGCCGACCTGAAGCACGTCCTGCGGGCGACGGTGGACGAGCTGTGCGACGAGAAGTACGAGGCCCCCGCGCGCGCCCTGACGGCGGCCGGGGCGACCGACCCCGAGCTCGGCGCCCGTTTCAACGAGCGGCTGCTGGAGCCGCAGCTCGCCCTGTACGAAGCGCGGTTGCGCACCGCGCGGGAGGCCGGACAGCTCGCGCCGGACACCGACCTGCGGCTGACGGTGGAGATGCTGCTGGGCCCCCTCACCTACCGCTGGCTGCTGCGGACGCAGCCGCTGACGCACGCCTTCACCGACGCGCTCGTGGACCGGGTGCTGGGCGGGGTGGCCAACGTCACCGTCGCCTGACGGGAAGCCAAATGGCCGAATTCTTCCGTTATGCGGCGGTTACCGGTCACCCCTCCCCAACCCCCCGGTCACCGAGACCGGTCACCCGGGGCGCAGGATGGTGGGACCATGTGAAGGTCCGCCGGGGATACGGTGAGGTGAGGGGATAGATGGGGTCTGAGTCCGGCCGCGTCAAACGCGGCGAGCAGAGCAGGATTTCCCAGTGGCTGCGCCGGCGGCAGAAACCCACCGCCGAGGACCCCGGAAAAGAGCGCGAGGCGCTCCTCCTGGCCGTCGCCGCCGCCGGTCTGCCGCTCGCCCCCGCCGCCCATCCCGCCGGTTATCGATGTTCGTGCGACCGCATCGGCTGTCCCACCCCCGCGCGGCACCCCGTCTCCTTCGCCTGGCAGACCCAGTCGACCACCGACCGCGCCCAGGTCGAACGCTGGGCGCGCAATCAGCCCCAGGCCAACTTCATCACCGCGACCGGCATGGTCCACGACGTACTCGACGTCCCGCTGGAAGCCGGCGCCGCCGCGCTCGCCCGCCTGCTGGAAGCCGGCATCGAGGTGGGCCCGGTCGCCGAATCGGGCGGCACCGGGGACCAGGCCCGGATGCTCTTCTTCACCGCCACCCGCGGTACGCCCGAGGACGAGGACGAGTGGTGGCCCTGCGAACTGGACTGCCACCCCGAGACGATGGACGAGCACCCGGGCCTGCGGTGGCACTGCCGCGGCAGCTACGTCCTGGTCCCCCCGGCGGTGCTCCCCGGCGAGCAGGCGGTGACCTGGCTCCGCGGCATGCAGTACCCCCTGCCGGACCCCCTCACCCTGCTGGAAACCCTGACGGACGCCTGCGCGACGTACGCGGGCAGCGGGAACCCGACTCCGGCCACGGTGGCCTGGCCCCTGGGCCGCTAGGGGGTGTCTGACGGAGGTCCGCCGCAGGCCCCGCGCCTCAAACGCCGGCGAGGCTGGATTGTGGCTGGCGCAGGTGCGACCGGCAGGCCGGAATTCCGCGGGGCGATGGTCAGCCCAGCCGGGCGCATCCAGGCCCGCCGGCGTTTGAGGCGCGGGGTCCGGGGCGGAGCCCCGAATCTTTCGCCACCGTCGGGGCTCAGTGGTGGATCTGGGTGACGACCACGTCGAGGGGCCACGGCTTGCCCGGCTTCGCGGGGGCCTCCGCCTCGACCACGTAGCCCAGGTCCCGCAGGGCCGTGACCAGTTCGGCCGGCGAAGCCGGAACGGCGCCGGCCAGCAGCAGGTCCCGGACGAGCCGCCCCTTCGTCGCCTTGTTGAAGTGGCTCACCACGGACCGCTTCTCCACCCCGTCCACCACCTGCGCGTGCAGCACCCGCACGGTGGCCGTCCGCCCCGCCACCTCCCCCTTCGGCTTCCACGCGGAGCCGTACGCCGCCGACCGCAGGTCCAGCACCAGCCCCTCCCCGGCCACGGCAGGCAGCACCTGCGCCATCGGCTCCCGCCAGTACGCCCCCAGCGCCCCGCACCCCGGCAGCTTGACGCCCATCGAGCAGCGGTACGACGGGATCCGGTCGGTGATCCGCACCGCACCCCACAGCCCCGAGAAGACCAGCAGCGCGTCCTCGGCCAGCGCCCGCGCGGCCGGAGTCAGGTCGGCCAGGCCCAGCGCGTCGTACAGCACACCGGTGTAGATCTCCCCGGCCGGCCGCGCGGGCGCCGACCGCAGCGCCGCGTTCTTCGCGACCTCGCCGCGCAGGCCCTCGCTCAGGCCCAGCACCTCGCGCGCCTTGAGCTCGTCGCCCGCGCACAGTTCGACCAGTTCGTCCAGGACCCCCGCACGGGCCGCGGCCAGACCGGGCAACGACAGCGACTCCGGCTCCAGGGGTGCGCCGGAGCCGCCGGCGGCCTTTCCTTCGGACGGCGGCAGCAGCACGAGCACGGTGGATCTCCTTCGGTACGACACGTCGCAGGGGATGCGGCCCCCGAGCCAGGGTAGACGCCCCGGCGGACGGGCCCGAACCGCGCGAACCGCCCGGCCAGGGCCTACGCTCGGTCCATGCCACGCCGCCAGATGCACATCACCGGCGCAGACGGGGCTGCCCTGCGGGCCGCCCTGCGCGCACTGCGGACGAAGCTGGGCGTGCCGGACGGGTTCCCGGACGAGGTGCTCGCCGAGGCCGAGCGGGCCGTCAGGGAACCCCGGCTGCCCGACACCGACTCCACCGACCTCGCCTTCTTCACCCTCGACCCGCCTGCCTCCCGCGACCTGGACCAGGCCATGCACCTGGCCAGGCGGCCCGGCGGCGGCTTCCGCGTCCACTACGCCATCGCCGACGTCGCCGCCTTCGTCGCCCCGGGCGGCGCGCTCGACGCCGAGGCCCACCGCCGCGTCACCACCCTCTACTTCCCCGACGGCAGGGTCCCCCTGCACCCGGCCGTGCTCTCGGAGGGCGCGGCCAGCCTGCTGCCCGACCAGACCCGCCCCGCGCTGCTCTGGTCCCTCGACCTCGACGCCGAGGGCCGGGTGGAGACCACCGACGTCCGCCGCGCCCTCGTCCGCAGCCGGGCCAAGCTCGACTACGGCGGCGTCCAGAAGGCCATCGACACCGGCACCGCGGAGGAACCCGTCGCCCTCCTCCAGGAGATCGGCAGGCTCCGCGAGGCCCTCGAGGCGGAGCGCGGCGGCATCTCCCTGAGCGTGCCCGAGCAGGAGGTCGTCGCGCACGACGGCTCGTACACCCTCGCCTACCGCGCCCCGCTCCCCGCCGACGGCTGGAACGCGCAGATCTCCCTCATGACCGGCATCGCCGCGGCCGACCTGATGCTGGCCGCCGGAACCGGAATCCTGCGCACCCTCCCCACCGCTCCCGACGGCGCCGTCGGCAGGCTGCGGCGGGCGGCGAAAGCCCTGCGGATCGACTGGCCGCACCACGTCCCGTACGCCGAACTCGTCCGCACCCTCGACCCGCACCGCCCCGCCCACGCCGCCTTCCTCCAGGAGTGCACGACCCTGCTGCGCGGCGCCGGCTACACCGTCTTCACCGGCGGCGCGACCCCCGACCCCGCGCTCCACGCGGCGGTCGCGGCCCCGTACGCCCACTGCACCGCGCCGCTGCGCCGGCTCGTCGACCGGTACACCGGAGAGCTGTGCCTGGCGGCGGTGGCCGGGGCCGAGCCCCCGCCGTGGGCGGTGGCGGCGCTCGACGCGCTGCCGAAGGAGATGGCGGACGGCGGCAGGCTGGCCAACTCGGCGGAGCGCGAGTGCGTGGACCTCATCGAGGCCGCCCTGCTCAAGGACCGCGTCGGGGAGACCTTCGAGGCCACGGTGATCGACGTCAAGGACCACGAGCCGCTGAAGGGCACCGTCCACCTGGAGGACCCGGCGGTGGTCGGCCGCGTCGTGTCCACCGCCCGGGAGCTGCCGCTGGGCGAGCGGATCCGGGTCCGGCTCGCGGCGGCGGACCCGGGCTACGCGAAGGTCCTCTTCGCCCCGGCCTGACGGCACGGGCTCCCTACGCGGTCCGCCGCAGCGCGCTGACCAGCGCGCGCGGGTCGTCGGCGTGGAAGCGGACGGTCCGCGCCTCCCCCCGGGCCCCAGCGGGCGGGCGAAGGGCAGCGGCCGGGTCAGCTCCAGGGTGATCGTGGCCCCAGTGGAAACCCTGCCGCTGCGTCAAGGTCAAGCCTCAACGGCACAGCCGGTAACATGGCCACCACGGCAGACGAGTCGGCCGGACGGCCGCGTCGGGATCTCCGGATCCCGCCGAGGAACGTCCGGGCTCCACAGGGCAGGGTGGTGGGTAACGCCCACCCGGGGTGACCCGCGGGACAGTGCCACAGAAAACAGACCGCCGGGGGCTTCGGTCCCCGGTAAGGGTGAAACGGTGGTGTAAGAGACCACCAGCGCCTGAGGTGACTCAGGCGGCTAGGTAAACCCCACCCGGAGCAAGGTCAAGAGGATCCGTCTCCGGACGGGTCTGCGCGAACGCTCGAGGGCTGCCCGCCCGAGTTCGCGGGTAGACCGCACGAGGCCGGTGGCAACACCGGTCCTAGATGGATGGCCGTCTCCCCGGCGACCGCGAGGTCTCCGGGCGACAGAACCCGGCGTACAGGCCGGCTCGTCTGCCACCACGCCCCGAACCGGGGTCTCTCCGGTCCGGGGCGGTTCTGCATCTCCCCCTGGGGAATGCCGCGGCAGGCGTGCCCCCCGGCCCAGACGCCTCGGGCACAACGATGAGGTGGGGAAATGACCGTTCTGCTCCTGCTGCTCCTGGCTGCCGCCATCGGCGGCGCCGTCTGCGTGGTCTGGGCGGAGCGCGGCGGGCCCCTCTGGGTGCGCCGCGTGGCGACCGTGACGCTCGGCCTCGGCCGCATGGTGCGCAGCGCCGACAAGAGCCGGCGCCGGGGCGTGAAGGGGAGCGGCGGCAACGGCGACGGCGGCGCATAGCCCTGCCCGCGCGGACAGCCACCGCCGCCCCGTACGAAAGCCCCCCGGCGCACGGCACGGGGGGCTTTCGTACGGTGGCGCTAGCGCAGGTGCGAGGTGTCGTTCAGCAGCCGGACCGAGGCGTTGCCGTCCGCGTAGTAGGCCACCGCCGACAGGGAGGCCGCCGAGAGTTCCATGCGGAACAGCGACTCCGGCGGGGCGCCCAGGGCGAGGCGGACCAGGATCTTGACCGGGGTCACGTGCGAGACCAGCAGCACCGTACGGCCCGCGTGCTCGGCGAGCAGCCGGTCCCGGGTCGCCGAGATCCGGCGGGTGGCGGCCGTGAAGCTCTCGCCGCCGCCCGTGGGGGCGGCCCGCGGGGAGTCCAGCCATGCCTGGAGGTCGTCGGGGAACCGCTCCCGGACCTCGGCGAAGGTCAGGCCCTCCCAGGCACCGAAGTCCACCTCGCGCAGGCCCTCTTCGATCGTGACCGGCAGCCCGAGGCGGTCGGCGACGGTCTGGGCGGTCTCGCGGCAGCGGCGCAGCGGGGAGCTGATGACCGCCTGGACGGTGCCGCGGGCGGCCAGCGCCTCGGCCACGGCCGACGCCTGGCGGCGCCCGGCCGGGGACAGCTCGGGGTCGCTGCCCCCGCTGCCGGAGAAGCGCTTCTGCGGGGTGAGGGCGGTCTCGCCGTGGCGCAGCAGCACGAAGGTGGCGGGTGTGCCCATGTCGGGGCCCCAGCCGGTACCGCCCACCGGGGCGGTGGCCGTGGCGTGCCCGGCAGCGTGGGCGCCGCCCGCACCCGCGTCGGCCGCGGGTGCCGGAACGCGCCCCGCCACGGCGGGGGCCGGCGCGAACGCCACGGCTTCGCCGAACAAGGCGTCGGCGGAGCCCGCGGCCTCGGCCGCCGTACGCCTGCCGGCGGCGAGGGCGGCGCCGACGTCCGCGGCCTCGGCCGCGCCGGAGGACGTGCGACCGCCGGAGGACGTGCGACCGCCGGTGGCGAGGGCGGCGCGGACGGCCGCGGCTCCCGCGACCGCGTCCCCTGGCGGAGCCTGAGCCGGAGCCGGGGCCGCAGGCCCGGCCAGGGCAGCGGCCCCTCGGTCGAGGGCCGCCGAGGAGGCCGACGGCTCCCACTGCCTGCCGCGCTTGCCCGCGTCCATCGCCTCGTTGGCGAGCCGGTCCGCGTGCTTGTTCTGCTCGCGCGGGATCCACTGGTACGTCACCTGGGAGCGGGGCAGGATCGTCGCCGCTTCCGCCGCGAGCGGCTTCATGTCCGGGTGCTTGATCTTCCAGCGTCCGGACATCTGCTCGACGACCAGCTTGGAGTCCATCCGGACCAGGACCTGCGCGCCCGGCGCGAGTTCGCGCGCCGCCCTGAGCCCGGCGATCAGGCCCTTGTACTCCGCCACGTTGTTCGTCGCGACGCCGATGTACTCCGCGCGCTCGGCCAGCGTCTCGCCCGTCACCGGGTCGAGGACGACCGCGCCGTAGCCGGCGGGCCCCGGGTTGCCCCGGGAGCCGCCGTCCGCCTCCACGACGAACCGGACCGGCCCCTGCATCAGATGCCCGAGTCGGCCGTACGGACCAGGATGCGGCCGCAGTTCTCGTGGCGCACGACCTGGTCGCGGGCCGCGGCCTTGATCTCGTTGACCTCGGCCATGTCCAGCTCGAGGCGGCAGCCCTCGCAGCGGCGCTGGTACAGGCGCGCGGCGCCGACCCCGCCCTGCTTGACGCGGATCTTCTCGTACAGGGCCATCAGGTCGGCCGGCATGGAGCCGACGATGACCTCGCGGTCCTTGGCGATCCTGGCGGCCTCGGCGTCGATCTCGCCGGTGGCCGCGTCGCGGCGCGCGGTGGCGTCGGTCAGCTTGGCCTCCAGGGCGGAGACGCTGCCGGTGAGTTCGGTGACCCGCTCCTGCGCGCCCTCCAGGCGCTCCATGACCTCCAGGACCACGTCCTCCAGGTCGGCCTGCCGCTTGGCCAGGGAAACGACCTCGCTCTGCAGGTTGGCCAGGTCCCGGGCCGAGATGCCCACACCGGAGTCCAGGCGCTGCTGGTCGCGGGCGGCGCGCGTGCGCACCTGGTCCACGTCCTGCTCCGCCTTGGTCTGCTCGCGTGCGGCGTCGCTGGCCTGCGTCTGGGCGGCGACGAGCAGGTCGCGCTGCTGGGTGAGGTCCTTGGTCAGCGAGTCGACCTCGGCGTGCTCGGGCAGCGACTTGCGCTTGTGGGCGAGCTGAGACAGCCGCACGTCCAGGGCCTGGACGTCGAGAAGTCGGATCTGGTCGGCGGGCTCGGCGTTCAGTTGGGGGCTCCAGAGATAGAAGGGTGTGTGACGGACGGCGCGTGCGCCGTCCACGGGTCGGTGACCGTGCGCGAGACGTGGGTCCGCAGACCCCATCCGTGGCGCTCGGAGATCGCGTCGAGCTGGGCCGCGGCCTGCTCGCACCAGGGCCACTCGGTGGCCCAGTGGGCGGCGTCGACGAGGGCGAGCGGGCTCTGCTCGCGGGCCTCGGAGACCGGGTGGTGGCGCAGGTCGGCGGTCAGGAAGGCGTCCACGCCGGCGGCGCGGACCTGCTCGAAGAGGCTGTCGCCGGAGCCGCCGCTGACGGCGACGCGGCGGATCAGGGCGTCCGGGTCGCCCGCGAAGCGGATGCCCTGGGCGGTCTGCGGCAGCCGGGCCGCGGTGCGCGCGGCGAACTCGCGCAGCGTCTCGGGGTGGTCCAGTTCGCAGATCCGGCCGAGGCCGCGGCGGCCCGCGGGGTCGGTGGGGTCGGGCACCAGCGGGCCGGTGATGCGCAGGTCCAGGGCGCCCGCGAGGGCGTCGGAGACCCCGGGGTCGGCGGTGTCGGCGTTGGTGTGGGCGACATGCAGCGCGATGTCGTTCTTGATCAGCGTGTGCACGACGCGGCCCTTGAAGGTGCCGGCCTCGACGGTGGTGGTGCCGCGCAGGTAGAGCGGGTGGTGGGTGACGATCAGGTCGGCACCCAGCGTGAGGGCTTCTTCGGCGATCTCCTGTACGGGGTCCACGGCGAACAGGACCCGGGAGACCTCGGCGTCGGGGTCGCCGCAGACGGTGCCGACGGCATCCCATTGCTCGGCCCGCGAGGGGGGCCAGAGAGCGTCCAGCGCGGCGATGACTTCAGAGAGACGGGGCACGGGCCAAGGCTACCGTCCGTGGCGCCCGCCCCACGGCCCGGCCGTGCACCGGCCGGCCCGCGGGGGGCTCGTCACGTGACGAGGAAGCCGCGCAGGTCGTCGAGGACCTTGTCCGCGGCGGTCACGCCGAGGCCGAGGTACCACGTCTCGTCCGGGACGTCCTTGGCGCGGCCCTGCTGCACGGCCTCCAGGCCCTTCCACAGCGGGTTGGCCTCGGCGGAGTCGCGCTTGGTCTTGTCCTTGGCCCCGTAGACGCCGGTGAAGATCCAGTCGGCGGCGGCCTCGTCCATCCGCTCCGGGCTGATTTCGACGGCGAGGTCCTCCACCTGCTGGTTCTGCGGGCGCGGGATGCCCGAGTCCTTCAGGACGGTGCCGATGAAGGAGGCCCCGGCGTACAGGCGGGTCTTGCCCGGCATGTAGCGCAGCATCGTGACGGTGGGCTTCTTCTCGCCGAGGTCGGCGCCGAGCTTGGCCGCCTTGGCCTGGTAGGCGTCGAGCTTGGCCTTGGCCTCGGCGGTCTTGTCGAGCGCGGCCGCGTTCAGGAGGTAGTTCTCCCTCCACGGGAAGCCGGGGCGGATGGAGAACACGGTCGGGGCGATCTTCGAGAGGGCGTCGTACTTGTCCGCGGCGCGCAGCTGGCTGCCGAGGATCAAGTCGGGCTTGAGCGCGTTGATGGCTTCCAGGTTGAGGTTGTTGATCGTGCCGACCGACTTGGGCTCGCCCGCGTCCTTCTTCAGGTACTCGGGAATGCCCGCGTCACCCTCGGACGGCGCGTAGCCCACGGGCTGCATCCCCAGGGAGACAACGTTGTCCAGCTCGCCGACGTCGAGGACCACGACGCGCTGGGGGGCGGCCTTGAGCTCGGTGGAGCCCATGGCGTGGGTGACGGTGCGGGGGAACTGGCCGGCCGCGGCGGTGGTCCCGAAGACGGCCGTCTTCTGCGCGGCTTCGCCGAACTCCTTGCCGCCCTGGGCGACGGCCTTCTTGTCGCCGCCTCCGGCGGGGGCCTTGTCCTCGGCCGCCTTGTCGTCCTGTCCGCCGCAGCCGGTGAGGACGAGCGCGGCGGCAGCGGCGAGGGCGACGGCGGCGGTTCCGCGGCGTCGGAAGGACATGTCACAACTCCTGGGGTGGGGGGACCGGGGCGGCCGGGTCGAGTTAGGCACCCCTAACCAATTCCCCACCCTAAACGTCCCGATCTCGCGCAGCACAACCGCCTCCCCGCCCTCAGGGGAACCGCCACCCGGCCACCCGTATGTGTGAAGCGGGGTTGGTCGTGTTGTTCGGCAGGAAGTCCGAAAACTAGCTTCCTCCCGGAGGTGACGCACGGATGAGTGTCTGTGCCATCGCAACGACGAACACGGCCCCGTTCACGATCGCCGCGGACGGTGCGTACGCCGCCCGGCTCGCCGGGGACGGCGAGGCGCTCTACGCGGAGCGCTGGACCCTGGCCGGACCCGAGCCGTACGCGGTGCCGCTGCCGCTCGGGCAGCCCGAAGAGGCCGACAGCGAGGTGCTGCCGCTGGCCGACGGGCGGGTGCTGATCCACCGCCGGGTGGCGGAGCGGCACGCCTTCGCGCTGCTCTATCCGACGGGGGCCGCGGCGGGACCGCGCACCGGGGAGCTCCAGCTGGGCGGGGTGGAGCAGGAGGACGGGGTGCGGGTCCGGCTGCTGCCGCCGTCCCCCGACGGGCGCGGCGCCTTCGCGCTGGCCTCGGGCGAGGCCGGGACCACGGTCTGGCAGGTGGCGGGGGGCGCCTTCGGGCCGCAGCGGGTGGCCCGGGTGCCGGGCCGCTGCTCCGGCGGCGTGTGGCTGGACCGGACGGGCCGGCTGCTGTCCCTGGACCGCGAGCTGGACGGCACCGCCAAGGCCGTGGCCGTGGACCTGGAGCGCGGCGGCGAGGTGTCCCCGCTGCTCCAGATCGCGGAGGACAGCGAGGACCGGCTGCTGCTGGCCGACCCGGACAGCGGGCTGCTGCTGATCCGCTCCGACGCACCGGGTGAGACGCGTCTCGGGTGGGGGGTGCTGGGCAGCTCCCTGCCGGTCCGCTTCCCGGAGTGCCTGCGCCACCTGGACGCGACCCCGTTCGCGGTCCAGCCGGGCCAGGCGCTGATGCCGGAGACCTGCGGGGTGGCCCTGCGGCTGGGCCCGTCGGGGGAGGGCGGCATCGGCCTGTGGCGCCCCGCCGACCGGCACGTGTTCCGGCTCCCGGCGCCCCGGGGCTGGCTGGGCGGTACGGGCCTGTGGAGCCCGGAGGGCCGCCTGCGCCTGCCGTACGCGACCCCCGAAGTGCCCTGCGGGGTCGTCGTGTCGAGCATTCCGCTCGCCCCTCCCCCGCCGGTCCGCGTGGACCCGGGACCGCCGCCCGCGCCCCGCCCGGTGCCGCTCCAGCAGGCTCCGCTCAGTCGTGCTTGAGGCCCAGCACCTCCGTCGCGGCGAAGGTCTCGTTCGCGGGACGGGAGGCGTAGTGCGGGGTCAGGACCTCGTCGAGCTCCTCGTAGGAGAAGGCCTCCTTGGTCGTGTCGAACTTCGCGGCCACCTTGGGGCGTTCCATGACGGCCACGATCCCGCCGTGTACGACGAACAGCTGCCCGTTGGCCTTGGCCGCGGCGGGTGAGGCCAGGTAGCCGACGAGCGGGGAGACGTGCTCGGGGGCGAGCGCGTCCAGCTTGCCCTCCTCGGGGACCTGGAAGCCGGCGAAGACGTCCTCGGTCATCCGGGTGCGGGCGCGCGGGCAGATGGCGTTGGCGGTGACCCCGTACTTCGCCAGGGCCAGGGCGGTGGAGGTGGTCAGCCCCACGATGCCGCCCTTGGCCGCCGCGTAGTTGGGCTGGCCGGCCGAGCCGCCGAGGAAGGCCTCGGAGGAGGTGTTGACGATCCGGCCGTAGACCGGGCCGCCCGCCGCCTTCGACCGTTCCCGCCAGTGCGCGGACGCGAAGTGCGTGGTGTTGAAGTGGCCCTTGAGATGGACCCGGATGACCGAGTCCCACTCCGCCTCCGACATGGAGAAGACCATCCGGTCGCGCAGGATGCCCGCGTTGTTGACCAGGATGTCGAGCTTGCCGAAGCTGCCGACCGCCAGCTCGACCAGCTCGCGCGCCTGCTCGAAGTCGGCCACGTCACCCAGGTGCGCGACGGCCTGCCCGCCCGCGGCGCGGATCTCCGCGGCCACCTCCTCCGCCGGGGCGGCCGAGGCCTCTCCCGAGCCGTCCCGGCCGGGCTGGCCGAAGTCGTTGACGACCACGCTCGCGCCGAGCCGCGCGAGTTCGATCGCCTCGGCCCGGCCGAGCCCGCGGCCCGCGCCCGTGACGATGGCGCTGAGCCCCTCAAGTGGCAGTGACATCCGTACGGTTCCCCTCGGAATCGGTGGAACGGGTCAGAGTTCGATGCAGGTGCGCAGGGCCACGCCCGTACGCATCTGGTCGAGGGCGTCGTTGATCTCGGCGAGCTGCACCCGGTGCGTGATCAGGCCCGCCAGGTCCACCCGGCCGGCCCGCCACAGGGCGATGGTGCGCTCGTAGGAGCGGAGCACGTCGCCGCCGCCGTACATCGACGGGAGGATCTTCTTCTCGTCGAAGAAGAGCGAGAACATGTCGATCTGGAAGGTGTCGTCCATGGCGCCCGCGCCGACGACGACCACGCTGCCGCCGCGCCGGGTCATCTTGTACGCGGTCTGCGCGGTGGCCGACTTGCCGACGACCTCGAAGACGTAGTCGAAGCCCTCTCCGCCGGTGATCCGGTTCTTGGCGTCGTCGAAGGCGTCCGGGGCGACCGCTTCGGTGGCCCCGAACCGCAGGGCCGCCTCGCGCCGCGACTCCACCGGGTCGACGGCGATGATCTGGGCGGCGCCCTGCACCTTGGCGCCCTGGATGACGGATATGCCGACGCCGCCGCAGCCGATGACGGCGACCGAGGAGCCGGCCTCCACCTTGGCGGTGTTGATGGCCGCGCCGAGGCCGGTGGTGACCCCGCAGCCGATGAGGGCGGCGATGTCGAAGGGCACGTCGTCGGGGATGGGGACGGCGCACGCGGCGTCGACCACGAGCTCCTCGGCGAAGGTGCCGGTCGCGGCGAACCCGAAGACGTCGCCGCCCGCCCGGCGGAAGTTGGGGGTGCCCGCGTTGACCAGGCTCTCCAGGCACAGGTGGCCCTGGCCGCGCTTGCAGGACGGGCAGTGGCCGCACGGCGGCAGCCAGCAGACGAGGACGCGGTCGCCGATCCGGTGGCTCGTGACGCCGTCGCCGACGTCGGAGATCACTCCGGAGCCCTCGTGCCCGGGGATGAAGGGGGCGGGCTGCGGCAGGATCCCGCTCATCGCGGAGAGGTCGGAGTGGCACAGGCCGGTGGCCTTGATCCGGATCTTGACCTTGCCGGGGGCGAGGCCCACGGCCTCCATGTCGTCGACGACCTCGAGCTTGTCCTGGCCGATCTCGCTCTGCAGTGCTGCGCGCACGGTGCGGCTCCTTCTGTGAGTGCTACGAGTGTTCGACGACGGTGTCGGCGAGGACCGGCGCGTCGTCGCGGTCGGCGGCGCTCACGGCCACCAGGACGCGGCCGGTCTCCTGCCACATCCGGATGCGCAGGGTCTCGCCGGGGAAGACGATCCCGGCGAAGCGCGTGCGGTAGGCGCGGACCCGCGACACGTCCCCGCCGAGGACCGTGTCGACGACGGCCTTGAGGGTCATTCCGTACGAGCACAGGCCGTGCAGGATCGGCCGGTCGAAGCCGGCCGTCTTCGCGAACTCGGGGTCGGCGTGCAGGGGGTTCCAGTCGCCGGAGAGCCGGTAGAGCAGGGCCTGCTCCTCGCGGATCGTCCGTTCCTCGGTGCGGTCCGGGGCGCGTTCGGGCAGCTCCTCGCGGACGGAGGGTCCGCGCTCGCCGCCGAACCCGCCTTCGCCCCGTACGAAGATCTGCGCGTCGCTGGTCCACAGCGGCCCGTCGGCGTCCGCGACCTCGGAGCGCAGCACGATCACGGCCGCCTTGCCCTTGTCGTAGACGGCGGCGACCCTGGAACTGGAGGTGGCCTGCCCCTTGACGGGGATGGGCCGGTGCAGCTCGATGGAGTGGCCGCCGTGCAGGACGCTCGCGAGGTCGACCTCGATGCCGGGCTGGCCGAGGCCGCCGAGCATGGCCATGCCGGCGCCGGCGACGGTCGCGAAGCTGGGCAGGACGTGGAGCCTGGACTCGAGGGTGTAGCGCAGTTCGTCGGGGTCGGTGGCCCCGCGCTGCCCGTTGGAGGACGTACCGGCGCCGAGGCCGAGGTGGTAGAGCTGGATGTCCTTGTGGTCCCAGCCGATGTCCCCCCGGCGGGGTTCGGCGGCGAGGGCCTTGGCGGCATCGATCGGCATGGGAATGCTGCTCCCTGTCGTGGAGAACGGGGGCCGTGGAAGACCTCGGTGCGGCCGTCCGCACCGTCGGCCGCACCGAGGTCGTATGCGGGACCGGCCCGCAGGGCACGTACTCACGTATTCACGTACTCACGTACTAGAACGCGTTCTAGGACCGGTGAAGGAATGTATAACGCACACCCCAGCAGTTGGGAAGACTGCTGACTTCACGTCAGATCAAGCCGGGGTGGCGCGTGTTGCGTACCGGTCGGGGCAGCGCTGCCCGTAGCCTTCGCGCGTGGAGGAAATGCCCGTGCACCACCGTCCGGCACGCTCCCTGCGGGTCCTGCTGGACCCGCCGGACCCGGCTCTCGCGCTGCGGCTCGGACTGCAGCCCGACATCGAGGTGGTGTCCTCGGCCACGGCCCGCCCGGTGGTGGCGCTGGTGGAGGAGGCCGCTGCCGTACCGGCGCTGCTGGCGGAGGATCCCGAGTGCCGGGTCCTGGTCATGACCGGATCCGCACACCCGGGCCTGTCCGCCTCGGTCCTGGCGGCGGGGGCGGCGGGGCTGGTCCTGCGCGACGGCCCCATCGAGGAACTCGCGGACGCGATCCGCCGCGCCTCGATGGGCGAAACGGTGGTCGACCCCAGCCTCGAAACCCCCTAGCGCCCTGACCGGAAAGCTCCACCAGGTCGCGGCCGCGGGCGCTACCGCCTGAGCAGCGTCACCACCGCCGCCCCGCCCAGGCCGATGTTGTGGGCGAGACCCACCCGGGCTCCGGGGACCTGGCGGGGCCCGGCCTCGGCCCGCAGCTGCCAGACCAGCTCCGCGGCCTGCGCCAGCCCCGTCGCGCCCAGCGGGTGGCCCTTGGAGATCAGCCCGCCGGAGGGGTTGACCACCCAGCGCCCGCCGTACGTCGTGGCCCCGCTCTCCACCAGCTTGCCCGCGGCCCCGTCCTCGCACATGCCCAGCGCCTCGTACGTCAGCAGCTCGTTGATCGAGAAGCAGTCGTGCAGCTCGATCACGTCGACGTCGTCGATGCCGAGCCCCGAGGCCGAGAACACGGCACGCCCCGCCGCCGCGGTCATCGGCTTGCCGACGACGTCGATGCACGAGCCCGACGAGAAGGACTCCTCCGTGTCCGTCGTCATCGACTGGGCGACGATCTCCACCGCCTTGTCGTGCAGCCCGTGCGCGACGACGAACCGCTCCGACACCACCAGCGCCGCGGCCGCCCCGTCCGAGGTCGGCGAGCACTGCAGCTTCGTCAGCGGCGCGTGGATCTCCTTCGCCGCCAGCACCTCCTCCACCGCGTACACGTCCTGGAACTGCGCGTTCGGATTGTTCGCCGAGTGCCGGTGGTTCTTCGCACCGACCGCCGCCAGCTGCGCGGGCGTGGTCCCGTACCGCTCCATGTGCTCCCGCGCCGCGTTCCCGAAGATCTGCGCGGTCGGCGGGGACATCTCGAAGCCGTGCCGGGCCGCCATGATCCCGTAGTGCCGGGCCACCGGCGAGGTCGAGAAGTCGCCGTCGTCCGCCCCGCCGCCCAGCGCGCCCCGCTTCATCTTCTCGAAGCCGAGCGCCAGCACGCAGTCGTTCAGACCGCCCGCGACGAACTGCCGCGCCATCATCAGCGCCGTCGAGCCCGTCGCGCAGTTGTTGTTCACGTTGTAGACCGGGACCCCGCTCAGCCCCAGCTCGTACACGGCCCGCTGGCCGGCCGTGGAAGCCTGGAAGCAGTACCCCGCCGCCACCTGCTCCACCAGCCCGTAGTCCACCCCCGCGTCCGCCAGCGCCGCGGTCCCGGCCTCCTCGGCCATGTCCCAGTACTGCCAGTCCCTCGACTCCGGCTTCTCGAACTTCGTCATGCCGACGCCCACGATGTACGACTTCATGCCCGACAACTCCTAGTCCCTGGGAAGGCCGAGGATCCGCTCGGCGACGACGTTGAGCTGGACCTGCGTGGTGCCCCCGGCGATGGTCAGGCAGCGGGACATGAGCATCCCGTGCACCGCCCGCTCCCCAGCCCCCTCCCGCACCGCGCCCGCCGGACCCAGCAGTTCGAGTGCGAGCTCCGCGGTCCGCTGCTGGTGCGGGGTCTGCACGAGTTTGCGTACGGAGGCACCCGCGCCCGGCTCCAGCCCCGACACCTGCTGGAGCGTGGTCCGCAGCCCGATGCAGGCCAGCGCGTGCGCCTCGGCGGCCAGCGCCCCGATCCGCGCCCGGTACGCCCCGTCGAGCCCGGCCGAGCGGGCGATCAGGGCTTCCAGACCGGTGTCGAAGGTCATCTGGTCGGCCATGTGGACCCGCTCGTTGCCGAGGGTGTTGCGGGCGACCTTCCACCCGCCGTCGGCCGCCCCGACCAGCGCGTCCGCCGGGAGCTCCGCGTCGTCGAAGTACACCTCGTTGAAGAGGGCCTCGCCGGTGATCTCCTTCAGCGGCCGGACGTCGATGCCGGGCGTTCGTTTCATGTCGACGACGAAGTAGCCGAGCCCCTGGTGCTTGGGGGCGTCCGGGTCCGTCCGGGCCAGCAGGATCCCGAAGTCGGCGCTGTGCGCGGAACTCGTCCACACCTTCTGCCCGTTGATCCTCCAGGAGCCGTCCTCGGCGCGCTCGGCCTTCGTCCGCAGCGAGGCCAGGTCGGAGCCCGCCCCCGGTTCGGAGAAGAGCTGGCACCAGGTCACGTCCCCGCGCAGCGTCGGCAGGAGGTGGGCCTCGCGCTGCGCGTCCGTCCCGTAGGCGAGGAGCGAGGGCACGACCCAGGTGGCGATGCCCAGGTCGGAGAGCGTGACCCCGGCCGCGCGCAGCTCCTGCTGGACGACGAGCTGCTCGACCGGTCCGGCTCCCAGGCCGTAGGGGGCCGGCAGGTGGGGGGCCGCGTAGCCGGTGGGGGCCAGGATCCGCCGGGCGGCCGCCGGGTCGAGCCCCCGCGCGTCCTCGATGGCGGCCCGCGCCCTCGCCCGGTACGCCGCGGCTTCCCGCAGGCTCTCCTGCGGGAGTTCCAGCCGCAGCTCGCGCCGGGCGCCCGCCGCCGCGAGCCGCACGGCCCGTACGCGGTGTCCGTCCCCCGGGCCGAGGAGCTGGCGGGCGACCAGGGCCCGGCGCAGGTACACGTGGGCGTCGTGCTCCCAGGTGAACCCGATCCCGCCGAGCACCTGGATGCAGTCCTTCGCGCAGGAGTACGCGGCGTCCAGCGCGGTCCCGGCGGCCAGCGCCGCGACCAGCGAGCGCACCTCCGCGGGCTCGTCGATCGCCTGCGCCGCGTCCCAGGCCAGCGCCCTGGCCTGCTCCAGCCGGACCAGCATGTCGGCGCACAGGTGCTTGACGCCCTGGAACTGCCCGATGGGCCGGCCGAACTGCTCGCGCACCTTGGCGTACTCGGCGGCCGTGTGCAGCGCCCAGGCGGCGGTGCCGCAGGCGTCGGCGGCGAAGAGCACGCAGGCCAGGTCCCGCACCAGGGCCGCGTCCAGTTCGAGCACCCGGCCGGGCGCGGCGGTGACCCCGAGCGCGTGCACCTCGGCGGTGGGCCGGGTCGGGTCGGCGCTCTCGTGCGTACGGATGTCCAGCGCGGCGGCGTCCACGGCGAACCAGCGGGTGCCGTGCGCGGCCTCGGCGGCGAGGAGTACGAGGTCGGCCTCACCGGCGCCGAGCACCGGGGGCGCGGTCCCGTCGAGCAGGTACCCGCCGCCCTCGACGGCGACGGCGGTCAGGCTCCCGGGGCCGAGGGCGACCGCCCCGACCCTGCCCTCGAGCGGCTCGGCCCCGGCCCGGTCCAGCAGGACGGAGGCCAGCGCGCTCGGCAGGTACGCCCCCGGCAGCGCCGCCCGGGCGGCCTCCTCGACGACGACGGCCAGGTCGAGCAGGGTGCCGCCCTCCCGGTGCGGTTCCAGCAGCCCTTGCGCGCCCATCGCGTCCCAGTAGGCCGGGCGCGCGCCGGTCTGCGGCGGGGTGTCGAGGAGCTTGCGCACCTCCTCGGGCGGGACGGCCCGCGCCACCCATCCGCGCACCGCCTCGGCCAACTCCCGGTGCTCTTGCGTGATTCCGATGCCCATGCGCGGCAGACTAGAACACGTTCCAATCTGACGGAAGGTCAGATTGCGGTCGGATGTCGGACAGTGGTCGGACAGTGGTCGGCTGACGACGTGTCCTGCCGCCGGAAGGCCGCCGGACTCCCCTCGCGCGCCTGCCTCTACCCTTGAGGCCGCTGGTGGATGGATGACGAACGGGTGCGAACGGAGCGAGCGGTGACGACGGGGGAAGCGAATGGCGGAGAGCTGACGGGCAAGGTCCTCGGGGGCCGCTACCGCGTGACCTCCGTGATCGGACGCGGCGGCATGGGAGTGGTCGCCCGGGCCGTGGACGAACTGCTGAACCGCGAGGTCGCCGTCAAGGTCCTGCGCGCCTTCAACGACTCCTCCGCAGCCGAACTGGCCGGTCTGCGGACCCGGATGCAGCGGGAGGCGCAGGCCGCCGCCCGCATCCGGCACAGCGGCGTGGTCACCGTGCACGACGTGACCGAGGAGCAGGGCCTGCCGGTCATCGTCATGGAACTCGTCGAGGGCACCTCGCTCGACGGCCTGCTGACGGAGCGCGGCACTCTGGAGCCGCACGAGGCCGCGGCGATCGGCGCCGCGCTGATGGACGCGCTCGACGCCGCGCACCGGGCCGGCGTACTGCATCGGGACGTCAAGCCCGCGAACGTGCTGCTGGAGCACGGCGGGAGGGTCGTCCTCACCGATTTCGGCATCGCCACCATGGAAACCTCCGGCGACGACGCCATGGCCAAGCTGACCCGCAGCGGTGACATCGTCGGCTCCCTCGACTACCTGCCCCCGGAGCGCGCGCAGGGCAGGGAGCCCGGTCCCGCGTCGGACATCTGGGCGCTCGGCATGACGCTGTACGCGGCTGTGGAGGGCAGTTCGCCGTTCCGCCGCAATTCCGCGTGGTCCACGATGTCGGCCATCGTCACCGAGCCGCTGCCGGAGCCCCGCCGGGCGGGACCGCTCACGCCGGTGCTCAGGGCGCTGATGGCGAAGGAACCGGAGGACCGGCCCACCGCGGACCAGGCGCGCGACATGCTGGAGCGCGTCGCCTCGGGCCGGCCGGTGCACGGCACGACCGCCGCCGCCCCGGCTCCCGCCGCCGGCCCTGTCCCCGCCTCTGCTCCTGCTCCCGCTCCTGCTCCTGCTCCCGCGGCGGGGGCCGCGGCGGGGGCCGCCTTCGCGCCGCCCCCCGGGTTCGGCCCCCCGATGTTCCCCCCGCCCACCCCGCAGCCTCAGCCCCCGCAGGCAGGCCACCCCGTGCCCGGGGCGCCGGTCATGGGCCCCGGCGCGATCCCCTCTCCCGCGACGAGCCGGTCCACCGCCCGTCGCGCACGGCGGGGCAGCCGCACCCTCATCGCATCGGCGGCCGCCGTCGTGCTCCTCGCCGCAGGCGGCGGAATCACCTACGCCCTGACCGGCGAAGAGGGCGGCACGAACGCGAACGGGGCGCAGGCGACGCCGTCCGGCGCCGGCTCCCCGGCGGGCGGCCAACGGCCTGCCGCGGACAGCACCCCGCCGCCCGCCGGCTCTCCCGGCGCGTCCCCCAAGAAGAGCCCCCCGGCGACGCCCGGCAAGGCCGGTGACAAGCCGGCCGCTTCGCCGCCCGCCGCTCCGGCGACCAAGCCCGGTCCGACGGTGAAGGAGCCCACCCCGGTGTCGACGGCGTGCACCGGCTGGGCCCACGAGAACCGCAGCAACGGCTACGGATACGCGGCCCAGGACACCCACCTGTACACCGGCCCGTACGCGGAGTGCTCCTATGTGACGGCGCTCAAGTCCGGCACGAAGGTCTACTACCACTGCTACGTCGCCAACGCCCACGGCAACAAGTGGATCTACTCCCGCATCGAGGGCACGAACACCGAAGGCTGGCTGTTCAGCGAGAAGTCCACCCTGAAGAGCGGCACGCTCGCCCGCTGCTGAGCGGCCCCGGTGGCCGGCTCGGCTGGGCGAAGGAGACCCGGCCGTAGCCCGCTACCAGCCGGTAGGGCACCATGGGCCGCCACACACCGCTCACCGTCGGAGGAACCATGGCCAGCCCCAAGCCGGAGACCCTCGCCGCCTTCGAGGCGGCCAAGGGGTTCATGCCCGTACGGGAGGGGCTCGCCCTGTACGAGGCGGCCGTCGCGGCCGGGGCGCTGGGGCTGCCGCTGCTGGAGGTCGGGACGTACTGCGGGCGCTCGACGATCCTGCTGGCCGACGCCGCCCGCGAGGCCGGGGTCGCCGCGGTCACCGTCGACCACCACCGCGGCAGCGAGGAGCAGCAGCCCGGCTGGGAGTACCACGACCCGACGGTCGTCGACCCGGAGGTCGGCCTGATGGACACCCTGCCCACCTTCCGCCGGACCCTGCACCGGGCCGGTCTCGAGGAGCACGTGATCGCGATCGTCGGCCGCTCCCCGCAGGTCGCGGCCACCTGGGGCGGCAAGCTCGGCTTCGTCTTCATCGACGGCGGCCACACCGACGAGCACGCCACCGGCGACTACGAGGGCTGGGCCCCGCACCTGGCCGAGGGCGGGACGCTCGCCATCCACGACGTGTTCCCCGACCCGGCCGACGGCGGCCAGGCCCCGTACCGGATCTACCTGCGCGCGGTGGCCTCCGGCGCGTTCGAGGAGGTCTCGGTGACCGACTCCCTGCGGGTGCTGCGCCGCACGTCAGCGGAGGCCCGCCCCTAGCTCTGGCCGAGCCGGTCCACTCGGCCTCCGCCGAATCCCAGGCTCCGACGGCCGCTCCCGCCCCCCTCCGCCTCAATCGCCGGCGGGGCTGGGTTGGTCCCCTACCCGGGATCGCCCCGCCGGCCCCATCCCGGGTTGTCGCCCTGGCCGCGACCGTTCCGCCGGCCCCCTCCCGACTTGTCCCCCGAGCGGGATCGCTCCGCCGGCCCGTTCCGGGGGTTGCCCCCAAGCGCAGTCGCATCACCGGCCCCATTCCCGAGTTTGTCCCCTGAGCGGGATCGGTCCGCCCGCCCCCCTCCCGGGGCTGCCCCCCGAGCGGGATCGGTCCGCCGGTCCGTCCGCGGGGGCCCTCCGGGACGTCTCCTCGGCTCGCGCACGAAGCCTCGGCCCGGCCGCTGAACCCTGGTTGCGCGCTCGTCCTGCGGGGACGTCCCTGCGCGCCCCCGCTCCCCCGCCCGGGCCACGAGGCCCAAGCCGCCCCCATGCGGAGCCGGCCGTGGGGCGGGGACGCGCAGGAGGGTCGGGTCCCCGCAGGGCGAGCGCGCGACCCAGGGCCCCACCCGCGCAGCCCGGCCGCCCTGCCCGAGCCGAGGAGGCACTCCGGAGCGGCACCGCCCCACCCCCGGCCAGGCCAAGACAGGCCCAAGGCCCGAGGCCCCGTACCGCCACGACCCGGGCGTATAAGCACACCACGCCCCCGGATGGCCCACGGTCCGGATCCGCCCGCGGGACGCGGTCTAGCATCGCGGCGTGCGCAACGACGACAGCCCCCCACGCCCCGAAGCCGCCGCGTCGGCCGGGCCGGACCACCGGCCCTGGTTCACGCGCCGCTCCACCCTCGTCATCGCGGTCGCCGCGCTGGCGCCGACCGCCCTGGCCGGCTGGGTCCTGACCCAGGCGCTGACCGGGGCCGGGCCGGACGGCCGCGACGCCAAGCCGGCCGCCGCGGAAACCCCGGCCCCCTCCCCCGCCACCCCCGCCGCGGCCCCCGCGAAGGGCCCGCTGTCCGGCCGGACCGTCGTCATCGACCCCGGCCACAACACCGGCAACTTCCGGCACACCGACGAGATCGACCGCCAGGTCGACATCGGCACGGGCCGCAAGGAGTGCGACACCACCGGCACGACCACGAACTCCGGTTACATGGAGGCCGAGTTCACCCTCGACGTCTCCCTGCGCCTGCGGAGCGTCCTCGAGGCCCAGGGCGCCAAGGTGGTCCTCACCCACGAGGCCGACCGCCCCTGGGGCCCCTGCATCAACGAGCGCGCCCGCATCGGCAACGAGGCGAAGGCCGACGCCGTCGTCTCCGTCCACGCCGACGGCGTCTCCTCGGGCAGCCGCGGCTTCCACGTCATCCTCCCCGCCAAGGTCAAGGAGGGCGCCGCCGACACCTCGGCCATCGTCGGACCCTCCCGCCGCCTCGGCGAGCGCATCGCCGGCAACTTCGCCCGGACCACCGGCGCCTCCCCCGCCAACTACCTGGGCAGCGGCACCGGCTTGGTCGTCCGCGACGACCTCGGCGGGCTGAACCTGTCCACCCAGCCCAAGGTGTTCATCGAATGCGGGAACATGCGTGACGCCAAGGACGCGGCACAGCTGACGAGTCCGGACTGGCGCCAAAAGGCAGCGCAGGGCATCGCCGACGGCATCGTAGGCTTCCTCGGCGGGTAGTCCCCTCGGGAGTCCCGGATCGGGACTGCTCGCAGCCCCGATCCTCTCGGCCGCGGGACACTCCGTACCATGGTGCCGCCCGCCCCGCTCCAGGAACGATCTGCGACCGCGGCACCACGAGACGACCGAGACCGAGAAGGACACCTAAGACGTGAACATCCGCTCCCTCACTCGAGGCGACGGCGTGGTGATCGGAGCAGCGGTGCTGCTGTTCATCGCCTCGTTCCTCGATTTCTACTCCACCACCGGTGGCGACCTCCCGAGCGCGTGGGACACCGACTCCTACCGCCTGGTGCTCCCCAGCGTCTTCCTGATCGGCTTCATCGCCGCCGGCCTGCTGATCGCCGGCCGCTTCCAGCCCGAGACCCGCAAGGTGCTGGGCCTGCCGCTGGCGGCCTGGGGCTCCGTGCTCGCCGTCTCGGCCGCCTGGGCCGCGCTGTGGGCGCTGATCACCTGCCCGAGCCAGGTCGACCTGGGCGGCGGTTCCATCCTCGCCTTCCTCGCGACCCTGGCCCTGGCCGGCGTCGCCCTGTTCGGCACGAAGGTCCCGGCGCTCGCCGGCGCCCTGATGCCGGAGCCGAAGCCCGCCGCCGTCCCGCCGTACGGCGGCCAGCCCCAGCCGGGCGCCGGCTACGGCTACCCGGGCGGGCAGCAGCAGCAGCCGCCGTACGGTTCCACCCCGCAGCCGGTCCCCCCGTACGGCGGCACCCCCACCCCCGCCCCGACGCCGACCCCGGCTCCGCAGGAGGCCGCCCCGGCCCCCGCGGCCGACTTCACCCCGTTCTGGTTCGCCGTCCCGGTGGCCCGCCCCCTCTTCGCCGAGGACGGCTCCCCCACCCCGATCGCCGAACTCGCCCCGGGCACCTGGTACCTGGCGGTCGAGCAGCGCGGCGCGGCCGCGCTGATCGCCCAGACCCAGGACGGCCGCCGCGGCGTCCTGAACGACACCTCGGGCATCCAGCGCGGCTGATCCCCGACGCTCCGCGGCAACGGCCCCCCGCCCTTCCGGGCGGGGGGCCGTTGCCCTACAGTCACCTGACGCATCGTCAGGTAAGGCTGTCGGTCTCGCGGAGGGACGTACATGCGCCTCGGACTCGCACTCGGCTACTGGGGCCGCGGCCCCCACGCGGACCACCTCGACCTCGCCACCGAGGCCGAGAACCTCGGCTACGACTCGGTGTGGACCGCCGAGGCCTGGGGCTCGGACGCCTTCACCCCGCTCACGTGGATCGCCGCGCACACCTCGCGGATCCGCCTCGGCACCGCCATCGCCCAGATGGCCGCCCGCTCCCCCACCGCCACCGCCATGCACGCCCTCACCCTGGACCACCTCTCCGGCGGCCGGATGATGCTGGGCCTGGGCCTGTCCGGCCCGCAGGTCGTCGAGGGCTGGTACGGGCGCCCCTTCCCCTCGAGCCCGCTCACCGCGACCCGCGAGTACGTCGACGTCATCCGGCAGGTGCTGCGCCGCGAGGGACCGGTCACCCTCGAAGGCCGCTTCCACCAGCACCCGTACCGCGGGGACGACGGCACCGGCATCGGCAAGGCCCTCAAGCCCATCACCCACCCCCTCCGCGCGGACCTGCCGGTCCTGCTGGGCGCGGAGGGCCCGAAGAACATCGCCCAGACCACCCGCATCGCGGACGGCTGGCTCCCCCTCTACTGGTCGCCGACCCGCACGGACGCGTACCAGGCCTCGCTGGCCGACCTCCCCGACGGGTTCATGATCGCCCCGATGGCCCGGGCCAAGGTCTGCGACGACGTCGCCGAGGGACTGCTCCCCGTCAAGGCGATGCTCGGCTTCTACATCGGCGGCATGGGCCACGCGGCCCGCAACTTCCACGCCGACCTGATGGCCCGGATGGGGTACGAGGAGGAGGCCCGCCGGATCCAGGAGCTGTTCCTCGCCGGCCGCAAGGAGGAGGCGGTCCTCGCCGTCCCGGACGCGTTCGCCGACGAGATCTCCCTGGTCGGCCCGCGGGAGCGGATCGCGGAGCGCCTCGAACTGTGGCGGCGGGGCCCGGTCACCGACCTGCTCCTCACCGCCCCCGACCCGCACACGCTGCGCGTCCTGGCAGAACTCAACAACTGCTAGCGGCCCTTCGCAGACCGACAAGAGACCGGTCAGAGGCCGATCAGCGTACGGAAGTGCGCGCAGGCCTCCGCCTCGGTGGCATGTACGGCGACGGGCTCGTGGACGCCCCGCTCGTAGACCCCCGTCTCCCACCCGTCACCGCCGGGCCGCGACCGGAGGTAGACGAAGTCCGGCGGAGTGGGCGCCGGTTCGTGGACGCCCTCGATCCAGTAGTGGCCGTCGGGCACTCCGGCTGCGCGAAGCGCCCGGGCCAGCACCGCTCGGTCGGGCGGGGTCACGCGGGGACGCGCACCAGGTAGCCGTTGTCGAGCAGCCACTTGACGTTGAGCCGCTGCCCCTCGCCCGGATTCAGGAAGGCCGCGTCGAGCTTGATCTGGCGGCCGCCGCCGGGCTGCTCGAACCAGGGCGCGATGGACCCCTCCCACACGACGAACGACCGGGTCACCTCGTACAGGTGGTAGTCGCAGGGGAAGGCCGCGTCCCGGGTGTTCAGGTTCTGCGGGGGCAGCGCGCGCTTGGCGTACGGATCGCCGGCCGGGGCGAGGTAGGAGCCGAACTCCGACCCGAAACGGTCGAGCCGCTCGCCCGCCTCCAGCAGCTCGGGGGCCTTGTCCACCTGGCCGTTGACCTCGGCGAAGCCGTCGTTCGGCGGATACTTCCAGCTGCCGGTGTCGGCCGGGCCCTCCCAGTACTTCCTGAGGAAGTCCGCGGAGGAGAGCGCGCCGGTGCGGTGGTAGCGGTGGACGAGCGGGCCGACGGGCTCCTGCCACTTCTTCGGCAGGAACTTGGGGCCGAGCCGCTTGTCGCCCTCGAACTCACCGGTGCAGGGCGCGGGCGGAGCGGCAGCCGAGGCGGCGTTCGCGACGCTCGCACCGGCAGGGGCGGGTGGGGCCGCGGCCTGCGCGGAGGGGGCCGCCGCCAGTGCGGCGGTGACGCCCATGGCGGCGAGTACGGCACGGATCCTCAGGGCGGTGCGGCTGCGCTCCATGCGGGGATCTCCTGTGTGAGGGCGTGTCAGTGCACCGCACACAGTAAAGGATCACCAGCGGAGAGTGACGGGAGAGCGCTCGGGGCGTGGCTTGATCTGACCCCTCATCGAGCCGGCGGGCGTGGCCCGGCAGTGTCCGGGAAGTTACGCGCCCGCCTCGAGCAGCTCCTTGGCGTGCACCTTGTCCCGCGGAATCTCCTTGCGGACCATGGGCTTGACCACGAGCGGGACGAGGACCTTGCCGATGCCGTGCGGCTCGAGGTCGACGGACAGGGTCAGCCGGGTCCGCTTGCCGTCGTCGAGCGGCTCGATCCTGCCCTGGAGGTCACCGCGGACCGGGCCGTCGACGCCGTGGAAGTGCCAGCTGCGCGGCGGGTCGATCTCCATGACCTCCATGGTCATGGGGATCTTCAGAATCCCGAGCCGCCGCTTCACCTGGAAGCGAGAGCCGACGCCGACCGGCCCCTCACTCAGGGTGCGCACCGCTACAGCGCTCTCCTCCCACTCCGCGATGTGATGCGGATCCGTCAGGTACGAGAAGACTTCGTCGGGGCGACGGGAAATATCGATGGTTTCTTCAATACGGGACATGACGCCCCCTTCGAGTGGTTCCAGGGCACATGATCCCATGGGGCAGGGGAGGCCACCAGAGGCCACAACGTCAGGGAGCGTCGCTGCAGGACTAGGACTAGGACTAGGACGCGGTGTCCGCCTGCGAGACCGCCGCCAGCAGCTCGCGCAGGTCCAGCGGCATGACGGCGATCTCCATCGTCCCGCCCTCGTAGGCGCAGCCGACGATCCGCGAGCCGGGGTTGATGGACAGGCCCTCCCTCACGGAAGGGGCCCGCACCCCGGTGGCCCGGCCGCCGGGCAGGAGTACCGGCTCACCGCGCCGCGGCACCCAGCGGGCCGCGCCCTGGCCGGGATACACCCGGCCAGGGCGCCAGCGGCCCTCGCCCGCGGGGTGGCGGGCCATGCAGGGGATGCCGGGCGCGGGCCCGGCGGCCGTCCGCGCGAGGTGCTTGCGCCGCAGCAGCCATCCGGCTCCCACGGCGGCGAGGACGGCCACCACGATCTCGATCACGCGACCATTGAAACAGGCCGCCGGGCCCGGACCGCGTCGCCCTATCCGCCCAGCTGGGAGACGCTCGGCACCTTGTCGGTGACCTCGGCGCCCGCGCTCTTGCCGGCTTCCTTGACGCCGTTGACGACGTTGTTGAAGGCGTCGATGTCGGCGTCGCCCGCCTCGCCCTTGCGCAGCTTGCTGCCCAGGCCCTTGAGGGACTCGATGCCGGCCGTCAGCGGGCCCATCGCCTTCGACAGCAGCGGGTCGCCCTTGGCGTTGTCGGCGGCCGCCTTCAGCCGGTTGTACGCGAAGGCGCCCGCGAGCCCGGCCTTGATGAGCGCGAACGTACGGCCGTCGGCGCCCTTCTTGAACTTGCCCGCACGGTACGGCTTGATGATCCACTGGTACGTGGCCCCGGCCGCGAGCCCGGCGTTGGCCACGAAACGCGTCTTGGCGAACTTCTGCTTCTCGGCGGTCGTGCTCGGCGAGGGCGTCGGGGCGGCCGCCTCATCGGCTTCGACGGCGGCCGGTTCGGCGGCCGCCAGCGCCGCAAGCTCCGCCACCGAAGCGGAGGAGACCTCCTCGCGCTGGCCCCTGTCACCGCCGGCACTGCCGCAGGCGGTGGCGCCGGCCAGCAGCGCGGTGGACAGAACCACCGCCGTCAGGGCGCGGCGGAATCGAACGGTCGTGGGTACGGACACGGTGTCCTCCGGGGAGTGGGACGTCCCCCGCAGCCTCACCCCGGCCCCGCGACCGCACCACCGGAGGGACCCGTTCGGGTTTGTGGCGCGCCCGAGCGGCAAGACGCGCCACATGCCCTCACATACGCACACCCGAGTACACGCCCGGGGAAGCAGTCAGGCGGGCCGGGCCGTCGCACTGGTGGCGGACATCCTCGCCTTCGTGATCGTCCTGTGGATCCTGCTGTACCTGCTCGACGCCAACCGGGGCAACGAGCTGGTGGAGTTCGTCCACGACACCGCCACCTGGCTGGCCGGCTGGTCCTACGACCTGTTCACGTTCAGCCGTCAGTGGGTCCAGGTGGTGTTCGGCTACGGCGTGGCGGCCGTGGTGTACGTCCTCGTCGGCCATGCCGTCGCCGGCTGGCTCTACCGGCGTTAGGAAGGCTCCTAGGAAGTCTCCCGCAGACCACAGCAGTCGGGCTCGAGCCCGGCCGGGAGCGAGGCCCCGCCGAACACGTCGGTGGTGGCCTCGTCGCCGCCCAGCGCCGCGACGGCGAGCAGCAGCGACCCGGCGGTCCAGGTGGTCTGCTCCACCGGCCACACCGCCTCGTCCTCGAACACGTACCCCGTCCAGTACATCCCGTTGTCGGCGCGCAGGTGCGTGATCGAGCGCAGGATCTCCAGCGCCCGGTCCGACTCGCCCGTCGCCCACAGCGCGAGCGCCAGCTCGCAGGACTCGCCGCCGGTCACCCACGGGTTCGGCAGGACGCAGCGCACCCCCAGGTCCGCGACGACGAACTCGTCCCAGCGCTCCGCGATGCGCGCCCTGGCCTCGTCGCCGGTCAGCGCTCCGCCGAGGACCGGGTAGTACCAGTCCATCGAGTAGTGGTTCTTGTCGAGGAACCGCTCGGGGTGCCGGCGGATGGCGTGGCGCAGCGCGCCCGCCGCGAGTTCCCAGTCGGGCTGCGGCTCCTCGCGGTGCTCGGCGATGGCCAGCGCGCAGCGCAGGGCCTGGTGGATGGAGGAGGAGCCGGTCAGCAGGGCGTCGGTGACGGGCGTGCCGTCGGCCTCCCGCTTCCAGCCGATCTCGCCGCCGGGCTGCTGGAGGGTGAGCACGCACTCCACGGCCGCGTAGACGGCCGGCCACATGCGGTCCAGGAAGGCGTCGTCGCCGGTGGACAGGTAGTGGTGCCAGACGCCGACGGCTATGTACGCCGTGAAGTTGCTCTCCCGGCTCGCGTCCTGCGGCTCGGCGGTGTCCACGCCGTCCGGCCGGTCGGCGTAGGCCGCGTACCAGGAGCCGTCCTGGTTCTGGTGCCGGGCCAGCCAGGCGTACGCCCGCTCGGCGGCCTCGTGTTCACCGGCCACGTCCAGGGCCATCGCGGCCTCGGTGTGGTCCCACGGGTCGAGGTGGTGGCCGCGGAACCACGGGATGGCCCCGTCGGCCCGCTGCGCGGCGAGGATGCCCGCCACGGTCTCGGCGGCCTGCTCGGCGGTCAGCACCCCGTCCAGAACGAGGTGTTCGGTGCGCCCGGGCGAGCTCACTTCGCGTCGCCGTCCTCGAGGACCGGAAGGTGCGGCTTGGTCGCGTACGCCACGAAGCTCTTGCCGATGACCGGGTTGAGGGCCTGCTCCGCGAGGCGGGTGAGCGCGGGCTTCTTCATGATGTCCCACACCAGGAGCTTGTGGTACGCCTTGACGGGCAGCGCCTGGTCGTTGTCGACGCCGAAGGCGCACTTGAGCCACCAGTACGGCGAGTGCAGCCCGTGCGCGTGGTGGGTGCCGTACGGCTCGAGGCCCGCGGCCTCCATCTTGCCGAGCAGTTCGTCCGCCTTGTAGATGCGGATGTGGCCGCCCTCGACCTCGTGGTAGGCGTCGGAGAGCGCCCAGCAGATCTTCTCGGGGCCGTAGCGCGGGACGGTGACGGCGATGCGGCCGCCCGGCTTGAGGACGCGGACCATCTCGGCGAGCACGCCCTTGTCGTCGGGGATGTGCTCCATCACCTCGGAGATGATGACGACGTCGAAGGACTCGTCGGGGAAGGGCAGGGCGAGGGCGTCGCCCTCCATGGCGGTGGCGGTGGCGCCGGCCGGGGCCTCTCCGGCTTCCTTCATCGCGGCGAACCACTTGGCGACCTCGCGGATCTCCTCGCCGTTGCGGTCGACGGCGACCACCTGGGCGCCTCGCCGGTAGCACTCGAAGGCGTGCCGGCCTGCGCCGCAGCCCAGGTCGAGCACGCGGTCGCCTGCGGCGAGCGGGAACCGGGAGAAATCGACGGTCAGCACGGGGTCCTGCCTTCGCGGTCGCGGGGGTGGTGAGGAGGAAGGGGAGGAAGCGGGGGGAGCGGATGGAGCGGGGCGAGCAAGTGGAGCGGAGTCCGGTGGTGCGTCACCGCGGGCGGCGGGTACGGGCGGCTGCCTGCGCGATGGCCGCGCGGTAGTGCGCGGCGGTGCCCTCGGCGGCCTTGGCCCAGGTGAAGCGGGACAGGACCCGTTCGCGTCCGGCGGCGCCGAGGCGTGCGCGCAGCTGCGGGTCGCCCAGCATCCGGCCGAGGGCCGCGGCCAGGGCTCCCGCGTCACCGGGGGGTACCGCCAGGCAGGTCTCGCCGTCGGGGCCGGCGACCTCCGGGATCGCACCGCCCGTGGTGGCGACGAGCGGGGTACCGGTGGCCATGGCCTCGGCGGCCGGGAGCGAGAAACCCTCGTACAGGGAAGGCACGCAGGCGACCTGGGCGCTGCGGACGAGGTCGACGAGCTCGGCGTCGGTGACGCCCTTGACGAACCGGACCGCGTCGGCGAGCCCGTACGACTCGATGGCGCGGGCGACCGGCCCCCGCTCGGCGCGCTTGCCCACGACGACGAGGTGGGCGTCGGGCTGCTCGGTACGCAGCTTCGCGAGCGCCTCGACGAGGTGCACGAGCCCCTTGAGCGGCACGTCGGCGCTGGAGGTGGTGACGATGCGGCCGGGCACCTCGGCCACGGAGGCGTCCGGCGACCACAGGTCGGTGTCGGCGCCGATGTGCACGACGTGGATGCGCTCGTCCTGGACGCCCAGGTGCTGGGCGATCTCCTCCTTGGAGGAGCCGGAGACGGTGAGCACGGAGGGCAGCCGGCGGGCGACGCGGCCCTGCATGCGGGTGAAGGCGTACCAGCGGCGTACGGAGGCCCGCTTCTTGCGGTCCGTCGCGGCGTCGAGGTCGAGCTGCCGGTCCACGGTGATGGGGTGGTGGATGGTGGTGACCAGCGGCGCCCCGAGGTCTCCCAGGAGCCCGTACCCCAGGGTCTGGTTGTCGTGGACGACGTCGAACTCACCGGCGCGGGCGGCGAGATGGCGCCGGGCCCGCAGGGAGAACGTCAGCGGCTCGGGGAAACCGCCGGTCCACATGGTGGCGACCTCGAGGGCGTCGATCCAGTCCCGGAACTCGTCGCGCTTGGGGGTCCGGAAGGGGTCGGGCTGCCGGTAGAGGTCCAGGCTCGGGAGCTCGGTGAGGGTGGCGCCCGTGTCGAGCACCGGGTAGGGCTGCGCGCCGATGACCTCGACGGAGTGTCCCAGGCGTACGAGCTCGCGCGAGAGGTGGCGGACGTAGACGCCCTGACCGCCGCAGAACGGGTTCCCCTTATAGGTGAGGAGTGCGATGCGCAACGGGCGGTCGCCGTCGGTGGCGGAACCCGCGAAAGGGCTCGTCACCATGGCCTCAGCGGTCACTCTCGGCCCCCTTCTGCCTGCAACTTTCGCCGGAGCGTAACCGCTCGGATAATGTAGAACAAGTTTCAGACTTGATCCGTTGAAGACCATTGAATCTACCGGCCGGAAACTACACCGTAAGAGGCGGAGCAGGTGATTCGCGCCACGACTGCGGCGCCTGCCATGCTGACTCCCGACCAGCCCGGAATCAGCTCGCGCAACGACACGGAACGGGACAACGGGACACATGACAGCGGAAGTGAAGGCCGTCACCACACCGGCGTCGCCTCCCCTGACGGAGCGCCAGGAGGCGCGCCGCCGCCGGATCCTGCACGCCAGCGCCCAGCTGGCCAGCCGGGGCGGCTTCGACGCGGTCCAGATGCGCGAGGTCGCGGAGTCCTCCAGCGTGGCGCTGGGCACCCTCTACCGGTACTTCCCGTCCAAGGTGCACCTGCTGGTCGCCACCATGCAGGACCAGCTCCAGCACATGCACACCACCCTGCGCAAGCGCCCCCCGGCCGGCGACGACCCCGCGGCGCGGGTCGCGGAAACCCTGATGCGCGCCTTCCGCGCCCTCCAGCGCGAACCGCACCTCGCGGACGCCATGGTCAGGGCCCTCACCTTCGCGGACCGCAGCGTGAGCCCCGAGGTGGACACCGTGTCCCGGCTGACCACGGCGATCATCCTGGACGCGATGGGCCTGGACGCCCCGCCGACGGCCGAACAGCTCTCGGCGGTCCGCGTCATCGAGCACACCTGGCACTCGGCCCTGATCACCTGGCTGTCGGGCCGCGCCTCGATCGCCCAGGTCAAGATCGACATCGAAACGGTCTGCCGCCTGATCACCCTGACGGCCCCCGAGGCGACGCGGGCCCCGGCCCCGGGCCCGGTCTCCGAAAGGGCCTGAACCTGACGGTGGGGCCGGGGGCTTCGGGGGCCTGATGCCCTGGGGGCTCATCAGGGAGGGTTTGGGGGTTTCCCGTCAGTCCCACTGTCTCTCCGGGTCGGGCCGGCCTGTCAAGGGCGCTCCTTCGTCGCGTCGCTGCGCGATGTCGCTGCGCTCCACCCTTGACAGGCCGTCCCGCCCCGGAAGGCCAAGGACTGTCGGGAAGCCCCCAAAAGAACGGTCCACTGGTTCACGATCACGGGCAGGGGCGATCAGGGATCCAGGGCCTGGCCACGGGTGGCCCATCCCCACCCGGGCCAGCCGGAAAGCCGGGGGCGGGGCGCTGGGCCGACATGCGCGCCAGATCGCTACGCGCTCCTCACGTCTCAGCGTCCGACGGCCGTCTGTGCCCCTACCCGCACCAGAAGTCGACGAGAAGCCCCCGGGGAGGGGATGGGCGCGTCAGATCGCTACGCGCTCCTCTCATCTCGGCGTCCGGCGGCCGTCTGTGGTCCAACCCGCACCGGAGGGGGCGCCTTTGCCTCCCTCCTCGCCCCCTGCGGGCGGTTGAGGGCGCAGGAAGCTCCCTACCGGAGTCTGACGCCGGTATTTCCGCCATCAGACTCCGTCAACTGATCCATTCACCTCCCCCTCGCGAATAAATTGGGGCAAACCGGCCGCTGTCGCGTGAGGGGGCATCCGTGGCGACCGTGGGCGGCCTATGTCCAGCCCCAGACGGCCGTCGGACGCCGAGAAGTGAGGAGCGCGTAGCGATCTGGTGCGCCCACCGCTCCCCGGGGCTTCTCTTCACCCTCTGGTGCGGGTAGTGGCCCAGACGGCCGCCGGACGCTGAAACCTGAGGAGCGCGTAGCGATCGGACGCGCATGTCGGCCCAGCGCCTCGGCTTCGGTTTCCGGTCGGCCCGGGTGGGGGTGTGCCACCCGTGCCCAGGCCTTGCATCGCTGATGCCCCCTGCCCGTGATCGTGAACCAGTGGACCGTTCTTTTGGGGGCTTCCCGACAGTCCTTGGCTTTCCGGGGCGGGACGGCCTGTCAAGGGTGGCCGAAGGCCATCGCGCAGCGACGCGACCGAAGGGAGCGCCCTTGACAGGCCGGCCCGACCCGGAGAGACAGTGGGACTGACGGGAAACCCCCAAACCCTCCCTGATGAGCCTTGAGGGCATCAGGCCCCCCGAAGCCCCCGCCCCCCAACACCCCGCCCCCCGCCTACTCCTCCGGAGGGAACACCGGTTCGCCCGTCGCAGCCAGGGTGATCAGGATGGCTTCGACCGGGCAGCCCTCCGCCGCCGTCAGGACCGGCTCGTTCGCGTCCGACTCCGGGGTGCGGGGGTGGGACTGGCGGGCCGAGTCGAGGACGAAGCCGTCCGGGGCGTGGTTGACGCACATGCCCGAGCCGATGCAGACGCTCCGGTCCACCTCGACCTGCCAGCGGTCTCCCATCAGGCACCCGCCTCGTAACCCGCCGGGAGGTGGATCATCTTGTGCTCCAGGTACTCGCTCAGGCCCTCGGGGCCGAATTCCCGGCCCAGGCCGCTGTTCTTGTAGCCGCCGAACGGGCCCAGCATGTCGAGGCTGAAGGTGTTGACGTTGAAGGTGCCGGTGCGGATCTGCCGGGCGAAGTCGATGCCGTGGTCCACGTCGGCCGTCCAGACGCTGCCGCTCAGGCCGAACTCCGAGTCGTTGGCCACCCGTACCGCCTCCGCCTCGTCCCCGTACGGGATCAGGCAGACGACCGGGCCGAAGATCTCCTCGCGGGCGATCCGCATGGAGTTGTCCACGTCTCCGAAGAGGGTGGGCTCCACGTACCAGCCGCGGTCCAGGCCCGCCGGGCGGCCGCCGCCCGACAGGATCTTCGCGCCCTCCTCCTGGCCGATCCGGATGTAGTCCAGGGACCGCTGCTGCTGCCGCTGGGCGACGAGGGGGCCGAGCTGCGTCGCCGGGTCCAGCGGGTCGCCGACGACCAGGGCGCCGGCCGCCGCCGCGAGGGCCTCGGCCGTCTCCTCGTACCGGCTGCGCGGGACGAGGATGCGGGTCTGGGCCACGCAGGCCTGGCCGTTGTTCATCCAGGCCGCGGGGACGATCCCGGCCACCGTGGTGTCCAGGTCGGCGTCCGGCAGGATCACGGCGGCCGACTTGCCGCCGAGTTCGAGGGTGACCCGGGTGAGGTTGCGCGCGGCGACCTCCATCACGCGCCTGCCCGCGGCGACCGAGCCGGTGAAGGCGACCTTGTCGATGCCCGGGTGGCCGACCAGGTACTCGCTGACCTCGCGGTCCGCGGGCAGGATCGACAGCACGCCCTCCGGCACCCCGGCCTCGCGCGCGATGTCGGCGAGGATGTAGGAGTCGAGGGGGGACTCCGGGGAGGGCTTCAGGATGACGGTGGAGCCGCTGAGCAGCGCGGGTGCGAGCTTGGCCGCCGCGACGAACTGCGGCACGTTCCACGGGATGACGGCCGCGACGACCCCGACCGGTTCGCGGCGCACCAGGATCGGACCGAGGACGCCCTGGCGGTGCTCCTCGTACGGGTAGGCGCGGGCGACGGTGATCGCGGCGTCGTAGACCATCATCGGGCCGAGCGCCTGGGCCAGGACGCTCCAGGAGTAGGGGGATCCGTTCTGGGAGCTGATCGAGCGGGCGATCTCCTCGTGCCGGACGGCGATGGCGTCCTTGATGCGGGTGACGACGGCGATGCGCTCCTCGAGGGCCATCCGCGGCCAGGGCCCCTCGTCGAAGGCCCGGCGGGCGGCGGCCACGGCGCGGTCCACGTCCCCCCGGGAGGCGTGCGGGACGGAGCCGATGACCTGCTCGGTGTGGGGGGAGACGATCCGGATCGTGTCGGTGCCCAGCGGATCCGTCCACTCCCCGCCGATGAACAGTTGTCCGTGTTCCACGAGCTCGGTCATGGCTGAGGCCTCCTGCGGCTTGGCGTTGCAGAACTGATACCAGTTCTAGTTAGAGGAGTCCACGGCCAGGACGGAACAACGGAGAAGATCCAACGGCTAGTCAGAATCCCCTACAGATGGTCGACTTGGGCTACTACTGGAACACGTTCTCACTCAGAGGGCGGCGACAGGGGGAGGGCTCGTGCCGCACGACATGCCACAGGACATGCCACAGGACACGCCACACGTCACCGATCACGGCGGAGGGGTGTGGGCGATCAAGGTGCCCATCCCCGACAACCCGCTCGGCCACACCCTCGTCCACGTCCTCGACACCGACCGCGGACCGGTCCTCGTCGACACCGGCTGGGACGACCCCGCCTCCTGGGACACCCTCGTCGCCGGCCTCGCCGCCCTCGGCACCGACGTCGCCGACGTCCACGGCGTCGTCATCACCCACCACCACCCCGACCACCACGGCCTGTCCGGCCGGGTCCGGGCGGCCTCCGGCGCCTGGATCGCCATGCACGCGGCCGATACCGAGGTCGTCGTACGGACCCGGGCCGCCGAGCCCGGCGTCTGGTTCGACTACATGAGCGAGAAACTCGCGGCCGCCGGAGCGCCCGAGGAGCACATCGCCCCGCTGCGCACCGCCCGCGCGAGCGGCCGCCTGCGCACGCTGCCCGGCCTGCGCGCCGCCGTCCCCGACCGGGAGATCGTTCCCGCCGAGCTGCTCCCCCTCGCCGGACGCCGGCTGCGCGCAATCTGGACCCCCGGCCACACCCCCGGCCATGTCTGCCTGCACCTGGAGGAAGCCCATCCGGGGAACCTGCCCGGCAACGGCCGCCTCTTCTCCGGCGACCACCTGCTGCCCGGGATCTCCCCGCACATCGGCCTGTACGAAGCCCCGGACGAGAACGGCGTCACCCGCGCCACCGACCCCCTCGGCGACTACCTCGACTCCCTCGAACGCATCGGCCGCCTCGAGCCGGCCGAAGTCCTCCCGGCCCACCAGCACGCGTTCACCGACGCCCCCGCCCGCGTACGGGAACTCCTCGAGCACCACGAGGAACGCCTGACCGGCCTGTGGGCGCTGCTGGCCGAGCCGCTGACCCCGTGGGGGCTGGCGGAGCGCATGGAGTGGAACCGGCCCTGGGAGCAGATCCCGTACGGCTCCCGCAACATCGCCGTCTCCGAAGCCGAGGCCCACCTGCGGCGGTTGGTGAAACAGGGCCGCGCGGAGCCGGTCCCGGGCAGCGACCCGGTGACCTACCGGGCGCTGTAGGGCACGCGTCGGAGGGCTGCAGGGCACGTACCGGGGCGGCGCAGGGCCGGGCCGCTGCCCGGGGGCCGTGTCCTACGGGCCGGTAGAGTGAACCCGTCGTCCACACTTCCGTACGGGGGAAAGCCGGTGCAATTCCGGCACTGACCCGCAACCGTGACCCGCCCCGGCACCGCCCGGCGGCAGGGAGTCGGAATGCCCCGTACCGGAGGTGCGCGGCTCGTGCCGCCGGGGCCTCCGGCGGCCGGCACCGTCGAGGTATACGGAGCCGGAGCCCGGTGCCCGCGCGTGCCTGCCTCCGGTTCCCCAGCAGGAGAGGCACCCGCCCCATGAACGTCCGCCGCAGCGCAGCCGCGCTCGCCGCCTCCGCCGTGCTCTGTGCGGGCGCCGCCCCCGCAGCCCTCGCCGACACCGCGCCGCCCGCCTCCCCCTCCGCGCCGCCGGTGATCCCCTCCGGGCTCTACGGCAAGAAGGACCCGACGTACGACGGCGTGTGGCGGCAGTCCTTCGCGCTGCTCGCGCAGGACACCGTCGGCGTCAAGCCCGCCGCGCAGGCCGTGGACTGGCTGACCGGCCAGCAGTGCGCAAACGGCTCCTTCCCTTCCTTCCGCGCGGACACCGCCAAGGCCTGCGACGCCTCGACGTACATCGACTCCAACGCCACCGCGGCCGCCGTGCAGGCGCTGGCCGCGCTCGGCGGCCACGAGGAGACGGTGAAGAAGGCCGTCGGCTGGCTGAAGTCCGTACAGAACGAGGACGGCGGCTGGAGCAGCAACCCCGGCGGCGCCATGGACACCGGTACGGACGCCAACTCGACCGGCATCGTGATCAGCGCCCTGGCGGCGGCCGGCGAGAAGCCGGCCGAGGTCACGTCGAAGGCGGGCAAGTCGGCGTACGCGGCGCTGCTCTCCTTCCAGCTGGGCTGCTCCGCCGAGCCGGCCGCCGACCGGGGCGCCTTCGCCTTCCAGCCCGTCAACGGCAAGCTCCTCGCGAACGCCGACGCCACGGCCGCCGCGACCCTGGCCGGCCTCGGCAAGGGCACCGCCGTCGTGCCGTCCACCTCGGACACCCCGGCGGCCGCGCTGGTCTGCCCGGCGGCGGACCCGGCGGACCCGGTGGCCGCCGCCCAGGGCGCGGCCGGATACCTGGCCGGGGCCCTCAAGAAGGACGGCCACCTCACGGCCGTGACCCCCGGCTCGGACCAGCCGGCCCCGGACACGGGCAACACCGCCGACGCGGTGATCGCCCTGGCCGCGGCCGGGCACAAGCAGTCGGCGGCGGGCGCACTGGAGTGGCTCAAGGCCAACGCGGCGGAGTGGTCGAAGGACAGCCCGGCGGCCCTCGGCACGCTGGTCCTGGCCGCGCACGCGACGGGCACCGACCCGAAGTCCTTCGGCGGTACCGACCTGGTCGCCGCGCTGAACGCGACGGGCCCGGCCCCGCAGGGCGCGGACACCTCCGCGACCACGGTGGACGGCGAGCAGGACAAGCCGTCCGGCGGCCAGAGCGTGTGGTGGATCATCGGAGCGGGCGCCGCGGCCGGCGTGGGCATCGGCATCCTGCTGAGCGGCCGCCGCAAGAAGAACCAGCTCTGATGCGCCTGCGCCGGTCCTCTCTCCGCCTGGCCCTGGCCCTGGCCTTCGGCGTGGTCCTGGCCGTGCTGGCCGCCGGTCCGGCCCTGGCCTCGAGCTACCGCTACTGGTCGTTCTGGGACGGCGCCGGCGGTACGTGGGCGTACGCCTCGGTCGGGCCCTCGACGGCCCGCCCGGCGGACGGCTCCGTGCAGGGCTTCCGCTTCGCGGTGAGCAAGGACGCGGCGGCCGAGGCGGCCCGGCCGCGGGCTGCGGCCGACTTCGCGGCGGTCTGCGCGGCGACGCCGGCGGCCGAGGGCCGCAAGCGGGTGGCGCTGGTCATCGACTTCGGCGAGCCGGCGGACGCCCCGGAGGGGGAGACCCCGCCGCAGGCCGAGCCGCGCACCGCCTGCGCGCAGGTCGCCCCGGAGGCCACGGCGGCCGAGGCGCTGGCATCGGTCGCGAAGCCGCTGCGCTACAACAGCGCGGCGCTGTTGTGCGGGGTCTCGGGCTACCCGAAGCAGGGCTGCGGCGAGCCGCTGCCGGACGCCCCGGCCGCCACAGCCGCCCCGGCCGCCCCGGCGGCGAAGGCGCAGCCGAAGGCGGACGACGGCGGCGGTCCGTCGGCAGGCCTCCTGGCGGGCATCACGGCGCTGGCCGCGCTGGCCGCGGCCGGCATCTGGCAGTCCCGCCGCCGCACCCGATGACGTACCCGGGCCGGCCGGAGGCCACGCGCACCCCCACCGGAGCCGCACCCGGCGACGCGCCGCCGACCGGGCGGAGCCGGCCCGGGGCGCAGCATCCCGCGCCCGGGCCGACGTACAAATCCAAAAGCTGGAAGGCACCGCTCGCCGGCCGGGCGACGGCCCTGCACGCGGGAGCCTGGTGGCTGTGGGCCCTCGGCCTGGCCACCGCCGCCTCGCGGACGACCAACCCCCTCCTCCTCGGCCTGGTCGTCGGCGTGGCCGGCTACGTCGTCGCGGCCCGCCGCACCAGCGCCCCCTGGGCCCGTTCCTACGGGGCCTTCCTCAAGCTCGGCCTGTTCGTCATCGGCCTGCGCCTGCTCTTCTCGATGCTCCTCGGCTCCCCCATCCCCGGCTCGCACGTCCTGTTCACCCTGCCGGAGGTTCCCCTCCCCGCCTGGGCGCAGGGCATCCGCTTCGGCGGCAGGGTGACCGCCGAGCAGCTCGTCTTCGCCTTCTACGACGGCGCGAAGCTGGCCGCCCTCCTCGTCTGCGTGGGCGCCGCGAACGCCCTCGCCAACCCGGCCCGGCTGCTGAAGTCCCTCCCAGCCGCCCTGTATGAGGTGGGGGTCGCCGTGGTCGTCGCGATGACCTTCGCGCCGAACATGGTCGCCGACGTCGTCCGCCTGCGGACCGCCCGCCGGCTGCGCGGCCGCCCCACCGGCGGGATCAAGGCCGTCCTCCAGATCGGCCTGCCCGTCCTGGAGGGCGCCCTCGAGCGCTCCGTGGCCACCGCCGCGTCGATGGACGCCCGCGGGTACGGCCGTACCGCGCAGGTGCCGCCCGCCGTCCGGCACACCACCAACGTCCTCACCCTGGGCGGCCTGCTCGGCATGTGCGCCGGAACGTACGGGCTGCTCGCCGCCGAGGGCGCGGCGTACGGCCTGCCCGTCCTGTTCATCGGACTGGTCCTGGCCCTGGCGGGGTTGCGCCTGGGCGGGCGCCGGTCGGTCCGGACCCGCTACCGGCCCGACCGCTGGGGGCCGCGTGCCTGGCTGGTCGCCGGGTCGGGTGCGGTCGTCGCCGCGCTCCTGGTCCTCGCGGGGTCCGTCGATCCCAGGTCCCTGCATCCGGGTGTGGTCCCGCTGGTCGCGCCCGTGCTGCCGCTCTGGCCGGCGGCCGCGATCCTGATCGGCCTGCTCCCCGCCTTCGTGGCACCCGTACCGTCCAAGGAGGCGTCCCCGTGATCCGCTTCGAACAGGTCTCGGTCACCTACGAGGGCGCGGCCGGTCCCTCGCTGCAGGGCGCCGACCTGGTGGTCCCGGAGGGGGAGCTGACCCTCCTCGTCGGCCCGTCGGGTGTCGGCAAGTCGACTCTGCTCGGGGCGGTCTCGGGGCTGGTCCCGCACTTCACCGGGGGCACGCTGCGGGGCCGGGTGACGGTCGCGGGCCGTGACACGCGGACGCACAAGCCGCGGGAGCTCGCGGACGTGGTGGGCACGGTCGGCCAGGACCCGCTCGCGCATTTCGTGACGGACGTGGTGGAGGACGAGCTGGCGTACGGCATGGAGTCCCTGGGCCTGGCCCCCGCCGTCATGCGCCGCCGGGTCGAGGAGACCCTCGACCTCCTCGGCCTGAACGAACTGCGCGACCGCCCCATCGCCACCCTCTCCGGCGGCCAGCAGCAGCGGGTCGCGATCGGCTCGGTCCTGACCCCGCACCCGAAGGTCCTGGTCCTGGACGAGCCGACGTCCGCCCTGGATCCGGCGGCGGCGGAGGAGGTCCTGGGCGTGCTCCAGCGGCTGGTGCACGACCTGGGGACGACCGTGCTGATGGCGGAGCACCGGCTGGAACGAGTGGTCCAGTACGCCGACCAGGTGCTCCTGCTGCCCTCCCCGGGCGCGGCTCCGGTACTGGGCACCCCGTCGGAGATCATGTCCGTCTCCCCGGTCCACCCCCCGGTGGTGGCCCTGGGCCGCCTGGCGGGCTGGTCCCCGCTGCCCCTCTCGATCCGCGACGCCCGCCGATCGGCTGCGCCGCTGCGAGCCCGCCTCTCGGCTACCGCCGGGGCACAGGGTTCCGGGCCCGCCCGCGGCGCCGCTTCCCAGGACTCCGCCCCGGACCCCACTTCCGGGAAGGGGCGGGCCCCGGGAAGCCGCCCGCAGGGCCCCCGCCCCGGCCTGCTGGCCAGGCTGCGCCGGAGTCCGGCCGCGTCCGCGCCCGCGGCGGAGCGGCAGCCCGGCGCCATCGCCACGGCCTGGGGCCTCGGGGTCCGGCGCGGCCGCGCCGAAGTGCTCCGCGACATCGACCTGTCGGTGGCCCCCGGCGAGACCATCGCCCTCATGGGGCGCAACGGCGCCGGCAAGTCCACCCTCCTCGCCGCCCTGACCGGCATGGTCGAGCCCGCCACCGGCTCCGTCACGGTCGCCGGCGCGACCCCGCACAGGACCGCCCCCGCGCAGATGGTCCGCCGTGTCGGGCTCGTCCCGCAGGAACCCCGCGACCTCCTCTACGCCGACACGGTCGCTGCCGAGTGCGCCGCCGCCGACTCGGACGCGGCGGCGCCCCCGGGCACCTGCCGGGACCTGGTCTCCGCGCTGCTCCCCGACGTACCCGACGACACCCATCCCCGGGACCTCTCCGAGGGGCAGCGCCTGGCCCTGGCCCTGGCGCTGGTCCTCACCGGCCGGCCGGCGCTGCTGCTCCTCGACGAGCCCACCCGCGGCCTGGACTACGCCGCCAAGGTCCGGCTGATCGAGATCCTGCGGGCGCTCGCGGCCGAGGGCCACGCCATCGTCCTGGCCACGCACGACGTGGAGCTGGCCGCCGAGCTGGCCCACCGCGTGGTGATCCTGGCCGGCGGGGAGATCGTCGCGGACGGGCCGACGGCCGAGGTCGTCGTCTCCTCCCCCGCCTTCGCACCCCAGGTGGCGAAGATCCTCGCCCCGGACCACTGGCTCACGGTGGCCCAGGTAGCCGAGGCCCTGTCGCCGTGGACGGACCCGGGCCCGCCCGGAGGGACGGCCCCCGCATGAGCCGCGCAGCCGTTCGCATCGGCCCCCGGGCCGCCGTCGCCCTGGTCCTGGTCACCCTCATCGGCATCGCGGCCTTCGGCTGGCCGCTCCTCGCCGACCGCCAGTCGGGCCTCGCCCACTCCCAGGACGCCCCGTGGCTGTTCGCCGCGCTGCTCCCGCTCCTCGTCGCCGTGGTCGTCGCGACCATCGCCGACGACGGCCTGGACGCCAAGGCGGTGGCGATGCTCGGGGTGCTGGCCGCGGTCGGGGCGGCGCTGAGGCCGCTGGGCGCGGGCACGGCCGGCCTGGAGCCCATGTTCTTCCTGATGGTGCTCAGCGGCCGCGTGCTCGGTCCCGGCTTCGGCTTCGTGCTCGGCTCGGTGACGATGTTCGCGTCCGCCCTGCTGACCGGCGGGGTCGGGCCGTGGATGCCCTTCCAGATGCTGGCCATGGGCTGGTTCGCGCTGGGCGCCGGCCTGCTGCCCGGTCCCGAGCGGATACGGGGGCGGGCGGAGCTGCTGATGCTGGCGGCGTACGGCTTCGCGGGCTCGTTCGCGTACGGCACGGTCATGAACCTGCAGGGCTGGGTGATCCTGCAGGGCATGGGGCAGGGGATCTCGTTCCACCCTGGCGAGCCGGTCGCGGCGAACCTCGCGCGCTTCGCCGCGTACTGCCTGGCGACGTCGGTGGGCTGGGACCTGGGGCGGGCGGCGCTGACGGTCGTCCTGACGCTCACGCTCGGCGGCACGCTGCTGAAGGCGCTGCGCCGGGCGACTCGCAAAGCAGCGTTCGATGCGGCCGCCACCTTCGATTCGGGGGTGGAAAGTGGCCCGGACCACACCCACAAAAGGGATGGAACGGATGCAGAAGGTGACATTCAGGCCCCTTCCCGGTGACCCGCCCCACAGGACCCACGTCACACACGAACCGGGGTAGTAGTCCCCGTACGTCCCGCGCAGACCGTCATCCGGGCAGCGTTCCTGCCCGACTGCGAGGGCCGCTAGTAGGAGGGGTCGTTGCCAGGGCTGCGGGGGGTCTGTAGAACTGGATGAGTCGCAGGGCGGCAGGGTGTTTCACCCGCCGCCGACGAACCCCT
>NZ_JBVJFA010000035.1:0-77749 GCF_055588085.1 Streptomyces sp. NPDC046303
CTTAGGGGTGGGCGTTTTGTCTTCTTTGGGCTCGAAGAGGAGGGTAGGCGCGGGAACTGGCACCACGCCGTGGGCGGGAGGGCCGGCACCCCGCGCGGGGTGCCGGCCCTCCGGCGTACGTACGGGAACCGTCAGCGGCTGTGCTGCGAGTCCGCGACCGTGACCTCGACCCGCTGGAACTCCTTGAGCTCGCTGTAGCCGGTGGTGGCCATCGAGCGGCGCAGGGCGCCGAAGATGTTCATCGAGCCGTCCGGGGTGTGCGACGGGCCGGTGAGGATCTCCTCGGTGGTGCCGACCGTGCCGAGGTTCACCTTCTTGCCGCGCGGCACGTCCTCGTGGACGGCCTCCATGCCCCAGTGGTTGCCCTTGCCGGGCGCGTCGGTGGCGCGGGCCAGCGGGGAGCCCATCATCACGGCGTCGGCGCCGCAGGCGACGGCCTTCGGGATGTCGCCCGACCAGCCCACGCCGCCGTCGGCGATGACGTGCACGTAGCGGCCGCCGGACTCGTCCATGTAGTCGCGGCGGGCCGCGGCCACGTCCGCGACGGCGGTCGCCATCGGGACCTGGATGCCGAGCACGTTGCGCGTGGTGTGCGCGGCGCCGCCGCCGAAGCCGACCAGGACGCCCGCGGCGCCGGTGCGCATCAGGTGCAGGGCTGCGGTGTACGTGGCGCAGCCGCCGACGATGACCGGCACGTCGAGCTCGTAGATGAACTGCTTGAGGTTCAGCGGCTCGGCGGCGCCGGAGACGTGCTCAGCGGACACGGTGGTGCCGCGGATCACGAAGATGTCCACGCCCGCGTCCACGACCGCCTTGGAGAACTCGGCGGTGCGCTGCGGGGACAGCGCGGCGGCGGTGACGACGCCCGAGTCGCGCACCTCCTTGATCCGCTGCCGGATCAGGTCCGCCTGGATCGGCGCGGAGTAGATCTCCTGGAGGCGGCGGGTGGCGGCCTCCTCGTCCAGCTCCGTGATCTCGTCGAGCAGCGGCTGCGGGTCCTCGTACCGGGTCCACAGGCCTTCGAGGTTCAGCACGCCGAGGCCGCCGAGCTCGCCGATGCGGATCGCGGTCTGCGGGGAGACGACCGAGTCCATGGGGGCGGCCAGGAAGGGGAGCTCGAAGCGGTACGCGTCGATCTGCCAGGCGATCGAGACCTCCTTCGGGTCCCGGGTACGCCGGCTCGGGACGATGGCGATGTCGTCGAACGCGTACGCCCTGCGGCCGCGCTTGCCGCGCCCGATCTCGATCTCAGTCACGTGTGGTGGCCTTTCCTCTGGGTCTGCCCGTCCAGTATCCCCGAACGCCGGGGGCCCGCGTTCCGGTGACCGCTGTACGGACGACCGCGGACCGTCCCGGGGCACGGCGGAGGGGGCGGGCCCGGCTGGACCCGCCCCCTCACCTCATGCCGTTCAGCCCTTGCGGGAGTAGTTCGGTGCTTCCACCGTCATCTGGATGTCGTGCGGGTGGCTCTCCTTGAGGCCCGCCGAGGTGATCCGGACGAAGCGGCCCCGCTCCTGCAGCTCGGGGACGGTGCGGCCGCCGACGTAGAACATCGACTGGCGCAGGCCGCCGACGAGCTGGTGCACGACCGCCGAGAGCGGACCGCGGTAGGGCACCTGGCCCTCGATGCCCTCGGGGATGAGCTTGTCGTCGCCGCCCACGCCCTCCTGGAAGTAGCGATCCTTCGAGAAGGACTTGCGGTCGCCGCGGGACTGCATCGCGCCGAGCGAGCCCATGCCGCGGTACGACTTGAACTGCTTGCCGTTGATGAAGAGCAGCTCGCCCGGGGACTCCTCGCAGCCCGCGAGCAGCGAGCCGAGCATCACCGTGTCCGCGCCCGCGACCAGGGCCTTGGCGATGTCACCGGAGTACTGCAGGCCGCCGTCGCCGATGACCGGGACGCCCGCGGCCTTGGCGGCCAGCGAGGCCTCGTAGATCGCGGTGACCTGCGGGACGCCGATGCCGGCGACGACGCGGGTGGTGCAGATGGAGCCGGGGCCGACGCCGACCTTGATGCCGTCGCAGCCGGCGTCGATCAGCGCCTGGGCGCCGTCGCGGGTGGCGACGTTGCCGCCGATGACGTCGACGGAGGAGTTCGACTTGATCTTGGCGACCATGTCGCCGACCAGGCGGGAGTGGCCGTGGGCGGTGTCGACGACGATGAAGTCGGCGCCCGCCTCGATCAGCGCCTGGGCGCGGTCGTACGCGTCACCGGCGACGCCGACGGCCGCGCCGACGAGCAGCCGGCCGTCCTTGTCCTTGGCGGCGTTCGGGTACTTCTCGGCCTTGACGAAGTCCTTGACCGTGATGAGGCCCTTGAGGATGCCCGCGTCGTCGACCAGCGGAAGCTTCTCGATCTTGTGGCGGCGCAGCAGCTCCATGGCGTCCACGCCGGAGATGCCGACCTTGCCCGTGACCAGCGGCATCGGGGTCATGACCTCGCGCACCTGGCGGCTGCGGTCCGACTCGAAGGCCATGTCGCGGTTGGTGACGATGCCGAGCAGCTTGCCCGCCGGGTCGGTGACCGGGACCCCGGAGATGCGGAACTTCGCGCAGAGCTCGTCGGCCTCGCGCAGCGTCGCGTCCGGGTGCACCGTGATCGGGTCGGTGACCATGCCGGACTCGGAGCGCTTGACCAGGTCGACCTGGTTGGCCTGGTCGGTGATGGAGAGGTTGCGGTGCAGTACGCCGACGCCGCCCTGGCGGGCCATCGCGATGGCCATGCGGGCCTCGGTGACCTTGTCCATGGCGGCGGAGAGCAGCGGAACGTTGACGCGGACGTTGCGCGAGATGAGGGAGGAGGTGTCGATCGCGTCGGGCGCCATGTCCGACGCGCCCGGCAGCAGCAGCACGTCGTCGTAGGTCAGTCCGAGCGTGGCGAATTTGTCGGGCACTCCGTCGGTAGTCATGACACCTTCCCAAATGGTCTTGCTCAGCGCGGATGTCCATGCTAACGGGATCCCGCAGCGTCTCATTCCACGAGCATGGTCCCTCGGGATTTTCGTCGCTTCCTACGACGATCGCCGGGGCGGTTCCTACTGCTCGGCGAGCGCGCGGAGCCTGCTGAGGGCCCGGTGCTGGGCCACCCGCACCGCCCCCGGCGACATGCCGAGCATCTGCCCGGTCTCCTCGGCGGTCAGCCCGACGGCCACCCGCAGGACGAGCAGCTCGCGCTGGTTCTCCGGCAGATTGGCCAGCAGCTTCTTGGCCCAGGCCGCGTCGCTGCTGAGCAGCGCCCGCTCCTCGGGGCCCAGCGAGTCGTCGGGGCGCTCCGGCATCTCGTCGGACGGGACGGCCGTGCTGCCCGGGTGCCTCATGGCGGCCCGCTGCAGGTCGGCGACCTTGTGCGCGGCGATGGCGAAGACGAAGGCCTCGAAGGGCCGCCCGGTGTCCCGGTAGCGCGGCAGGGCCATCAGGACCGCGACGCAGACCTCCTGCGCGAGGTCCTCCACGAAGTGGCGGGCATCACCCGGGAGCCGCGAGAGCCGGGTGCGGCAGTAGCGGATCGCGAGCGGGTGAACGAAGGCGAGCAGGTCGTGCGTGGCCTGCTCGTCGCCCTCCACCGCCCGGCGTACGAGCGCGCTGACGGCCCCGGCACTGCCGCCTTTGGCGGCGCCGGTCGGGCCTGTGGCCGCGGGGGACCCCAGGGCCTCGTCGTCGCGCATCAATCCATGGTGCCTTGGCGCCGGAGGTTCCGCGGCACCGCGGCCGGTTTCGTGCGTCGAAGCGTTATGAGCGGGGGCGCCGGAACTCATGGTCTGCACCCTCCCCTCCCGCTCGGCCGAATGGTCCCCACGGACGGGGACCCCACATTTCCAAGAATGCGGCACACCCTCAAGGATGCGGCATCGCGCACGAAGCGACACGTCCCCCGGATTGTGCCCCGCCAATCCCCGGATGCGCACCGGGTACGACGGGGCTGTCGGTCGTCGGACGGGACCGCGGCCCGTGGGTCAGCGGACCAGGCCCCAGCGGAAGCCGAGCGCGACGGCGTGCGCCCGGTCCGAGGCGCCGAGCTTCTTGAACAGCCTGCGGGCGTGCGTCTTGACCGTGTCCTCGGAGAGGAAGAGCTCACGCCCGATCTCCGCGTTGGACCGGCCGTGGCTCATGCCCTCGAGCACCTGGATCTCCCGCGCGGTGAGCGTGGGGGCGGCGCCCATCTCGGCCGAGCGGAGCCGGCGCGGGGCCAGGCGCCAGGTCGGGTCGGCGAGGGCCTGGGTGACCGTGGCCCGCAGTTCGGCGCGCGAGGCGTCCTTGTGCAGGTAGCCCCGGGCGCCGGCGGCGACCGCGAGGGCCACGCCGTCCAGGTCCTCGGCGACCGTCAGCATGATGATGCGGGCGCCCGGGTCGGCCGAGAGCAGCCGGCGAACCGTCTCCACACCGCCCAGCCCCGGCATCCGTACATCCATCAGAATCAGGTCGGAGCGGTCGGCACCCCAGCGGCGGAGGACTTCCTCGCCGTTGGCAGCCGTCGTCACACGCTCGACGCCGGGCACGGTGGCAACCGCGCGGCGGAGCGCCTCTCGGGCAAGCGGGGAGTCGTCGCAGACGAGGACGGATGTCATGACCGCCCTCCGCAGCTGCTGATGCGCGTCACCTTGAGCCTCCAGGCTGGTACGTATCGTCACCTGTGCGGTCGATGTCCCCGGACACCTGTCCGAGAACTTATGGGTTCAACCGCCTTCGCACTCTCAACGATGGTCACTCGAAAGAGTTACGGGTCGGACGGACACCTTCGGCACTCTACGTGAGGAAGCGAACACGACACGGCCGCCACAAGGCAACTGTCCTCCATCTGGAGCTATGCCCTATTTGGCGGCTTTCCTTCCGTTTGGCACGTGTCTGAGGCTAGATTCCCAATGAGTCATATTTACATCTACTAGGACAGTAGGTGTGGAGACATGGACCGTATCCGCCTCAGTACCGGCACCAAGAGGACTACCAATGGCAGATTTCTCCCGCCTCCCCGGACCGAACGCCGACCTCTGGGACTGGCAGCTGCTCGCCGCCTGCCGGGGGGTCGACAGCTCCCTCTTCTTCCATCCGGAAGGTGAGCGGGGCGCGGCCAGGAGCGCGCGCGAGGCCTCGGCTAAAGAGGTCTGCATGCGATGCCCGGTCCGCGCGGAGTGTGCCGCGCACGCGCTCGCCGTCCGCGAGCCCTACGGAGTGTGGGGAGGCCTCACGGAGGACGAGCGAGAGGAACTGATGGGCCGCGCGCGTCACCGCCTGATCCCCGCGTCCACCGCGCTCGGACCGATCCCGCCCCACTGATCCGGAGAACAAACGCCCGAAGGAACGTTCCTGCAATTCCCGTGGACCCACTGGACCCACCGACCGCGGGTTCATCCGATCCGCGCGAACGCCGGGCGTGTCGCAGCTCGGGGCGCAACGTCACGCGTTCGGCCGTACGTATCCGCCAGAGACGTACGGTCAGCGCGTGGCGGCCCGCTCCAGCTCGGCCAGCGTCGCGGCCACGGCCGGCACCCGGGCCAGGTCGGGCAGGGTCAGCGCCACGACCTCGCGCACCACGGCCGGCTCCACCGCCACCGTGCTGACGCCCTTGGCCCGGACGGACTCCACCGCGAGCTCCGGCAGCACGGCGACGCCCAGCCCCGCGCCCACCAGGCCGACGACCGCCGGATAGTCGTCGGTCGCGAAGTCGATCCGCGGGGTGAATCCCGCGGCCTCGCACACCTCGACCAGATGGCGGCGGCAGCGCGGACAGCCCGCGATCCACGGCTCGTCGGCCAGCTCCGCCATGCCCACGCGCTCGGCACCGGCCAGCCGGTGGCCTTCCGGGACCAGACCGACGAGCCGGTCGGTCAGCAGCGGGCGCACCACCAGGTCGTCCCACTCCGCCACGGATCCGGCCGCCCCGCCGTAACGGAAGGCCAGCGCCAGGTCGCAGTCCCCCTCGCGGAGCATCTCCACCGAGCGCGGCGGTTCGGCCTCGACCAGGGAGATCCGGGTCCCCGGGTGCTCGGCGCGCATCGCCGCGAGCGCGGTCGGCACCAGGGTCGAGCTGCCGCTGGGGAAGGACACCAGCCGGACCCGGCCCGCGCGCAGCCCCGCGATGGCCGCGACCTCCTCCTCGGCGGCGGTCAGCCCGGACAGGATCCCCGACGCGTGCCGGACCAGGGCCGCGCCGGCCTGGGTCAGCCGCATTTCACGGCCGGTCCGCACGAGCAGCGGAGTGCCGGCCGACTGCTCCAGCGCCTTCATCTGCTGGGAGACGGCCGGCTGGGTGCAGCCGAGCTCGCGGGCGGCGGCGGAGAAGGACCCGGTCCCGGCGACAGCGCGCAGGACCCGGAGATGGCGTGCCTCGATCACCCCTCGAGCATAAGCCCTGCTTTGACTGGCCGCACGAATACCCCGTGACGCTTTGGGGGCGCTCGGCTAGGTTGGCCGCATGGTCCCCATACATCTGATCTCCGTGAACCTCGGCCGCGCCACGGCCGTCGACTACACCGACGCGGAAGGCGGGGTGACCGGCCACCACAAGCGCCCGGTCCCCGGACCGGTGCGCGTGAGCGCTCCCGGCTCCAAGGCCACCGGACGGGGCAGCGGCCTCGAGGGCGACGCCGTCTGCGACCGCCGCCACCACGGCGGCGACCACCAGGCCGTCTACGCGTACGCGCGCGAGGACCTGGACCGCTGGGAGCGCGAGCTGGGCCGCGAACTGCCCGCCGGGGCCTTCGGCGAGAACTTCACCACCTCCGGCCTCGACCTGAACACCGCGCGCCTCGGCGACCGGTGGCGGGTCGGCGCGGACCTGGTCCTCGAGGTGGCCTCGGCCCGCATCCCGTGCCAGACCTTCCAGGGGGCCGTCGGCGAGAGCGCCTGGGTCAAGCGCTTCACCCGGGCGGCACGGCCGGGCGCGTACCTGCGGGTGATCGAGGAGGGCTCGGTCTCCCCGGGCGACACCATCGAGGTCATCCACCGTCCGGACCACGACGTGACGGTGCAGTTGTGGTTCCGGGCCTTCACCACCGAGCGCGCCCTGCTGCCGCGCACCCTGGCGGCGGGCGCGGCGATGGAGCCGGAGGCCCACGAGCGGGTGCGCCGGTACGTGGAGAAGTACGGGGCCGGGGTCGGGGCGGGGTAACACCGTCATCCGGGGCGGCTAGGTTGCGCCTATGACGACTGCGTTGATTACGGGATCCACGGCGGGCATCGGCGCCGCCTTCGCCCGGCGGCTCGCCGCCCAGGGCCACAACCTGGTGCTGGTGGCGCGTGACACCAAGCGGCTCGGCGAGCAGGCCACCGAGCTGCACGACCGGCACGGCATCGAGGCCGAGGTGCTGGCCGCCGACCTCTCCGCCGAGGAGGGCATCGCGGCGGTCGAGCGCCGCCTCGGCGACCGCACCCACCCGGTGGACCTGCTGGTCAACAACGCGGGCTTCGGCAACAAGGGCCGCTACCTCGAGGTCTCCATGGCCGACGAGCTCACCATGCTGAAGGTGCACATCGAGGCGGTCCTGCGGCTGACCTCGGCGGCCACCGGGTCGATGCGCTCGCGCGGCCGCGGCGGCGTGATCAACGTGGCCTCCGTGGCGGCGTTCGTACCGCGCGGCACCTACGGGGCGAGCAAGGCCTGGGTCGTGCAGTTCACCCAGGGTGCGGCGCGGGACCTGGCGGGATCCGGGGTACGGCTGATGGCGCTGTGCCCCGGCTTCGTACGGACGGAGTTCCACCAGCGCGCCGGCATGGGCACGGACAACATCCCCGGCTGGATGTGGCTCGACGCCGACAAGCTGGTGGCGGCGGCCCTGGCGGACCTGGCCCGGGGCAAGACGGTGTCGATCCCCGATCCGCGGTACAAGGCGCTGATGGGCGTGGTGAAGCTGACGCCGCGCGGGCTGCTGGGCGGGGTGTCGTCCCGTACGGGCCGCAAGTACGGGCCGCAGTAACACCCCCCGGCAAACCAGCCGAATGGGTGGTATTTACCTAAAATGGACGTGTCCCATCCAGCCCGGGAGACGCCATGACATTCGTACAGATAATCGATTACAAGACCAGCCGGCAGGACGACCTCAACCAGCTGCTCGACCAGTACGTCTCGCAGAGCCAGGGCAAGCGCACGGTGACCCACTCCATCGTGGGCAAGGACCGCGAGGCCGAGAACCACTACGTGGACGTGGTCGAATTCCCCTCGTACGAAGACGCCATGAAGAACTCTCATCTCCCGGAGACCGACAAGATGTTCCAGGAGATGGTGGCCCTCTGCGAGGGGATGCCGACCTTCACCAACCTGGACGTCGTCCGCGACGAGAACCTCAACAAGATGCTCGCGGACAAGGTGTTCCAGGAGATCGCGATGAAGGGCAACACGAGCCTCATCGACGAGCTCTTCGCCGCCGACTACATCGACCACGACGTCGGGCACGACGAGACCACCGTCACCGGACGGGACGTCATGCACAAGGACATGCAGATGTGGCGCGCGGCCTTCGACATGACCTTCGAGACGGTGGCCCAGGTGGCCGAGGGCGACCTCGTCACCACCGTGTGGACCTGGCACGGCACGCACAAGGGAGAGTTCATGGGGGTCGCACCGACCGGGAAGACGTACGACATCCCCGGGACCACCACCTTCCGCTGTGCGGACGGCAAGATAGCCGAGGCCTGGTGGCACTACGACATCGGCCGCCTCATGCGCGAGATGGGCGCGTCCGGGTCCTGAACACGGGGAAGGCCCCGTTCCGCAGGTGCGGAACGGGGCCTTCGCTGTGCCGTGGTGCGATCAGTGGCTGTGGCCGTGACCGTGGCCGTGGCCCGCGTCGGCCTCTTCCTCGGCCGGCTTCTCGACGACCAGGGTCTCGGTCGTGAGCAGCAGGGAGGCGATGGAAGCGGCGTTCTCCAGCGCGGAGCGGGTGACCTTCACCGGGTCGATGACGCCGGCCTTGACCAGGTCGCCGTACTCGCCGGTGGCGGCGTTGAAGCCCTGGCCCTTGTCGAGCTCGGCGACCTTCGAGGTGATGACGTAACCCTCGAGACCGGCGTTCTCGGCGATCCAGCGCAGCGGCTCGACGGCGGCGCGGCGCACGACCGCGACACCGGTGGCCTCGTCGCCCGACAGGCCGAGGTTGTCCTCGAGGACCTTGACGGCGTGGACGAGAGCGGAGCCACCGCCGGAGACGATGCCCTCCTCGACCGCGGCGCGGGTCGCCGAGATGGCGTCCTCGAGGCGGTGCTTCTTCTCCTTGAGCTCCACCTCGGTGGCGGCGCCGACCTTGATGACGCAGACGCCGCCGGCGAGCTTCGCCAGGCGCTCCTGCAGCTTCTCGCGGTCCCAGTCGGAGTCGGTGGACTCGATCTCGGCCTTGATCTGGTTGACGCGGCCCGCGACGTCCTCGGAGTTGCCGCCACCGTCGACGATGGTGGTGTCGTCCTTGGAGATCGTGACGCGGCGGGCGGAGCCCAGTACGTCCAGACCGGCCTGGTCGAGCTTGAGGCCGACCTCCTCGGCGATGACGGTGGCACCGGTGAGGGTGGCCATGTCCTGCAGCATCGCCTTGCGGCGGTCGCCGAAGCCCGGGGCCTTGACGGCGACCGCGTTGAAGGTGCCGCGGATCTTGTTGACGACGAGGGTGGAGAGCGCCTCGCCCTCGACGTCCTCGGCGATGATCAGCAGCGGCTTCGAGGCGCCGGCCTGGATGACCTTCTCGAGCAGCGGCAGGAGGTCCTGGATGGAGGAGATCTTGCCCTGGTTGATCAGGATGTACGGGTCGTCGAGGACGGCCTCCATACGCTCCTGGTCGGAGACCATGTACGGCGAGAGGTAGCCCTTGTCGAAGGCCATGCCCTCGGTGAACTCCAGCTCCAGGCCGAAGGCGTTGGACTCCTCGACGGTGATGACACCGTCCTTGCCGACCTTGTCCATCGCCTCGGCGATGAGCTCGCCGACCTGCTGGTCCTGCGCGGAGAGCGCGGCCACGGCGGCGATGTCGGACTTGTCCTCGATCGGGCGGGCGGTCGCGAGGAGCTCCTCGGACACGGCCTTGACCGCGGCGTCGATGCCCTTCTTCAGGGCGGCCGGGGACGCGCCCGCGGCGACGTTGCGCAGACCCTCGCGGACCAGCGCCTGGGCCAGCACAGTGGCGGTGGTGGTGCCGTCACCCGCGATGTCGTTGGTCTTGGTCGCCACCTCCTTCACGAGCTGCGCGCCCAGGTTCTCGTACGGGTCGTCCAGCTCGACCTCGCGGGCGATGGTGACACCGTCGTTGGTGATGGTGGGGGCGCCGAACTTCTTGTCGATGACGACGTTGCGGCCCTTGGGGCCGATCGTCACCTTCACCGTGTCGGCAAGCTTGTTGACGCCGCGCTCGAGGGCGCGACGGGCGTCCTCGTCGAACTTCAGGATCTTCGCCATGGGAGCGGTTCAGCCCTCTCGAAAACTCGGGTTTAACGAACTGCGCCCCTCGCCGCCCGGCAATCAGCGGGGTGACCAGGGGCGCAGCTCAAAGCAGTACTGGAGAAGCGAATTACTTCTCGACGATCGCGAGCACGTCGCGGGCCGAGAGGACGAGGTACTCCTCGCCGCTGTACTTCACTTCGGTGCCGCCGTACTTGCTGTACAGCACGATGTCGCCGACGTTGACGTCCAGCGGGAGACGCTGGCCGTCCTCGAAGCGACCCGGACCGACCGCGAGGACGACGCCCTCCTGGGGCTTCTCCTTCGCGGTGTCCGGGATGACCAGGCCGGAGGCCGTGGTCTGCTCGGCGTCGAGCGGCTGGACCACAATGCGGTCCTCAAGCGGCTTGATGGCAACCTTGGAGCTGGCGGTCGTCACGATCCGACCTCCCCCTTCGGAGATCCGGGGTTAACTGTCTGAGGTGGCGACCAGGTCGATCCGTCGTCGCGGGTGCCGGATCTGCCTGTCGCTGTGTTGGCACTCACCGGGGGCGAGTGCCAGGTGCGAGACTATTCCGGCGATTAGCACTCGGTCAAGCGGAGTGCCAATTCCCGACGATGGGCGTTGCGCGGAGCGGCCCTCCGGAACCGGCGAAACCCCGGCGCACGGGCGTTCGATCTCACTACTCTCCGGTCATGACCAGGACGAACCCCGGCGTGCGCTGGCGGCACGGCATCCCGATCGTGGTCGGCCTCGCGGCCGGGATCTACATGCTGTCGAACTCCGTGCCGCGGCTCGCGGCTCAGGTCGCCGGGGTGGAGGGCGCCTTCCACGCCACGCGGTGTGCGGAGGAGCGGGACTCGGACGGGGACCTGCACTGGATGTGCGAGGGCTCCTTCGCGGCGGGCGACGGCTCGTTCGCGATTCGGCGGGTCGGGGTCGACACCGCGTTCGACACCCGTCCGGACGGTCCGCAGCCCGCCTTCGTCCTCGGACCGTCCGCCGGCACGGCCGTGCGGCCCGGCGTCCTGGTGTGGCTGGGGCCCGGCGCGGTGGGCGTGCTCTCCCTCGTCCTTCCGGTGTGGGCGGTGGGCAGGCTGCGGGAGGAACCATGGGGAGGGCATCGACGTCGTAGTTGATATGAAGATAAAGCGCCTCATTGCCGAGCAGATCGGGCCGAAGGCCCCTCCGAGCCCGAGCGCACGGGGCGCCGCTTCCCCCTCACCCTCCCCCTCGCGTCCACCCTCGCCGTCACCGGGGGCGCCGTACACGCCTGCCGCCTCGCCCGCACCCGCGCCCGCGCCCGCGCTCGCGCTCGCGCCCACGGACGGCGGCGGCCTCCCGTGCGTGGACTGAAACCCCTGACGACGGCGGGCTCCCGCCGTCGCACCGAGGCGCTGCTGCTCGTCCTCGTCGTCGGCACCGCCGTCTTCGGCCACGCCAACGCCGGCCTCGCCATGAACGGCGAGCTGCCGCCCGACCTCACCGGCTTCACGATCAGCATGACGCTGCTCTCGCTGGTCGGGCACCTGGGCATCCGCCGGTTCGCGGCGTACGCCGACCCGCTGATCTTCCCGCTGGCCATGCTGCTGACCGGCCTCGGGCTGGTACTGATCCACCGCCTCGACCAGGGGTACATCGAGCGGTACAACTCGGACGCGAACGCTCCGGGCCAGCTGCTGTGGACGGTGGTCGGCGTCGCCGCCTGCATCCTGGTGGTGGCGCTGCTGCGCGACCACCGGCTGCTGCAGCGGTTCATCTACATCACGATGGCCGTCGCGCTGGTGCTGCTGATCGCGCCGGCGTTCTTCGGCGCGGACACGTACGGCGCGAAGCGGTGGATCATCCTGTTCGGGTTCTCGCTGCAGCCCGGCGAGTTCGTGAAGATCATGATCGCGATCTTTTTCGCGGGCTACCTGGTGATCCACCGGGATTCGCTGGCCCTGACGGGCCGCAAGTTCCTCGGCATGCGGATGCCGCCGATGCGCCAGCTGGGACCGATCGTCACGGTGTGGATCGTGTCGATGCTGGTGCTGGTCTTCGAGCGCGACCTGGGTACGTCGCTGATCTTCTTCGGCGTCTTCGTGGTGATGCTGTACGTGGCCACGGAGCGCACCGGCTGGATCGTGTGCGGCCTGTTCATGGCGGCGGTCGGCGCCTTCGCTGTGGGCTCGACGGAACCGCACGTCAAGGCGCGCGTGGCCGCCTGGCTCAACCCGCTGTCGTACTACTGGGAGAACCCTCCCCCGGGCGTCACCTCGGACCAGTCGGCGCAGGCGCTGTTCAGCTTCGGCACGGGCGGCATCTCCGGCACCGGCCTCGGCATGGGCCACCCGGAGCTGATCAAGTTCGCGGGCCGCAGCGACTTCATCCTGACGACGGTCGGCGAGGAACTCGGCCTGGCCGGGGTCATGGCGGTACTGATCCTGTACGCACTCCTCGTACAGCGGGGGCTCCGGATGGCCCTCGGCGCCCGCGACCCCTTCGGCAAACTGCTGGCGGTGGGCCTCGCCTCGGCGCTGGCCCTCCAGGTCTTCGTGGTCGCGGGTGGCGTCACGGGCCTGATCCCCCTGACGGGCAAGGCCCTGCCCTTCCTGGCCAAGGGCGGCTCGTCCCTCCTGGCCAACTGGATCATGATCGCCCTGCTGCTCCGCATCAGCGACAGCGCGGAACGCCAACGCGAGGCGGACGCGAGGGGCCCGGTCGAAACGACGATCACACCGGTGGTGTCGGGGGTGTAGGGCGGGGGCCGGGTCCGGCGGCACCACCCCCAGGCGCACCGGCCTGCCGGCCGACGGCTTCGGGGGCCGGGACACACCCGACCGGGATCAGGGATGCCCTGCCCGGCTCCCGGGGCGGCCAAGACCCTTCGCCCGGGACGGGCGGCAACGCCGACCGGGCCGGGCCCGCCGTCGCCAGACAGCGGTCATATGGAGATCGCGGCAGGTCGGACGGTGGACGCGGCAGATCGCCCGTTGTGCCGAGTACGCCGCCCGCCACGCGGCGGGCCTCGTCACCACCGCGGTCGGCGCCATCGAGCCCGTCCCGGGCTGAGCTAGCCGCGGGCTCGGGCGGCGGTTCCGGCTTGCCATTCGCGGCCGATGCCCCGGATCAGGGCCGGGTAGACGCCCAGGTAGCGGAAGGGCTTGATGGCGGCCATGTACGCGGCGCCCAGGCGGCCGTTCGGCTTGACCAGGACGGCCATCTGGCCGCGGTGGCCGCCGGAGCCGTCCGGGATCCAGCCGATGTGCATCACGCCGTGCACGGTCTTGTTGGCCATCTCCGCCACCCACTCGTCATGGGTCTGGTAGACGGACGTGAACGGTACGGAGTCGAGGTCCGGCCCACGCGGACCCTCGCGGAGGTCCGCCGGCAGGCGGTCCCGCAGCGTCGGCACGCGGCCGCCGATGCCGTCGGCGGGCTTGTCCAGACCGAGCAGCGCCCCGAGCTTCCAGCGGAGCGCGAAGAGCACGCGCCCCACCAGGGAGGGGACGGGGTCCCCCTTGCCCTGCGCGAACTGGCGCACGAGCCGCTCGAGGTCGTCGGGGCCGCCCGGCGTCGGGAGCGCCCACACGTCCTCGAGCTGGAAGTCGCCGGCGATCTCGTGGATCCGCCAGGGACGGTCGGTGTGCGCGGTCGTGGGGAGTCTCATGGCCAAGCCCCTATCTATACGATGCCGTATAGAAGAAGGCTAGCACCCGTCTATACGGCACCGTATAGACGGGGGCGGACGTGAGCGGAGACACACCATGGGCACGACCCGGACGCCTCGCGGCGCATGGATCGAGGAAGGGTTGCGGGCTCTGGCCTCGGGCGGCCCGGAGGCCGTCCGGATCGAGTCGCTGGCGCAGGCGCTCGGCGTCAGCAAGGGCGGCTTCTACGGGTACTTCGGCACGCGGGGCGCGCTCCTCACGGAGATGCTCGACACCTGGGAGCGCGATGTCAGCGAGGCGGTGATCGAGCAGGTCGAGAGCGGTGGCGGAGACGCCAGGGCCAGGCTGGAGCGACTGTTCGAGATCGCCTCGTCCGCCGCCGACGGGCCGACGACGGGCGTCGCGGCCGAGCTCGCGATCCGCGACTGGGCCCGGCGGGACGAGGACGTCGCGCAGCGTCTGCGGCGCGTCGACAACCGGCGCATGGACTACCTGCGTTCGCTGTTCGGCGCGATCTGCCCGGACCCGGACGACGTCGAGGTCCGCTGCATGCTCGCGTTCTCCGTGCGGATCGGCGAGTACTTCATCGCCGCCGACCACGGGCACCGCAGCAGGGCGGAGACGCTGGAACTGACCAAGAGGTGGCTGCTGCGTTAGCCCGGCCTACAGGTAGTCCTCCAACCGCCCTATCCGGTAGCCCTGGTCCTGGATCCGCTGGAGCATGCGCGTCGTCATCTGGGTCTCCGTGGAACCCTTGAGCTCCGAGGGGCCGCGGAAGTGGGCCAGGATGATGTCGCCCGGCGTGAGGGCGGAGCCCCCGGCGTACTGGAAGTTGTTGATCTGCATCGAGACCCGCCACAGCACCAGGGACGAAACCCCGCACTCCGAGGCGGCCCGGAGGGTGTCGTCGTTGTAGTTGCCGAAGGGCGGGCGGAACAGCGGCGGACGCTGGCCGAAGCGCTTCTCCAGGCGTTCCTGCTGGCCGCATATCTGGTGCTTCTGCGCCTCGTAGGAGAGGGTCCGCAGGTTCGGGTGCGTCAGGGTGTGGTTGTTTATCGTGCTCTGCGAGCCGTTGTCGCGCAGCTGCTCGAAGTGGCCGTAGTCCGACGAAGCCACGCTGTCCGTCAGGAACATGCTGATCGGCAGCTTCAGGTCGGCCGCCATCTTCAGGAACTCGGGGTCCTTCTCCGCGCCGTCGTCGAAGGTCAGGAAGACGACCTTGTCGTCCGCCGCGACGGGTATTCGGTCTATCACCGGGACTCTGCCCGGGGCCGCCTTCGGGAGCTGCGGCTTCCGGGCGGGCTTCGGCGCGTACTGGACGGGACCCGTCAGGCCCCACTTGCGGTACGCCTCGTCCGGGGCGGTAGAGGTGGAGGCGGAGCCGGAGGGCGAGGCGGGGGCCTGCGGGCTTCCCTGCGTCGCCTTCGGCTTGGGCCCCAGCCGCTCCGTGTGGTCCGCGCCGCCCCCGCAGCCCGTCAGGGAGAGCGCGAGCGCGCCGGCCGCCAGCGATCCGGCTACCAACCGGCGCGCGTGCTTCACAGATAGTCCTCCAGGCGAGCCACGGCGTACCCCTTGTCCGTGACGGTCTTCATGACCTGACGGATCATGTCAGGCATCGTGCCCTTCCAGTCCTCCTTGCCCCGGAAATGCGTGAGGATGATGTCACCGGGGTGCAGATCGCGGTCCCATTCGCGGTACTCGAGCCGGTTCGGGAAGGCCTCCGCGTTCCACAGCGGCACCGCCTTGATCCCGCAGGACTTCGCCGCGCGCAGCGTGTCCTGGTTGTAGTTGCCGTACGGCGGCCGGAAGAGGGTCGGCCGCTTGCCGAACTGCTTCTGGATCGTGTCCTGCTGGCCGCAGATCTCCTCGCGCTGCTTCTCGTACGAGAGGCCGGGCATGTAGCGGTGGTTGAGCGTGTGGTTGTTCAGGGTGACGCCGGCGGCCTGCATCGCCTTGAAGTAGGGGTAGTTGTCCTTGATGATGTAGTCGCTGAGGAACGCCGTGTACGGGATCTTCAGCTCCTGCATCATCTTCAGGAACTCGGGGTCCTTCTCCGCGCCGTCGTCGACCGTCAGGAAGACGACCTTGTCCTCCGTGTCGATGGTGGTGAAGACCGGCGGGTACTCCTCCTGGTCCTCCACCTCGAAGCCCTCGCGCGTGGTGATCTCGGGCTTCTCCTTCGGCGCCGCCGGAGCGGTCAGCGGGGTCTTGGCCAGGCCCCACCTCTTCGCCGCCGCGACGCGCGCCTGCTGGGCGGCCTTGGCCTTCTCGGCGGCGCTGAGCGCTCCCCCCGCGCCCGCCGCGCCCGCCTCCGCGCCCTTGGCCGCCTTCGCCTTCTCGGCCTTGTCCGGCGCCGCGGACTCCCCGGAGCCGCAGGCCGTTCCGAGGGCGGCTACCAGCAGGGCGGCCACGGCCACCCCGAACCGGCCGCGCGGACCCGCCGCGTACCGGTGACCCTGTTGCGTCTTATCTTCCTTTTGTCCGACTAGCTGCATAGTTGCGCATCCTGGCACCCGACACGCGGGCCCCCCGGAAGACACCGCGAGCGGAGGCCGACCTTCCACCGACTGGCCCACACCCCCGCCGCGCCTCCCCGCGCCCCGCGCGTCGCCGACAATGGACCCGTGACCCCCGAAGACTTCGCCGCCCTCCTCACCCCCGAGGGGCGCGCCCTCCTGGACTCGCTCCGCGACTACGACCCCGCCCAGGAGCTGGCCGTCGCCACCCGGCTGCGCCGCGCGCACCCCGCCGGACTGGTCTCCGCCGCGCTCGGGCAGGCCCGGCTGCGGCAGCGCGCGGTGGCGAAGTTCGGCGCCGAGGACGCCTTCCGGATGTACTTCACGCCCGGCGGCGGCGAGATGGCCACCCGGGCCTCCGTGGCCTCGTACCGCGCCGAGCGGCTCGCCGGCCTGGGCGTACGCAGCCTCGCCGACCTGTGCTGCGGCATCGGCGGGGACGCCCTGGCCCTGGCCCGGCTCGGCATCCGGGTGCTGGCGGTCGACCACGACCCGCTGACCGTGGCCGTCGCCCGGGCCAACGCCGAGGAGCTGGGGCTGGCGGACCTGATCGAGGTCCGGGAGGCGGATGTGACGGAGGTGGACACCTCCGGCTACGACGCCGTCTTCATCGACCCGGCCCGGCGCGGGGGGCGCGGCCGGATCTTCGACCCGGAGTCCTACTCGCCGCCGCTGTCGTGGGCCGTGGAGACGGCCCGCAGCGCGAAGTACGCCGCCATCAAGATCGCCCCCGGGATCCCGCACGAGGCGGTCCCGGCCGAGGCCGAGGCCGAGTGGATCTCCGACCAGGGGGACGTCAAGGAGGCCGTGCTCTGGTTCGGGACCGCGCCGGGGACCGTCCGCGCCACCCTGCTGCCCGGACCGCGCGCCCTGCAGACCGCCGATCCGCTGCCCGACCCGCAGGCCGGCCCGGTCGGCCGCTGGCTCTACGAGCCCGACGGCGCCGTGATCCGCGCGCACCTCGTGGCCGAGGTCGCCGAACAGCTCGACGGCCGGCTGATCGACCCGACCATCGCGTACATCACCGCCGACGAGCTGCGCGCGACGCCGTACGCGACGGCGTACGAGATCACCGACGTGCTGCCCTTCGGGCTGAAGAAGCTCAAGGCCCTGCTGCGCGAGCGCGGGGTGGGCGTCCTGACCGTGAAGAAGCGCGGCTCGGCCATCGAGCCCGAGGAGCTCCGCAAGAAGGTGAAGCCGCAGGGCCCGAACGCCGCGACCGTCTTCCTGACCCGCGTCGCGGGCGCCCCGTCCATGCTGATCGGGGCACCGGCCCGCGAGCTATGACGCGGACGCGGACCCGGAAGCGGACGCGGACGCAGACCCGGACGCGGGGACCCGGAAGGTGCGTACCGCCCAGCGGTAGTGGGCGGCCGCCTTGGCGAGCCCCAGCAGGCCCGTGATCCACAGGATCTGGCCGATGCCCATGGTGTGCGCGATCTCCCCGCAGGTCGTGTCGCCCGGGCGGGCCGGGACCGCGGCGGCGAAGGCCACCCACAGCCCGAACGCGCCCAGTGCGAGCGAGGCCACCAGCCAGGTCAGGCTCCGCCCCGGCGCCCGGACGCGGGCGTCGGCGGCCGGATCGCGGCCCGACTCCACCCAGGCGTGCAGCAGTTGGCGTACCTGCCGGTCGCGCCGGGCGCCCCGGGCGAACCAGAACCCGGCCGGGATGAGCACGCCCGCGCCGAGCACGGCGAAGATGAGGCCGTAGAGGTACGAGAAGGGGTCGTGCTGCTCGAAGGCCATCCAGGCCATGCCCACGAAGGACCAGCCGAGCACGAACACGGCCGCGACCGCCCACAGGAGCAGCAGCCGCCCCAGGCCCAGGCTGCGCCGACCCAGATCCCTCAGGAACCGCGCGCGGTCGGCCCGTACGGCGGCCTCGTCCAGCCAGGCGCGCAGGTGCGCGGGCGGCGGAGGAGGCGGCAGGTCACGGCGAGGCATGCACATGACCATAGCCGCGGGGGCCGGCCCGGGCCGGTCGCCCCTAGCCGGCTTCGACCGACTCGAAACGCCAGCGGTGCACCGCCCGCGCGATCAAGTCGGCGGCGGGCTCCGGCAGTTCGGGCAGGTCTGCCGAAATCCCCTCGGGCGCCTCCCACCAGGTGATCACCAGCACCCGGTCCTGCGGGGCCCGGAGCACCTCGCGGCGCACCGGCTCCCGGGCGAGGACCTGGGCGCGGGCCCACTCCAGCAGTTCGTTGCCCCGGCCGTCGGCGGCCCGGGCCTCCCACATCAGCGCGACGGTGGTCATGAGTAAAGGTTGTCCTTGCTCAGCTCGTGCACGTGGTCGTGATCGTGGGAGTGCCCGTGGCCGTGGCCGTGTCCGTGGCCGTGCGCATGCCCCTGGGACGTCCCCGGCACGTGCGGGTCCGTCACCGGCAGCGAGGAGTCCGCCGACAGGTCCCAGTCCGAGGCCGCCCTGTTCCGCTTGACCATCTCGGCGCCCAGCGCCGCCACCATCGCGCCGTTGTCCGTGCACAGCTTCGGCCGCGGCACGCGCAGGATGATCCCCGCGTCGTCGCACCGCTCCTGCGCCAGCGAACGCAGCCGCGAGTTGGCGGCCACCCCGCCGCCGATCATCAGGTGGTCGACGCCCTCGTCCTTGCACGCGCGGATCGCCTTGCGCGTCAGTACGTCGACCACGGCCTCCTGGAAGGACGCCGCCACATCGCGCACCGGCACCTCCTCGCCCGCCTTCCGCTTCGCCTCGATCCAGCGGGCGACGGACGTCTTCAGACCGGAGAAGGAGAAGTCGTACGCCGGGTCGCGCGGCCCCGTCAGACCGCGCGGGAACGCGATCGCCTTCGGGTCGCCCTCGCGCGCGAGCCGGTCGATGACCGGGCCGCCGGGGAAGCCCAGCTGGAGCACGCGGGCGATCTTGTCGAAGGCTTCGCCCGCCGCGTCGTCGATGGTCGCGCCGAGCGGCCGGACGTCGGAGGTGATGTCGGGGGCCAGCAGCAGCGAGGAGTGCCCGCCGGACACCAGCAGCGCCATGGTCGGCTCCGGCAGCGGCCCGTGCTCCAGCTGGTCCACGCAGATGTGCGAGGCCAGGTGGTTCACGCCGTAGAGCGGCTTGCCCAGCGCGTACGCGTACGCCTTGGCCGCCGAGGTGCCCACCAGCAGCGCCCCCGCGAGGCCCGGTCCGGCCGTGACCGCGATGCCGTCGAGGTCGCGGGCGCTGACACCGGCCTCCTTCAGGGCGCGTTCGATGGTGGGGACCATCGTCTCCAGGTGGGCGCGGGAGGCCACCTCGGGCACGACCCCGCCGAAGCGGGCGTGCTCGTCGACGCTGGACGCGACCGCGTCCGCGAGCAGGGTCGTACCGCGGACGATGCCGACGCCGGTCTCGTCGCAGGAGGTCTCGATGCCGAGGACGAGAGGTTCGTCAGCCATTGCTCTCACTGCTCTCAGTTCGTGCTTGTGCGGGGTCGGTCAGTCGCATGACGAGCGCGTCGACGTTGCCGGGCTGGTAGTAGCCCCGCCGGAAGCCGATCGGCTCGAAGCCGAAGCGCTCGTAGAGCTTCTGGGCGCGGGTGTTGTCCACCCGCACCTCCAGCAGCACCTCGGCGCATTCGAACGCGGTGGCGGCGCGCAGCAGGTCGGTCAGGAGCCGGGCGCCGAGCCCGGTCCCCCACTGGTCGCGGGCGGCCGCGATGGTCTGTACGTCGGCCAGGTCGCCGGCGGCGGCCAGCCCGGCGTAGCCCACCAGCCGGCCCGATCCGTCCTCGGCGACGACGTAGCGGCGCGTGGCCTGCGGGCCGCGCGCATGGGCCAGTTCGGACCAGAACATCGCGGCCGACCAGGCGTCGTCGGGGAACAGCTCGTGCTCCAGTTCCAGCACGGGCTCGATGTCCCACCAGCGCATTTCGCGCAGGGTATGGGGGGTCACTGCGGGGTGACCACCTTGTAGTTCTTGGGCACCTGCGCGTCGGGCCGGCGCAGGTAGAGCGGGGTCGGCGGCAGGAACTCCAGGCCCGCCGCCAGGCGCTCCGCGGCCAGCGAGGCCAGGGCTGCGGCCGACTGGTGCTCGGGACCGCGCGCGTCGGGGAAGACCTCGGGGTACAGCAGCGCGCCCTGGCCCACCGCCGGGAGGCCCGCGACCCGCTCGGCGATGTCGGCGGGCCGGTCCACGGCCGGCTCCCCGACCCGGGTGCGGGGGTCCTCGTAGCGCGCCCAGTAGACCTCCTTGCGCCGCGCGTCGGTGGCGACGGTGAAGGGGCCCTCGATCCCGGCGGTCCCGGCGGCGTGGGCGAGCCCGTCGAGGGTGCACAGGCCGTGCACGGGCACACCCAGCACGGAGGCGAAGGTGGTGGCCGTGACGAGGCCGACGCGCAGCCCGGTGTAGGGGCCGGGGCCGACCCCGACGACGATGCCGGTGACGGCTTCGAGCTTCAGGCCGGCCTCGGCGAGCACCTGGTCCACGGAGGGCAGCAGCAGCTCCCCGTGGCGGCGGGCGTCGACCTGGTTCGACTCGGCGAGGACGGACTCGCCGTCGTGCAGGGCGACGGTGACGGCGGGCGTGGCGGTATCTACAGCGAGCAAGAGCACGCGAACAGCCTACGACTCCGTGGCCCCCGGCCTTTGCGGCCGGTTGGGGAGCGGGCCTGCTGCTACCTTTCGATCAGGCATCGGCCATGGTTACGGGGCGACACGCACCGCGGAGAGGTGGAGCAAGGTGGCACGCAGCAGCTCGGGAATCGTGGCCGGGCTCACCGCCGCGGCACTCGCCGCGATCGGCTTCCTCGGTTACCAGGCGTCCGCGACGGCTCCCGAGCGGCCTCCGGGCGCGGCCGGGCAGGAGGCGGCCCCGGCCCCCAGCGCGGCCGTGGGCAAGCAGGACCCGACGAAGCCGGTCCCGGTGCCGGAGGGCTCGGGCACCGGGGTGCGCGTCGTGTACTCGGTGGGCCAGAAGCGGGTGTGGCTGGTGGGCGAGGCCGGCCAGGAGCCCACGTCGTTCACGGTGATGCCGAGCACGGTGCACCCCAAGCCGGGCAGCTACCTGGTGGGCTCGCGCTCGGGCTCCGTCACCGGCTCGGACGGGGTTCCGGTCGAGCACGTCGTGCGGTTCACGAGCGTGGAGGGCGTGGTGATCGGCTTCAGCGCCCGCGCGGACGGCGCGACGCCGGAGCCCGACCCGAGCCGGAAGACCGGCGGCATCCGCATGACGAAGGCCGACGGCGACGCGATGTGGGCCTTCGCGACCATCAACTCGAAGGTCGTCGTCGTCCCCTGACGCCCCGGCGAGAACCACCCGTACGTGCGACGGGGGCCGCCAACCCGCCACAGCACCAGGCCGCTTCACTAGGCCGCTTCGGACTCCGGAGCGGCCTGTTCGCGTACGCCGTCCTCCGGTTCCCCCTCGGCCGGCACGCGCACGAGGGCGGGCGGCGTCGAGACGGCGCTGGCGGCCGCGCCCGCGGCGAGCAGCGCCCCCATGGACACGGCGGACGGCCGGGGCTCGCGCTGCGCTCCTGCTGGTGCCGACATGGCTGCCTCCTGGACCCCGGACGCCGAACTTAGGCATGCCTAAGAAACTCTCGGTACCATGTCATCACGCGCCCGGCCGCGGGCGCAATATCTTGCCGACGAGTTGTCGGTACGTTCGCCGTTTCCGACGCCGCGGCGGCGCTCTACTCGGAGAGCGCCCCGGTCAGGGCGTCCAGCCCGGCCCCGTCGGCCCAGCGCGCCCCGATCCCGCGCACGGACACCTCCCGTACGTCGTCCAGGACCTCCTCGTGGCCGACGGCCCGGCCGATCACCACGTGCAGCCGGTCGTCGGAGAGCTCCTCCACCTTGCCCTCGCCCCATTCGACGACGACCACGGACTCGGGCAGCGAGACGTCGAGGTCCAGGTCCTCCATCTCGTCCAGGCCGCCGCCCAGCCGGTACGCGTCCACGTGCACCAGCGCCGGCCCGCCGGTCAGCGAGGGGTGCACGCGGGCGATCACGAAGGTCGGCGAGGTCACGGCCCCGCGCACGCCGAGCCCCTCGCCGAGCCCGCGGGTCAGCGTGGTCTTGCCCGCGCCGAGCTCCCCGGTCAGCAGGACGAGGTCACCCGGGCGCAGCAGGACGGCGAGCCTGCGGCCCAGCTCCTGCATCGCGTCCGGGGAGCCGATGGTGAGCCGGGCCTCGGATCCGGCGCCGGCCTCAGGTGCCGGTGCCTGGCTGCGCTGTACTTCCAGCGGTACTTCTTCCATGCCCGCCAACGTTAGTCGCTGCGAGGGCGGGGACCGTCCCGGTGCGCGCCAGCAGCTCGGTCAGCAGCCGCGTCACGGTCTCCGGGCGCTCCAGCATCATCAGGTGCCCGGTGGACTCAAGGATCACCAGCTCGGCGTCCGGCAGCGCCTCCTTGACGGCCGTGCTGTGCCCGGGCGGCGTGATCATGTCGCTGTCCCCGGCGACGACGGTGACGGGGATGTCCGCGAACCGCTGGAGGGCCGCGGTCTTGTCGTGGGTCTGGAAGGCGGGGTAGAACTCGGCGACCACATCGATCGGGGTGGCCTCGATGAGCCGCTCCGCGAAGCGCGCGACGCCCGGGTCCACGTCGCGGGAGCCGAACGAGTACATCTTGATCATGCCGGCGAAGAGGTCGGCGGTGGCCCTGCGGCCCTTCTCGACCAGTTCCACCTGCGAGCCGAGCGCCTTGAGCACGCCCGGCAGGAGGCGGCGCACGGCGCCCAGTCCGACGGACGGCAGCCCGTACGTCACCTCGTCGAGGCGGCCGCTGGACGTGCCGATCAGGGCGACGCCGACGACGCGGTCGCGCACGAGGTCGGGGAACTGCTCCGCGAATCCCATGATGGTCATTCCGCCCATCGAGTGACCCACCAGGATCAGCGGGCCCTCGGGAGCGGCGGCGTCGATGACGTTCTTCAGGTCGCGGCCGAGCTGGTCGATGGTGATCGGCTCGCCGTCCGCCTGGGCCAGGCCGCGGGCGCTGCGGCCGTGGCTGCGCTGGTCCCAGTAGACGGCGCGGACCACTCCGCGCAGCGCGGCGCGCTGGAAGTGCCAGGAGTCCTGGCCCAGGCAGTAGCCGTGGCAGAAGACGACGGTCGCGGCGGGCGCGGGCTTCCGGCGCAGCCGGGCCCGCGGCGGCTCGGGGAGCTCGTCGACCTCGTAGTACAGCTCGGTGGCGTCCTCGGCCCGGCAGGTGCCCTGCGTACCGCGCAGGGAGCCGTAGTCACCGGCGGCGTCGAGGGCCAGGCGTGCCTTGCGGCGCATGCCGCGCCCGACGGTGATCCGTTCGACGGCGACCCCGGCCGCCGCGCCCGCCGCCATCACGCCGATGGCGGCGCCGGCCCAGCCGGCCTTGCGCCAGTTCTCGCTCACGCCGCCGCCCTCGCTCCGTCTCAGGCGCCCAGGTAGACCCGGGGCACGCGCCCTCCGATACGGGTGACGATCTCATACGCGATGGTGTGCGCCGCTTGAGCCCAGTCCTCGGCGGTGGGCTCGCCGCGCTCCGCGTCCCCGAAGATGACGGCCTCGTCGCCGACCTCCGCGCGGTCGCCGTCCAGGTCGACCACGAACTGGTCCATCGCGACGCGCCCGGCGACGCGCCGGACCTTGCCGCCGACCAGCACCGGGCCGCGCCCGGAGGCGTGCCGCGGGATGCCGTCGGCGTAACCGGCCGGGACCAGCGCGAGGGTGGTCTCGGTCTCGGTGACGTAGTGGTGCCCGTAGCTCACGCCGTGCCCGGCCGGGACCGTCTTGACCAGCGCCAGGGAGGCCTTGAGGGCCATGGCGGGACGCAGGCCGAGCTGGGCCGGGGTGCCGAGTTCGGGCGCGGGCGAGACCCCGTAGACGGCCAGCCCGCAGCGCACGAGGTCGAAGTGGGACTCGGGCAGGGTGAGCGTGGCGGGCGAGTTGGCGATGTGCCGGACCTCGGGCTCCAGGCCCTCCTTCTCGGCGTACGCGAGCATGTCGCGGAAGGCGGTGAGCTGGAGCTGGATGGACGGGTGACCGGGCTCGTCGGCGCAGGCGAAGTGCGACCAGAGGCCGGTGACCTTGACGGTTCCCTCGGCCTGGGCGGCGACGGCGGCCCCGACCAGTTCCGCCCAGTCGGCGGGCTGGCAGCCGTTGCGGCCGAGGCCGGTGTCGGCCTTGAGCTGGATGCGGGCGGTGCGGCCGGCGGCGCGGGCGGCGGCCCGTACCTCGTCCAGGGCCCACATTCCGCTGACGGACACGTCGATGCCGGCCTCGACGGCCTCCCGCCAGGGCCCGCCGGGGGTCCACAGCCAGCACATGATCCGGCCTTCGATCCCGGCGGCGCGCAGGGCGAGCGCCTCCTCGGGCGTGGCGGTCCCGATCCAGCCGGCACCGGCCTCCTGGGCGGCCTTGGCGCAGGCCAGGGCGCCGTGCCCGTAGGCGTCCGCCTTGACGACGGCCATCAGCCCGGCCCGGGGCGCCCGCTCGCGCAACGCGCGCACGTTCGCCCGTACGGCGTCCAGATCGATCTCGGCGTACACGCGCGTCGGTGTCTCGTTCATCCCGCACAGTCTCTCAGACCAGCCCGACACGGCTCCGCGACTGGGCTCCGCGGTGGGGCTCCGCCCCAAACCGCGCGCCTCAAACGCCGGCGAGGCTGGATTTGGGCTGATGCCGCCTTTCCGGGCACCGCGTTGCGCGCACTTGGAGGCCTACGCCGGCCACATTCAGCCCCGCCGGCGTTGAGGCGCTGGGGGTCCCCCCGGACGGAGTCTGGGGGAGGGTCCGGGGGCAGAGCCCCCGGTCATGGGCGGCGAACCTCCCGCCACGCGGCGGGGAGGGCCTCGGCCACCTGATGGGCCAGCAGCGGCCCCCCGGTGAGCCCGGCCGCCAGGCCGTGCAGGTACGCCGCCACGGAACCGGCGTCGCGGCCGGACAGCCCGGCCGCCAGCAGGGACCCGGCCAGACCCGACAGCACGTCACCGCTCCCCGCCGTGGCCAGCCACGCCGTCCCGGTCGGGTTCACCCGCACCGGCGACCCACCGCCGGAGGCGACCAAGGTCGTCGAGCCCTTCAGCAGCACCGACGCCCCGTACCGCTGCGCGAGCTCCCGTACCGCCCCCAGCCGCCCGGCCTCCACCGACTCCCGCGAAACCCCCAGCAGCGCCGCCGCCTCCCCCGCGTGCGGGGTCAGCAGGGTCGGGGCCGTCCGGGCCCGCAGCACCGCGGTGTCCAGCCCCCGCAGCCCGTCCGCGTCCACCAGCACCGGCACGTCCTGCGCCAGCAGCCCGGCGACCTCGCCGCCGCGGCCCTCGCCCAGCCCCGGCCCCACCACCCAGGCCTGCACCCGGCCCGGACCGATCAGCGTCTCCGGGTACCGGGCGAGCACGGCCTCCGCCGCCGGGCCCACGTACCGCACCGCGCCCGCGCCGCCGCGCAGCGCCCCCGCCACGGCCAGGACGGCCGCGCCCGGGTACTGCAGCGACCCGGCGGCGATGCCGACCACGCCGCGCCGGTACTTGTCGCTCGACGCCGTCGGCACCGGCAGCAGCGCCGCCGCGTCGGCGTGCTCCAGGGCCTCCGCGTCGGGGGGCGCGGGCAGTTCCAGGCCGATGTCCACCAGGTGCACCGCGCCGGCCCGCGAGGCCCCCGGATCGATGAGCAGCCCCGGCTTGTACGCCCCGAAGGTGACCGTCACCTCGGCGCCGACGGCCGGCCCCGGCACTTCCCCGGTGTCCGCGTCCACCCCGCTCGGCAGGTCCACGGCGACCACCGGGACGCCCGGCGGGATCCGCTCCGCCAGCGCCGCCGCGGCCGGCCGCAGTCCGCCGCGGCCGCCGATCCCCAGCAGCCCGTCCACCACGAGGTCCGCGCGCTGCGGGACGGCCTCCTCCACCCTGCCCCCGGCGGCCCGCAGCGCGGCGAGCCCGCCCGCGTGCACCCGCCCGGGGTCCATCGGCACCGCCGTCACCCCGGCCCCGCGCCGGGCGAGCCGCGCTCCGGCGTAGAGCGCGTCGCCCCCGTTGTCGCCCGGCCCGGCCAGCAGCACGATCCGGGACCCGTACACCCGTCCCAGCAGCCCCGCGCAGACGGCGGCCAGGCCGGCCGCCGCCCGCTGCATCAGGGCTCCTTCGGGCAGCCGGGCCATCAGCTCCCGCTCGGCGGCCCGTACGGTCTCCACGCTGTAAGCAGTACGCATGGCACCACCCTGCCCCAGGAGGCCCCGCCGGTGCGGCCGCCGGCTATTCCCCGGCCATCCGTCGGCTATCCCTCGGCTAGCCCTCGGCGATCACCACGGCCGACGCGACACCGGCGTCGTGGCTCAGCGAGATGTGCCAGGACTTCACACCCAGCGCCCGCGCCCGCTCGCCGACCGTCCCGGACACCCGCAGGCGGGGCTGCCCGGAGTCCTCCACGTACACCTCGGCGTCGGTCCACAGCAGGCCCGCGGGCGCGCCGAGCGCCTTGGCCAGGGCTTCCTTGGCGGCGAACCGGGCGGCGAGCGAGGCGATCCCGCGCCGCTCGCCGCTCGGCAGCGTCAACTCGGTGTCGAGGAAGAGCCGCTGCGCCATGTTCGGCGTCCGCTCCAGCGCCGCGCCGAACCGCTCGATCTCCGCGACGTCGATCCCCACGCCGATAATCGCCACGACAACCCCATCTACTCCACCGTCACCGACTTCGCGAGGTTACGCGGCTGGTCCACCTCGTTCCCGCGCGCCGTCGCCAGCTCGCACGCGAAGACCTGCAACGGGACCGTCGCGACCAGCGGCTGGAGCAGCGTCGGCGTGGCCGGGATCCGGATGAGGTGGTCGGCGTACGGGGTGACCGCCTCGTCGCCCTCCTCCGCGATGACGATGGTCCGCGCCCCGCGCGCCCGGATCTCCTGGATGTTCGACACGATCTTGTCGTGGAGCACCGACCGCCCGCGCGGCGACGGGACGACCACCACCACCGGCAGGTCCTGCTCGATCAGCGCGATCGGCCCGTGCTTGAGCTCGCCCGCCGCGAAGCCCTCGGCGTGCATGTACGCCAGCTCCTTGAGCTTGAGCGCGCCCTCCAGCGCCACCGGGTAGCCGACGTGCCGGCCCAGGAACAGCACGGTGTCCTTGTCGGCGAGGGACCGCGCGAGCGCCCGTACCGGCTCCATCGTCTCCAGTACGGTGTCCACCGCCGCCGCGATGTCCGACAACTCCCGGATCACCGCCTGGATTTCATCGCCCCACTTGGTGCCCCGCACCTGCCCGAGGTACAGCGCCACGAGGTAGCAGGCCACGAGCTGCGTCAGGAACGCCTTCGTGGAGGCGACCGCCACCTCCGGGCCCGCATGCGTGTAGAGCACCGCATCCGACTCCCGCGGAATCGTCGACCCGTTCGTATTGCAGATGGCCAGCACCTTGGCGCCCTGCTCGCGCGCGTGCCGCAGCGCCATCAGGGTGTCCATGGTCTCGCCGGACTGCGAGATCGCGACCACCAGCGTCCGCTGGTCCAGGATCGGATCGCGGTAGCGGAACTCGCTGGCGAGCTCCGTCTCGCACGGGATGCGGGTCCAGTGCTCGATGGCCAACTTCGCGATCATGCCCGCGTGGTACGCCGTACCGCACGCCACGATCACGACCTTGTCGACCTCCCTGAGCACCGAGGCGGGGATGCGCACCTCGTCCAGGGTCAGCGAACCGCTCGCGTCGATCCTGCCCAGGAGGGTGTCGGCGACGGCCTTCGGCTGCTCCGCGATCTCCTTGAGCATGAAGTAGTCATAACCCCCCTTCTCGGCCGCCGAGGCGTCCCAGTCCACGTGGTACGCCCGCACGGAGGCGGGCGAACCGTCGAAGTCGGTCACCGTCACCCCGTCGCGGCGGAGCTCGACGACCTGGTCCTGCCCCAGCTCGATCGCGGCGCGGGTGTGGGCGATGAAGGCGGCCACGTCCGAGGCGAGGAAGTTCTCTCCCTCGCCAACGCCCACCACCAGGGGCGAGTTCCGGCGCGCGCCGACCACCACGTCCGGCGCGTCGGCGTGCACCGCCACGAGCGTGAAGGCGCCCTCCAGCCGCCGGCACACCTGCCGCATCGCCGCCGCCAGGTCCCCGCCGGCCGCGTACTCCTCGGCGAGCAGGTGCGCCACGACCTCGGTGTCCGTCTCGGACTCCAGCCGGTGCCCGCGCTCGGCGAGTTCGGCGCGCAGTGCGGCGAAGTTCTCGATGATGCCGTTGTGCACGACCGCCACCCGCCCGGAGTTGTCCAGGTGGGGATGGGCGTTGGCGTCGGTCGGCCCGCCGTGGGTGGCCCATCGGGTGTGGCCCAGCCCGGTCGACCCGGCCGGCAGCGGGTTGCCGACGAGCTCCTTCTCCAGGTTGACGAGCTTGCCGGCCTTCTTGGCGGCGGCCAGTCCCCCGTCGGAGAGCACGGCGACCCCCGCCGAGTCGTAGCCGCGGTACTCCAGTCGCTTGAGTCCGGCGATGACCACATCGAGCGCCGACTGCGCTCCCACGTAACCCACAATTCCGCACATAGGCCGCAGCGTACGCCGATGTTGAGCTCCTGCCCCGTACCTGAACAAGACGAAACCCCGCCCCGGCGAATGCGCCGGAGCGGGGTTGACGCGTCACTGCCCGAAGGCTCAGCCGAGCTTCTTGATCTGGGCGTCGACGACGTCCTTCGGGAGCACCGGCTTGCCGCCGAGGTTCTGCACCGAGAACGTGGCGAGGGTGTTGCCCTTGCGCACCACGACCACCTGGCCTGCCGCCGGGGTCTCGGCGTCGCCGAAGTCCGCGAGGAAGGACACGGCCTCGTCGCCGGCCGTGAGGGCGTCACCCGCCGCCACCTTGTTGACCTTCAGGCTCTCGCCGTCCTGCGTCATCGTGTAGCCACCGGCGCAGGCGGTGCCCGCCGTCTTGAAGGCGCTGAACGCCTCCTCGGCACCCTTGCCGTTGTAGGAGGTGAGGGTCACGGAGGTGCCGGTCGCGCCGGTGAGCATCTCCAGGCCGGCCTTCAGCTTGTCCGCCTCCGACGCGTTCGGGTCGGCGGCCTTCCCCGAGGTGCCGCCGACCTGGGTGCGGGCCACACCGGTCGAGGTGCCCTGGGGCGCCATCGACGCGGCCTGGACGAGCGGCTTGCACTCGGCCTTGTCGGTGGTTGCCGCGAGGGAGGCGACCTGGGCCTCGGAGGGCGCCTTGACCACGCTGTCCTTGGGGGCCTCGGCCTGGGTCAGCAGGAGGGACGCCAGCTCGGCGTCCGTCTTGCCCTTGACGGCCGGGGCCGCCGAGGACGCGGGGGCCGACGGCTTGGCGTCCGCCTTGGGGTCGGCCTTCTCCGAGCCGCAGGCGGTGGCCAGCAGGGCCAGGGACACCGCGGACGCGGTCAGGACGGTACGACGGACAAGGGCGGTACGCACGAAGATCTCCCCCATGGAACACAACGGATTCAGGGCAGCACGAAGAGTTTTCTCGGAGCTGCGGTGATCCACAATGTACGGGCCGTTCGATCACCCGGTCGGGGATTTTCGCGCCCGGCGCCGATTGTGACCAGGGCGAGACCCCCACGGGCCCGAATCGAGACGGCCCCCGGCCCGGCTCCGGCCCGGCTCCGGCCCGGCTCCGCCCCCGGTCCGCTCCGCACGTGACCGACCACACCACCCATAACCGAGCCGGAGCGCCGACAATGGCGGTGTGATCACTTCGCCGCCACGAAGCAGCACGCCGGACAGCGCGACGGAGCGCACCGGCCCGGACGGGCCCCCCTCTCGTCCCGCCCACCGCCGGGGCCCCGACGCCTCGCCGTACGTCGACCTCACCCGGGCCGAGTGGAGCGCCCTGCGCGAGCGGACCCCGCTGCCGCTCACCGCCGACGAGGTCGAGCGGCTGCGGGGCCTGGGCGACGTCATCGACCTCGACGAGGTCCGCGACGTCTACCTGCCGCTCTCCCGCCTGCTGAACCTGTACGTCGGCGCCACCAGCAATCTCCGGGGCACCCTCAACACCTTCCTCGGCGACGCGGGCAACGGCCACGGCGCCCAGCAGGGCACCCCCTTCGTCATAGGCGTCGCCGGCTCGGTCGCCGTCGGCAAGTCCACCGTGGCCCGCCTGCTCCAGGCCCTGCTGGCGCGCTGGCCCGAGCACCCGCGCGTGGAGCTGGTCACCACCGACGGGTTCCTCTACCCGATGAAGGAGCTCCAGCGGCGCGGTCTCACCTCCCGCAAGGGCTTCCCGGAGTCGTACGACCGCCGCGCGCTCACCCGCTTCGTCGCCGACATCAAGGCCGGCAAGGACGAGGTCCGCGCCCCGGTCTACTCGCACCTGATCTACGACATCGTGCCGGGCGAGGAGCTCGTCGTCCGCCGCCCGGACATCCTCATCGTCGAGGGCCTCAACGTGCTCCAGCCGGCCCTCCCCGGGACGGACGGCCGCACCCGCGTCGCCCTCGCCGACTACTTCGACTTCAGCGTGTACGTGGACGCGCGCCCCGAGGACATCGAGCGCTGGTACCTGGGCCGCTTTCGCAAACTGCGCGAGACCGCGTTCCAGAATCCTTTCTCCTACTTCCGCAAGTACACCCAGGTCTCCGAGGAGGAGGCCATGGAGTACGCGCAGACGATGTGGCGGACCATCAACAAGCCCAACCTGCTGGAGAACGTGGCCCCCACCCGCGGCCGGGCCAACCTCGTCATCCGCAAGGGACCGGACCACAAGGTGCAGAAGCTGAGCCTGCGCAAGCTCTGAACCGGCTCGGAGCGGGAGGTCCGCATTAAGGTGCGGGCATGCTGCATCTGCGGATGATCACCCCGCCCCTCCTCACGGACCGGGTGGTGGAGCTGATCGGCCAAACGGTCGGTACCACGCACCTGGTCGTGCTCAACGGCGCCGCCCGCGACCCCCAGGGCGACCTCGTGCTGTGCGACGTCGCCCGCGAGGCGGCCGATGAGCTGCTGCAGGAGATGCGCTCGCTCGGCATCGACAAGACCGGGTCGATCGCCGTCGAGAACATCGACCTGTCGATCTCCCAACGCGCCGACGACGCGGAGGAGGAGGCGCCGGGCGAGGCGGCCGACGCCGTGGTCTGGGAGCAGCTCGCCGAGTCCACGCACGAGGAATCCACGCTCACCATCACGTACAGCGTCTTCCTGATGGTGGCGACGATGATCGCGGCCTGCGGTGTGGCCCTGGACAACGCGATCCTCATCGTGGGCGCCATGGCGGTCGGCCCGGAGTTCGGCCCGCTCGCCGGCATCTGCACGGGCCTGGTGCAGCGGCAGCCGAAGCTCGCCGCGCGGTCGCTGTTCGCGCTGCTGGTCGGTTTCGCGGCGGCGATCGTGGCGACGACGGTGTTCAGCCTGGTGATGGACGCGCTCGGCCAGTTCCACGAGGGGATGCTCGACAATCCCCGGCCGAACACGAGCTTCATCTGGCAGCCCGACCCGTTCTCGTTCGTCGTGGCGCTGCTCGCCGGTGTGGCCGGGATGCTCTCGCTGACCTCGGCGAAGGCCGGCGCCCTGGTCGGCGTGGCGATCTCCGTCACCACCGTCCCGGCGGCCGCCAACGCCGCCGTGGCCCTCAGTTACGGCGAGTTCGGCCAGATGTGGGGCTCGGCGGAGCAGCTGCTGCTGAACCTGCTCGGCATCATCCTGTCCGGCACGCTCACCCTGGTCGCCTGGAAACTGCTGTGGCGCACCCAGCAGAGCCGGATGATCCGGAAGCCGGGTGCGCCACCTTTCGCGTAGTGCTGCGACCGCGTATCAGCCGAGCGCCGACTTCACGGCGTCCGCGAGCCGGCCGGCGACCGAGCGGGCCTGCTCGATGTCGGCGGCTTCCACCATCACCCGTACGAGTGGCTCCGTACCGGACGGACGGAGCAGCACCCGTCCGGTGGATCCCAGCTCGCGCTCGGCGTCGGCCACGGCCGCGGCCAGCTCGCCGGAGGTCGCGACGCGGGACTTGTCCACGTCCGGAACGTTGATCAGCACCTGCGGCAGCCGCTGCATCACGCCGGCCAGCTCCGCCAGGGACCGGCCGGTGGCCGCGACCCGCGCCGCGAGCAGCAGGCCGGTCAGCGTGCCGTCGCCCGTCGTCGCGTGGTCCAGGATGATCACGTGGCCGGACTGCTCGCCGCCCAGCGCGTAGCCGTGCTCCTTCATCGACTCCAGGACGTACCGGTCGCCGACCCCGGTCTGCACGACCTGGATGCCCTCGCCCTCCATGGCCAGCTTGAAGCCCAGGTTGGACATCACGGTGCCGACCACGGTGTTGCCGCGCAGCTGCCCGGCCTCGCGCATGGCCAGCGCCAGCACGGCGAGGATCTGGTCGCCGTCGACCTCCGCGCCGGTGCCGTCGACGGCCAGGCAGCGGTCGGCGTCACCGTCGTGCGCGATGCCGAAGTCGGCGCCGTGCTCGACGACGGCCGCCTTGAGCAGGCCGAGGTGGGTGGAACCGCAGCCGTCGTTGATGTTCAGGCCGTCGGGCTCGGCCCCGATCGTGACGACCTCCGCGCCGGCCCGGGCGAAGGCCTCGGGCGACACGTACGCGGCCGCGCCGTGCGCCTCGTCCAGGACGATCTTCAGGCCGTCGAGGCGGTTGGGGAGGACCCCGATCAGGTGGGCGACGTACTTCTCGAAGCCCTCGGTGTAGTCCGAGATGCGGCCGACGCCGGAGCCGGTGGGCCGGTCCCAGGGGGCGCCCGTGCGGTGCTCCTCGTAGACGGACTCGATGCGGTCCTCCAGCTCGTCGGCGAGCTTGTGGCCGCCGCGCGCGAAGAACTTGATGCCGTTGTCCGGCATGGCGTTGTGGCTGGCGGAGAGCATCACGCCGAGGTCGGCACCCAGCGCACCGGTGAGATACGCCACCGCCGGGGTGGGCAGCACACCGACGCGCAGGACGTCCACGCCCGCGCTGGCGAGGCCGGCCACGACCGCCGCCTCGAGGAATTCACCGGAGGCCCGGGGATCCCGGCCGACCACGGCCGTCGGCCGGTGGCCCGCGAAGGTACCCGCCTCGCCCAGTACGTGGGCAGCCGCCACGGAGAGGCCGAGCGCGAGCTCCGCCGTCAGATCCGCGTTGGCAACGCCGCGTACACCGTCCGTCCCGAAGAGTCGTCCCACTGTTGTCCTCCCGAGTTTCTGCATCGCTTTGTGACCGCATGTGACAGGTATGTGCCGCTTGTGGCGGTAAACGAACCGCCCCGGCAGCACGGAGAGTGCTGCCGGGGCGGATTCGTTGCAGAACAGCAGGCGCAGATTAACGCTTGCTGTACTGCGGAGCCTTACGGGCCTTCTTGAGACCGGCCTTCTTGCGCTCGACCGCACGGTCGTCGCGGGAGAGGAAGCCGGCCTTCTTCAGCGCCGGGCGGTTGTTGTCCACGTCCGCCTCGTTCAGCGCACGGGCCACACCGAGGCGCAGGGCGCCGGCCTGGCCGGAGACGCCGCCACCCGAGATGCGGGCGATGATGTCGTAGCGGTTGTCCAGCTCGAGGAGCTTGAACGGCTCGTTGACTTCCTGCTGGTGCACCTTGTTGGGGAAGTAGTCCTCAAGGGTGCGACCGTTGATCTTCCACTTGCCGGTGCCCGGAACGATCCGGACGCGGGCGATGGCGTTCTTGCGACGGCCCAGGCCGGCGGCCGGCTGGGGGTCGCCGAAGCGACCGGCAAGGGACTCGGAGGTGTAGTCGCCCTCGACGACGACCTCGGACTCGCTGGTGTACTCCTCGACGTTGCCCTCGAACTCGTCGACGGGGGTCGTCTCGGCGGTGGTCTCGGCCACGATGCTCCTCAGAATTTTCTACGTCTTAGGGGGTGGCCGGAACTACTGCGCGACCTGGGTGATCTCGAACGGCACCGGCTGCTGGGCAGCGTGGGGGTGCTGGTCGCCCGAGTAGACCTTCAGCTTCGAGAGCATCTGACGGCCCAGGGTGTTCTTGGGGAGCATGCCCTTGACGGCCTTCTCGACGGCCTTCTCCGGGTTGTTCGCCAGGAGGTCGTCGTAACGCACGGAGCGCAGACCACCCGGGAAGCCGGAGTGGCGGTACGCCATCTTCTGGGTCGCCTTGTTGCCGGACAGGTGAACCTTGTCGGCGTTGACGATGATGACGAAGTCGCCCATGTCCATGTGGGGGGCGTAAGTCGGCTTGTGCTTGCCGCGCAGGAGGGCAGCGGCCTGGGTCGCCAGACGGCCGAGGACAACGTCCTGGGCGTCGATGACGAGCCACTGGCGCGAGATGTCGCCGGGCTTGGGGCTGAACGTACGCACGCGTATGCCTTCGCTTCTTCAGTGGTGGTTATCCCAAGGGCGCAAGCCCCACGGGAAGGTCCTGACAGGGTCACCACGGACGATCACGACAGCCCTCGTTCACAACGGGGACGCAACCCGTGTGAACTGCTGGTCATCGGTCCGGTGGACCGGCGTAAGGCCCTTTCACGTGAGAATGAGCAAGCCAATACGCATAACAAACCAGCAGAGTACCCAAGCAGACCCGTATGGGTCAAAACGCGGTCCGCGATGCCGATTCTGCTGGCGTCGCGGCGCACTCCGGTTCGGTCCTGGGTGGGGACCCCGCAGTTGTTACAGGCTCCAGAGTAACCCGACCGGAGCGCAGCGCACGACGCCCCAGCAGGATTGCCAGCCCGCAGAGGGTGGCGCAGTCCTTGAACGCGCGCCGTTTGTGGGCCAGCTCGGAGGGCCACGGCACCAGTGCCACCTGAGGGGCCAGGGCCACCCAGAACCAGGGCGAGCGGGGCATCGAGCCCGGCCGCACCGCCGTGGCCAGCAGCAGCGGAAGCACCACCAGCAGGTAGTGGTCGAAGGACGGCCGCGAGACCAGGAATGCGGCGAGCATCACCATGCAGGCCGTCTCCGCGAGCCGCAGCTCTCCCCCGTCCACCTCCTCGCGTCCCCCGCCGCCTCCGGCGGACTCGGGCCGCCGCCACCGCGTCCAGGCCGCCCACAGCCCCGCCCCGGCCCCCGCGAAGGCCACCAGCACCGCCAGCGGCTCCGGCACGCCCAGCCGCGGCAGGACCGCGATCGGCGAGGCGTCCCACGGCAGCGCGTACGCGTCCTGCCCCTGGAGCAGGAACGGCAGGGTCTTGGTGAAGAACAGCGACGGGCTCGGCATCAGCAGCGCGCCCGCCAGCGAGAGCCCCAGCGGCACCAGCACGGCCGCGGCCAGCCCCCGCCACCGCCGGGCGAGCACGAAGAGCAGCCCGAGCGGCACCAGCATCGGCTTGCAGGCGATGGCCAGCCCGACCACCAGGCCGGCCGCCCCCCAGTGCCGCCGGTGCGCGAGGAGCAGCGCCACCGGCAGCGCGGCGGCCGAGATCGCCGTCCAGTTGCCGATCAGCACGAGGTTCACGTACGGCTTGTAGGCCAGGGCCAGGACCGGGAACCCGACGACCGCGAAGCGCGAGCGCAGCGGCACCGAGAACATCCGCAGCGCCGCCAGCCAGCCGATGCCCAGCAGCCCGGACATCGCGACGGGCAGGAACCAGCGCAGCACCGTCGTCGGCAGCAGCGCCTCGGGGACCGCCATGAGCACGGCGCTCGGCAGGTACAGGAAGCGCTTGTCCTCGTACGGGGACCCGCCCGCCAGCAGCGTCTCGGCCGCCTTGACCACGAAGGCGTTGTCCGAGCCCCAGTTCTCCCGCAGGCTCGTGGAGACGCAGATCCCCAGGACCACCGCGAGGGAGACGAACTGCCAGGGCCTGGCGGCGGGCCGCAGCAGCCAGTCGATCAGCCGGTTCCCGGAGCTGTGGTTCTCCCACTTCATGAGCCAGATGCTAGGCCGCAGGCCCACGACGCCCCTCCCCCACTCCGGCCGAGGGGCGGTCTCCCCCTAGCGCTTGCGTTCGACTCTACGTTCGTCCCAGACGGGCTCCTGAGTCTCCCGCACCACACCGTCCGAACCGAAGACCAGGTAGCGGTCGAATGTGCGGGCGAACCAGCGGTCGTGGGTGACGCACAGCACAGTGCCGTCGTACGACTCCAGGCCGTCCTGCAGGGCCTCCGCGGACTCCAGGTCCAGGTTGTCCGTCGGCTCGTCCAGGAGCAGCGCCGTGGTGCCCGCCAGCTCCAGCAGCAGGATCTGGAAGCGCGCCTGCTGACCGCCCGAGAGCTTCTCGAAGGCCTGGTCGCCCTGGCGCTCCAGCTCGTAGCGGCGCAGCACGCCCATCGCCGCGCCCAGCGGCTTGGCGGCCTCCGTCCACAGGATGTCGACGAGGGTGCGGCCGAACAGCTCCGGATGGGCGTGGGTCTGCGCGAAATGGCCGGGAACCACCCGGGCGCCCAGCTTCCACGCGCCCGTGTGCTTGACGTCCTCGCCCGCCAGCAGCCGCAGGAAGTGCGATTTGCCGGAGCCGTTGGAACCGAGCACCGCGACCCGCTCGCCGTAGAAGACCTCCAGCGAGAAGGGCTTCATCAGGCCCGTGAGCTCCAGGTTCTCCACGGTCAGCGCGCGTACGCCGGTGCGCCCGCCCTTGAGCCGCATCCTGATGTCCTGCTCCCGCGGCGGCTCCGGCGGCGGGCCGGCCTCCTCGAACTTCTGGAAGCGGGTCTGCATCGCCCGGTACCGCGAGGCCATGTCGGGGCTGCTCGCGGCCTGGTTGCGCAGCCGCAGCACCAGCGCCTTCAGGCGGGCGTGCTCCTCGTCCCAGCGCCGCTTGAGCTCCTCGAAGCGCGCGAAGCGCTCCTTGCGGGCCTCGTGGTAGGTGCCGAAGCCCCCGCCGTGCACCCACACGTCGCTGCCCATCGGGCTCGCCTCCAGGCTGATGATCTTCTCAGCGGCCTGGGTGAGCAGCTCCCGGTCGTGGGAGACGAACAGCACGGTCTTGCGGGTGGCCTTGAGCTGCTCCTCCAGCCACCGCTTGCCCGGGACGTCGAGGTAGTTGTCCGGCTCGTCGAGCAGCAGCACCTCGTCCGGTCCGCGCAGCAGCGCCTCCAGCACGAGCCGCTTCTGCTCACCGCCCGAGAGCGTGCGCACCTCGCGGAACTGCGCGGTGTCGTACGGGATGGCCAGCGCGGCCATCGTGCAGACGTCCCACAGGGTCTCCGCCTCGTAGCCCTGGACGTCCGCCCAGTCGCTGAGCGCCTGCGCGTAGGCCATCTGGGCGGCCTCGTCGTCCACGGTCAGGATCAGCTGCTCGGCCCGGTCCACGGCCTTCGCGGCCTCCCGGATCCGCGGCTGGGACACCGAGACCAGCAGGTCGCGTACGGTCGTCTCGTCCCGTACGGAGCCCACGAACTGCGACATCACGCCGAGCCCGCCGCTGACGGTGACCCCGCCGCCGTGCGGCTGGAGCTCGCCGGAGACCAGCTTCAGCAGGGTGGTCTTGCCGGCCCCGTTCGCCCCGACCAGGGCGACCACCGAGCCCTCCCCCACGCGGAAGGAGACGTCGGGGAGCAGGACCCGCCCGTCGGGAAGGTAGTACTCCAGGTGGCTGGCTTCGAGATGTCCCATGCCGGGCATTGTCCCGGTCCGGCGGCGATCCGCCCAAACCGATTAACAGCAGCCCTTGCCGGGAAGCGTGCGCAGGTTCCGGGCCTCCTTGCTGCGGGCCGCCAGCAGCTCGTCGGCCGGGTAGCCGACCTCCTCCAGGGTGAGGCCGTGCGGCTTGACCACGTGCACCGAGGAGTCCCGTACGGCCGCCGCCAGCACCTTGCCGGGCCAGTCGGTGGGCCGGTGCCCGTCGCCCACGTGCAGCAGGGCGCCCACCAGCGAGCGGACCATGTTGTGGCAGAAGGCGTCGGCGCGCACCGTCGCGGTGATGATCCCGTCCTCGCCGCGCTCCCAGGCGAGCTGCTGGAGCGTGCGGATGGTCGTGGCGCCCTCGCGCTTCTTGCAGTACGCGGCGAAGTCGTGCTCGCCGAGCAGCGGGGCGGAGGCCTCGTTCATGGCGTCCACGTCGAGGGGCCACTGGTGCCACAGGACGTGGCCGCGCAGCAGCGGGTCGATCCCGCCCTGGTGGTCGCCCACGCGGTAGGCGTAGCGGCGCCAGATGGCCGAGAAGCGCGCGTTGAAGCCCGCGGGGGCCTCGGCGGCCTTCCACACCCGTACGTCGTGCGGCAGCCGGCCGGCGAGCCGGCGCAGCAGCTTGTCGTGGTGCTCGGCCCACACCTCTTCGGCCAGGTCGAACTGGGCGACCTGACCGCGGGCGTGCACGCCCGCGTCGGTGCGCCCGGCGACGGTCAGCTCGACGGGCTCCTTCAGCCGCATCACGGTCTGCAGGGCCGATTCCAGCTCGCCCTGCACGGTCCGCAGCACGCGCTGCTTCGCCCAGCCGGAGAAGTCCTTGCCGTCGTAGCTCAGGTCCAGCCGCACCCGGACGTGCCCGGGCTCCACCTCGTCACTCACGTGACCGATCCTCTCAAAGCTGCAGAACGTCGGAGAACACAGAACGGGCCCGCCCCCGGAAGGGGCGGGCCCGTTCAGAGCCGATCAAGCAAGCTCGATCCCGGAGCGGGATCAGGCCTCCTTGGTCTCCTCGGCGGGGGTCTCGGTGGCCTCGGCCTTGGCCTCCGCCTCCTTCACCGCGCGCTTGGTGGCGGCCTCGGCCTCACCAGTGGCCTGCTGGGCGACCGTCAGGGCCTCGACCAGCTCGATGACCGCCATCGGGGCGTTGTCGCCACGACGGTTGCCGATCTTGGTGATGCGCGTGTAACCACCGGGGCGGTTCTCGTAGCGCGGGGCGATCTCGGTGAACAGCGTGTGCACGATGCTCTTGTCCGTGATCGTCTGCAGCACCAGGCGACGGTTGTGGATGTCGCCCTTCTTGGCCTTGGTGACCAGACGCTCGGCGTAGGGACGCAGGCGACGGGCCTTGGCCTCGGTGGTGGTGATGCGGCCGTGCTCGAAGAGCGCCTTCGCGAGGTTCGCGAGGAGGTGCTTCTCGTGCGCGGCGGAACCGCCCAGGCGGGCACCCTTTGCGGGACGCGGCATGGTGTTACTCCTTCATATCTGCACCGGCCGTGTCAGGTACCGGTGTCAGTTCCCCCGAGGCGGATGCCGCGGGAAAGATCTACGGGTGCTGCTTAGTACTGCTCGGTCTCGACGAAACCGGCGTCCGCGTCGTCGTCGGCGCCGAAGGCGTCGGCGGCGGCGGTCGGGTCGAATCCGGGCGGGCTGTCCTTGAGGGCCAGGCCCATGCCGGCCAGCTTCGCCTTGACCTCGTCGATCGACTTCGCACCGAAGTTGCGGATGTCGAGCAGGTCGGCCTCGGAGCGGGCGACGAGCTCACCCACGGAGTGGATGCCCTCGCGCTTGAGGCAGTTGTACGACCGAACGGTGAGCTCGAGCTCCTCGATCGGCAGCGCCAGATCGGCGGCCAGGGCGGCGTCCGTCGGGGACGGGCCCATGTCGATGCCCTCGGCGTCGATGTTGAGCTCGCGCGCCAGACCGAACAGCTCGACCAGGGTCTTGCCGGCGGACGCCATGGCGTCGCGCGGGCGCATGGCCTGCTTGGTCTCGACGTCGACGATCAGCTTGTCGAAGTCGGTGCGCTGCTCGACTCGGGTCGCCTCGACCTTGTAGGTGACCTTGAGGACCGGGCTGTAGATGGAGTCGATCGGGATGCGACCGATCTCCTGGCCCAGCTGCTTGTTCTGGACGGCGGAGACGTAGCCGCGACCGCGCTCGACGGTCAGCTCCATCTCCAGCTTGCCCTTGCCGTTCAGCGTGGCGAGGACCAGGTCCGGGTTGTGCACCTCGACACCGGCCGGGGGCGCGATGTCGGCAGCGGTGACCAGGCCGGGACCCTGCTTGCGCAGGTACATCACGACCGGCTCGTCGTGCTCCGAGGAGACGACCAGCTGCTTGATGTTGAGGATGATGTCGGTGACGTCTTCCTTGACACCCGGCACGGTGGTGAACTCGTGCAGGACGCCGTCCACGCGGATGCTGGTGACAGCGGCACCCGGGATCGAGGACAGGAGCGTACGGCGCAGGGAGTTACCGAGGGTGTAGCCGAAGCCCGGCTCGAGCGGCTCGATCACGAACCGCGAGCGGTACTCGTCGACGACCTCTTCGGTCAGCGAAGGACGCTGAGCGATAAGCATGTCTGTGTTCCTTCATTCGTGGACGCCCACTATTTGACGCCCGACGGGACGCCGTACCGGAGTACGGCTACTGCAAGGGTACGGGCGGCACGGCCCCCGAAGGGGTCGTACCGCCCGGACACTCAAGAACGCACAGGTGCGTCCGCTGCGTCAGACGCGGCGGCGCTTCGGCGGGCGGCAGCCGTTGTGCGGGGTGGGGGTGACGTCCTGGATCGAGCCGACCTCGAGGCCGGTGGCCTGGAGGGAGCGGATCGCGGTCTCGCGGCCGGAGCCCGGACCCTTGACGAAGACGTCAACCTTGCGCATGCCGTGCTCCTGCGCGCGGCGGGCGGCCGACTCGGCGGCCATCTGCGCGGCGAAGGGGGTGGACTTGCGCGAGCCCTTGAAGCCGACGTGGCCGGCGGAGGCCCAGGAGATCACGTTGCCCGAGGGGTCCGTGATCGAGACGATGGTGTTGTTGAACGTGCTCTTGATGTGGGCGTGCCCGTGAGCGACGTTCTTCTTTTCCTTGCGGCGCACCTTCTTGGCAGCGCCCTGACGACCCTTGGGGGGCATCTAAATCTCCTACGGGAGGTGGTCGGTCCTACAGCGCAAGACCGCTGAACAGGACTACTTCTTGCCCGGCTTCTTCTTACCGGCGATCGCGCGACGCGGGCCCTTGCGGGTACGCGCGTTCGTGCTGGTGCGCTGACCGTGCACCGGCAGGCCACGACGGTGGCGGATGCCCTGGTAGCACTGGATCTCGATCTTGCGGCGAATGTCGCCCTGGATCTCGCGGCGGAGGTCACCCTCGGTACGGAGGTTGGCGTCCACGTACTCGCGGATCTTGACGAGGTCCTCTTCGGCCAGGTCACGAACGCGGGTGTTCGGGTTCACGCCGGTGGAGGCGAGGATCTCCTTGGACCGGGTGCGCCCGATACCGAAGACGTAGGTGAGTGCGATCTCCACACGCTTTTCGCGCGGGATGTCAACACCGGAAACGCGTGCCACAAATGGCTCCTGTGTGTTCGGGGGTCTTCCGCAGAACCACTCCCGACCGCCGACCACCCGAAGTGGGTGATGGTACGTCCGGGTCCCCGGCCCCCGCCGGAGGTACCGCCGGCCCCTCTCAGGGCTGGGCGGGTTCTGCGTATGTACGTTTTCTTACGTCGCGCGAAGAACTGCGGAAGGCAGGTCGGTCGGCGTGCGTCAGCCCTGGCGCTGCTTGTGGCGCAGGTTGTCGCAGATGACCATGACCCGGCCGTGACGGCGGATCACCTTGCACTTGTCGCAGATCTTCTTGACGCTCGGCTTGACCTTCATGTTGGTGAGGTTCTCCGGGTCAGTGCCACCACCCGCACCGGGACAAGACGCCCAGGCAGGAGTGAGGACAAGATCTACTTGTATCGGTAGACGATCCGGCCACGCGTCAGGTCGTACGGAGACAGCTCCACGACAACCCGGTCATCAGGGAGGATGCGGATGTAGTGCATGCGCATCTTGCCGCTGATGTGCGCGAGGACCTTGTGACCGTTCTGGAGTTCCACCTTGAACATCGCGTTCGGGAGGGACTCGATCACGGTGCCCTCGATTTCGATGGCACCTTGCTTCTTGGCCACGCTTCGCCTTTCGAATCGGCTACCTTGATCGGCCCCGTGCGCCATGCAGGCATGGAAGTGCACGAGAGCCGACGAGTCAGTCTACGTCAGGGCACCCAGAAAGACGAATCCGGAAAGTTTGCCCCAGAGTGTAGATCATTACGCCAGAGGGTCCGGAGCCGTGGTGACCCCGTACTCCGCCAGCTTCGCCTTGCCGCAGTCCGGGCTGGTCAGGACGATGGGACCGGCCTCGGTCAGCGCGACGGAGTGCTCCCAGTGCGAGGACCAGGTGCCGTCCGTGGTGATGACCGTCCAGTCGTCCGCCAGGACCTCCGTCTGGGCGGTGCCCAGGGAGACCATCGGCTCGATGGCCAGGCACAGGCCCGGGACCAGCTTGATCCCCTTGCCCCGCTTGCGCGAGACGTAGTTCAGCAGGTGGGGGTCCATGTGCATCTCGGACCCGATGCCGTGGCCGCCGTAGTCCTCGATGATCCCGAACTTGCCGAGGCTGTGCTCACCGGTGGCGGGCCGCGGCTGGCGCTTGATGTACGTCTCGATCGCCTTCGAGATGTCCACGAGCCGGTTGCCGAGCTTCATGGCGGCGATTCCGGCCCACATGGACTCCTCGGTCACCCGGGACAGCTCCACGAGCTCAGGGGCGTGCCCAGAGCCCACGAAGGCGGTGTACGCCGCGTCCCCGTGCCAGCCGTCGACGATCGCCCCGGCGTCGATCGAGATGATGTCGCCGTCCTTGAGGACCGTCGTGTCGTCCGGGATGCCGTGGACGACGACCTCGTTCACCGAGGTGCAGATGGTCGCGGGGAAACCGCCGTAGCCGAGGAAGTTCGACTTCGCTCCGGCGTCCGCGATCACCTTGCGGGCCACCATGTCCAGATCCCGCGTCGTGGCGCCCGGTACGGCCGCCTCGCGGGTCGCCGCGTGGATCGCGGCGACGACCAGCCCTGCCTCGCGCATCTTCGCGATCTGCTCGGGGGTCTTGATCTGCACCATGGAGGGCCTTCCACCTTCGGATATGCGTGTTCGGGTCTGTTCAACAGTACGGCCGCGATGCCCTGGGGACACCGCGGCCGTACCTGCACGACAGGGGGTGACTACTTCTTCAGCGCATCCATCGCGCGCTTCGTCACGTCCGCGACCTCACCGAGGGCCGGGATCGTCACGAGCAGGCCCTGGGCCTTGTAGTAGTCGATGATCGGCTCGGTCTGCGTGTGGTAGACCTCGAGCCGGTTGCGGACGGTGCCCTCGGAGTCGTCCCCGCGCTGGTACAGCTCGCCGCCGCAGGTGTCGCAGACGCCCTCCGCCTTCGGCGGGGCGTACGTGACGTGGAAGACGTGCGCGGAGTCGTTGCGGCAGATCCGGCGACCGGCGATCCGCTTGACGACCTCGTCCTCCTCGACCTCCAGGTCGAGAACGGCGTCGAGCTTCATGCCCGCGGCCTGGAGCATCTTGTCGAGGGCCTCGGCCTGCGACACGTTGCGCGGGAAGCCGTCGAGCAGGAAGCCGTTCACGGCGTCCGGCTTCTCCATGCGGTCCTTGGCCATGGCGATGGTGACCTCGTCGGGCACCAGGTCGCCGGCGTCCATGAACGCCTTGGCCTGCTTGCCGAGCTCGGTGCCCTGGCTGATGTTTGCCCGGAACAGGTCGCCCGTGGAGATGTGCGGGATCGACAGGTTCTTGGCAAGGAACGCGGCCTGCGTTCCCTTGCCCGCACCGGGCGGTCCGACGAGGACGATTCGCATCAGCGGAGGAACCCTTCGTAATTACGCTGCTGGAGCTGGCTCTCGATCTGCTTCACGGTTTCCAGACCCACACCCACGATGATCAGGATGCTCGTCCCGCCGAACGGGAAGTTCTGGTTCGCTCCGAAGCCGGCCAACGCCATCGTCGGCACAAGAGCGATGAGACCCAGGTACAGCGACCCCGGCCAAGTGATCCGGTTGAGCACGTAGCTCAGGTACTCGGCGGTGGGTCGACCGGCACGAATACCCGGGATGAACCCACCATACTTCTTCATGTTGTCTGCAACTTCCTCGGGGTTGAACGAGATCGCCACGTAGAAGAACGCGAAGAAAACGATCAAGAGGAAGTAGACCGCGATGTAGTACGGGTGGTCGCCCTTGACGAAGTGCTTCTGGATCCACGTCGCCCAGCCCGCGGTGGACCCGCTGAACTGCACGACCAGCGCCGGGATGTACAGCAGCGACGAGGCGAAGATGACGGGGATGATGCCCGCCTGGTTCACCTTGAGCGGGATGTAGGTCGAGGTGCCGCCGTACGCACGGCGGCCGATCATGCGCTTCGCGTACTGGACCGGGATCCGGCGCTGCGCCTGCTCGACGAAGACCACCAGGCCCACCATCGCGAGGCCGACCAGCATGACCACGCCGAACTCGACCCAGCCGTCGGCGATCTTGCCCTGCTCCTTGATGGCCCACAGGGCGCCGATGAAGCCGGCGGCGATCGAGATGAACATGAGGATCGACATGCCGTTGCCGATACCGCGGTCCGTGATGAGCTCACCGAGCCACATGACGACACAGGTGCCGGCGGTCATGGTGACGACCATGACGACGGTGGTGAAGATCGAACGGTTGGGGACGATCTGGCTGGCGACCTGGCAGCCCTGGAACAGGGCACCGGTGCGGGCGGTGGCGACGAGGCCGGTGCCCTGCAGGATCGCGAGTGCGACCGTCAGATAGCGCGTGTACTGAGTGATCTTCGCCGTGCCGGACTGTCCCTCTTTTTTGAGGTTCTCCAGCTTCGGGATGACCACGGTCAGCAGCTGCAGGATGATGCTCGCCGTGATGTACGGCATGATGCCGAGCGCAAAGATCGTGATCTGCAGCAGCGCGCCGCCGCTGAACATGTTGACGAGACCGAACAGCCCGTTGCTGCTGCCTGCCTGGTCGACACAGATCTGGACGTTCTTGTAGCTCACGCCGGGCACCGGGATGTGGGACCCGAGCCTGAACAGCACGATGATGGCGAGCGTGAAGAGCAGCTTCTTGCGCAGGTCGGGCGTCTTGAACGCCCGGGCGAACGCGGTGAGCACGGTGCCTCCTGCGACCCCCGCGCTACTGCGTCAGAGGTGACGGTCTGAGGGATCGACGTATACGACAAAGCAAAGGTGCACGCCACCTTACCGGCGAGTGTGCCTCCCGTGGAACGACCAACCGGGGATGCCCCATATGTGAGGCATCCCCGGTCGGGTTTCGAGCTATTTAGCCACTGGATTCGTCTTAGACGAGCTCGGTGACAGTGCCGCCGGCAGCGGCAATCTTCTCCTTGGCGGAGGCGGAGACGGCGTCAACCGAAACCTGCAGCGCCACGGAGATCTCGCCCTGGCCCAGGACCTTGACGAGGCTGTTCTTGCGCACCGCGCCCTTGGCGACCAGGTCGGCCACCGTGACCTCTCCACCCTCGGGGTAGAGAGCGCCGAGCTTGTCCAGGTTCACGACCTGGAACTCGGTGCGGAACGGGTTCTTGAAGCCCTTGAGCTTCGGGAGACGCATGTGGAGGGGCATCTGCCCACCCTCGAAGCGCTCCGGGATCTGGTAACGGGCCTTCTGGCCCTTCGTACCACGACCGGCCGTCTTACCCTTCGACGCCTCACCGCGACCGACACGGGTCTTCGCGGTCTTGGCACCGGGGGCGGGACGGAGGTTGTGGGCCTTCAGCGGGCTGTTCTCAGCCATGATTAGTCAACCTCCTCAACCGTCACGAGGTGGCGGACGGTGTGCACCATTCCGCGGAACTCGGGGCGGTCCTCCTTGACGACCACGTCGTTCAGGCGCTTGAGCCCGAGCGAACGCAGAGTGTCGCGGTGGTTCTGCTTGCTGCCGATGTACGACTTCGTCTGCGTGATCTTGAGGCGGGCCATCAGACACCCGCCCCAGCACGCGCACGAAGGAGAGCCGCGGGGGCGACGTCCTCGAGGGGCAGACCACGGCGAGCCGCGATCTCCTCGGGACGCTGCAGGCCCTTGAGGGCCGCCACGGTCGCGTGCACGATGTTGATCGCGTTGTCGGAGCCGAGCGACTTCGACAGGATGTCGTGAACGCCGGCGCACTCCAGAACGGCGCGCACCGGGCCACCGGCGATCACACCGGTACCGGGGGAAGCAGGCTTCAGCAGGACGACGCCCGCAGCCTTCTCGCCCTGGATCGGGTGAGGGATGGTGCCCTGGATGCGCGGAACCTTGAAGAAGTTCTTCTTGGCTTCCTCGACACCCTTGGCAATGGCCGCGGGAACTTCCTTGGCCTTGCCGTAACCGACACCTACAGTGCCGTCACCGTCGCCCACCACGACCAGCGCGGTGAAGCTGAAGCGGCGACCACCCTTGACAACCTTGGCGACGCGGTTGATCGCGACAACGCGCTCAACGTAAGCGGTCTTCTCGGCGGCAGGGCCACCGTCGCGACCCTTCCGGTCCCGCCGCTCGCCGCCACCGGCACCGCTTCCGCGGCGCTGGGGTCCAGCCATTGGATTACCTCTCTCTGTTACGTCCGTGAGTCCCGGAACCGGGGCTTAGAACTTCAGCCCGGCTTCGCGGGCGGCGTCAGCCAGAGCGGCAATGCGCCCGGCGTATCGGTTGCCACCGCGGTCGAACACGACGGTCTCGACACCCGCAGCCTTGGCACGCTCGGCGACGAGCGCGCCGACAGCCTGGGCCTGGGCGCTCTTGTCGCCTTCGCCACCGCGGATCGAAGCGTCCAGGGTCGACGCCGACGCCAGGGTGTGACCCTGGAGGTCGTCGATGACCTGAGCAACGATGTTGCGGTTCGAACGCGTCACGACGAGGCGCGGACGCTCCGCCGTACCCGAGACGTTCTTGCGGATGCGGATGTGGCGGCGAGCCTTGGCCGCGCGCTTGTACGCGTCGCCCTTGGCGATCTTCACACCGTATGCCATGGCTACTTACCAGCCTTTCCGACCTTGCGGCGGATGACTTCGCCGGCGTACTTGACACCCTTGGCCTTGTACGGGTCGGGCTTCCGCAGCTTGCGGATGTTGGCGGCGACCTCGCCGACCTTCTGCTTGTCGATGCCCTCGACCGAGAACTTGGTCGGCGACTCGACCTTGAAGGAGATGCCCTCGGGCGCCTCCACCAGGATCGGGTGGCTGTAGCCGAGCTGGAACTCCAGGTTGGAGCCCTTCGCGGCCACGCGGTAACCGACACCGCTGATCTCGAGAGCCTTGACGTACCCCGTGGTCACACCGGTGATCATGTTCGCCACCAGCGTGCGGGACAGGCCGTGCAGGGCCTTGTTCTGACGCTCGTCGTTCGGACGGGTGACGTTCAGAACGCCGTCCTCGTCCTTGACGACTGCGATGGGCGCCTTAACGGTGTGCGCGAGGGAACCCTTGGGGCCCTTCACGTTGACCGTCTGGCCATCGATGGTGACGTCCACACCGGCGGGAACCTGGATGGGGAGCTTGCCGATTCGCGACATTGCTTTTCCTCCGTTCCCGACTACCAGACGTAGGCGAGGACTTCCCCACCTACGCCCTTCTTGCCTGCCTGCTGTCCGGTCAGGAGACCGTGGGACGTGGAGATGATCGCCACGCCCAGGCCACCGAGGACCTTCGGCAGGTTGGTGGACTTCGCGTACACGCGCAGACCGGGCTTCGAGATCCGCTTGATGCCCGCGATGGAGCGCTCACGGTTCGGCCCGAACTTCAGCTCGAGGACGAGGTTCTTGCCGACCTCGGCGTCCTCGACCTTCCAGCCGGTGATGAAACCCTCCTGCTTGAGGATCTCTGCGATGTGCGACTTGATCTTGCTGTGCGGCATCACGACGGTGTCGTGGTACGCCGAGTTAGCGTTACGCAGACGCGTGAGCATGTCTGCGATCGGGTCAGTCATGGTCATGAAGTGGCCTTCGGCCTCTCTCGCCGGGGTTTCCTGTATGCGCCATCCCTCTCCCCACTCAGTGGCGGGACGGGTGCGGTGCGGGGACCTACGGCGTAGTAAGTCGATAGGGCGGCGGACGCCCAACCCCACAAGCCTACGGCATGCGGGCAGGGCGGTCCGCCGACCTGATGCTTACCGAGAGCGTCTGGAGAGCCTCAACACCCAAAGGGTGAAGGGACTACCAGGAGCTCTTGGTCACGCCCGGCAGCTCGCCACGGTGAGCCATCTCACGAAGGCACACGCGGCACAGGCCGAACTTGCGGTACACGGAGTGGGGACGACCGCAGCGCTGGCAGCGGGTGTACGCACGCACACCGAACTTGGGCTTGCGGGCAGCCTTCGCGATGAGAGCCTTCTTCGCCATCTCGCTTACGCCTCCTTGAAGGGGAAGCCGAGGTGACGGAGGAGCGCGCGGCCCTCAGCGTCGTTGGTCGCCGTGGTGACCACGGTGATGTCCATACCCCGGGTACGGTCGATCTTGTCCTGGTCGATCTCGTGGAACATGACCTGCTCCGTGAGACCGAAGGTGTAGTTGCCACGGCCGTCGAACTGCTTCGGCGACAGACCGCGGAAGTCACGGATACGCGGCAGCGCGAGCGACAGCGTACGGTCCAGGAACTCCCACATGCGGTCACCACGGAGGGTGACGTGGCAGCCGATCGGCTGACCCTCGCGCAGCTTGAACTGCGCGATGGACTTGCGGGCCTTCGTGACGGCCGGCTTCTGACCGGTGATCGTCGTCAGGTCGCGGATGGCGCCGTCGATCAGCTTGGAGTCGCGGGCGGCGTCGCCCACACCCATGTTGACCACGATCTTCACGAGACCGGGGATCTGCATGACGTTCTCGTAGGAGAACTCCTCACGCAGCTTGCCCGCGATGTCCTCGCGGTACTTCGTCTTGAGACGCGGAGTGGTAGCCATCAGATGTCCTCACCCGTCCGCTTGGCAACGCGGATCTTGTTGCCCTCGTCGTCGAAGCGGTAGCCGACGCGGGTGACGACCTTCTTGCCGTCCTTCTCCACAACCAGCTGAACGTTGCTCACGTGGACCGGGGCCTCGGTGATCACGATGCCACCGGCCTGGTTCTGCGCGGCCTTGGTGTGCTTCTTGACCCGGTTGACACCCTCGACGAGGACACGGTTCTCGGCGGGGAAGGCGACGATGACCTTGCCCTGCTTGCCCTTGTCCTTACCGGTGATGACCTGGACCAGGTCGCCCTTCTTGATCTTCATGCTTACAGCACCTCCGGCGCGAGCGAGATGATCTTCATGAACTTCTTCTCGCGCAGCTCACGGCCGACGGGGCCGAAGATACGGGTGCCGCGAGGGTCGCCGTCGTTCTTCAGAATGACGGCGGCGTTCTCGTCGAAGCGGATGTACGAGCCGTCCTGGCGGCGGCGCTCCTTGACGGTGCGAACGATGACCGCCTTGACGACGTCACCCTTCTTCACGTTGCCACCGGGGATCGCGTCCTTGACGGTGGCGACGATGACGTCACCGATGCCCGCGTAGCGGCGACCGGAGCCACCGAGAACACGGATGCAAAGGATTTCCTTGGCACCAGTGTTGTCGGCGACACGCAGTCGCGACTCCTGCTGGATCACGTCTATCTCCTGATTGTCTGCCGGTTCCCGGCGGGGGCCCCGCACTCCGAAGAGCGGTGGCCCCCACCGAGCCTGGCGGAACGAACTTGAGGGAAACCCCTCAAGTAATTACTTGGCCTTCTCGAGGATCTCGACGATGCGCCAGCGCTTGCTCGCCGACAGCGGACGCGTCTCCATGATGAGGACGCGGTCGCCGACACCGGCAGCGTTCTGCTCGTCGTGAGCCTTGAGCTTGTTCGTACGGCGGATGACCTTGCCGTACAGGGCGTGCTTCACGCGGTCCTCGACGGCGACGACGACGGTCTTGTCCATCTTGTCGCTGACGACCAGACCCTCACGGGTCTTGCGGAAACCGCGCTCGGTCTTCTCAGTCACGTTGTTCTCGCTCATCAGGCGCTCTCCACCGTCTCGATACCGAGCTCACGCTCGTGCATCAGGGTGTAGATGCGAGCGATGTCCTTACGGACGGACTTGAGCCGGCCGTTGTTCTCCAGCTGACCCGTGGCCGCCTGGAAGCGGAGCTTGAACAGCTCCTCCTTGGCCTCGCGCAGCTTGCCAACGAGCTCCTCGTTGCCGAGCTCGCGCAGCTCGGACGCCTTGGTTCCCGTCGCCATCACGACTCACCTGCCTCGCGCCGAACAATCCGGCACTTCATCGGAAGCTTGTGAGCAGCGCGGGTGAGCGCCTCACGAGCAATCTTCTCGTTCGGGTAGGACAGCTCGAACATGACCCGGCCCGGGTGCACGTTGGCGATCCACCACTCGGGAGAACCCTTACCGGAACCCATGCGGGTCTCGGCAGGCTTCTTCGTGAGCGGACGGTCCGGGTAGATGTTGATCCAGACCTTGCCGCCACGCTTGATGTGGCGGGTCATCGCGATACGAGCCGCCTCGATCTGGCGGTTCGTCACGTAGGCGGGGGTAAGCGCCTGGATGCCGTACTCGCCGAACGAGACCTCAGTACCGCCCTTGGCCATACCGCGGCGCTTCGGGTGGTGCTGCTTACGGTGCTTGACCCTACGAGGGATCAGCATGTTGGTCAGGCCTCCGTTCCGGTGCTCTCAGCCGGAGCGGCGGCGGGAGCGTCGGCCTTGGGGGCCTCGGCACCAGCAGCCTGCTGCGGCTTGCGGCCACCACGGCCGCCGCGCTCGCCACCACGGCCACCACGGCCGGCGGGACGGTCGCCAGCGCCGGCACCACGGGCCGGGCGGTTACCCGCACGGGCCGCAGCGTTCTCGGCGCGAACCTCGGCGATGTTCTTGACGTCGCCCTTGTAGATCCAGACCTTCACACCGATACGGCCGAAGGTGGTCTTGGCCTCGAAGAAGCCGTAGTCCACGTTCGCGCGCAGCGTGTGCAGCGGCACACGGCCCTCGCGGTAGAACTCGGAGCGGGACATCTCGGCGCCGCCGAGACGGCCGCCACACTGGATCTTGATGCCCTTGGCGCCGGCCTTCATCGTGCCCTGCATGCTCTTGCGCATGGCACGACGGAAGGAGACGCGGGAGGAGAGCTGCTCGGCAACGGCCTGGGCAACCAGCTGAGCGTCGAGCTCGGGGTTCTTGACCTCGAGGATGTTCAGCTGGACCTGCTTGCCCGTGAGCTTCTCGAGGTCACCGCGGATGCGGTCGGCCTCGGCGCCACGGCGGCCGATGACGATGCCCGGACGAGCGGTGTGGATGTCCACACGCACGCGGTCACGGGTGCGCTCGATCTCCACCTTCGAGATGCCGGCGCGCTCCATGCCGGACGTCATCATCCGACGGATGGCGACGTCTTCCTTGACGTAGTCCTTGTACAGCTTGTCGGCGTACCAACGCGACTTGAAGTCGGTGGTGATGCCGAGCCGGAACCCGTGCGGGTTTACCTTCTGGCCCATTACCGGGAACCTTCCTTGCTGCTGACGACCACGGTGATGTGGCTGGTCCGCTTGCGGATCCGGTAGGCACGGCCCTGGGCACGCGGACGGAACCGCTTCAGGGTCGGGCCCTCGTCCACGTACGCCTCGCTGATGACCAGCGTGGAGGCGTCCGGGTGGTTGTAGTTGTGTGCGGCGTTGGCAATGGCGCTGTCCAGCACCTTGCCGACCGGCACGCTCGCGGCCTGCGGGGCGAAACGCAGGACCGCCTGAGCCTCCGTGGCATCCATGCCACGGATAAGGTCCACCACTCGGCGGGCCTTCATGGGCGTGACGCGGATGTACCGCGCCTGGGCCCTGGCTTCCATGGTTGTCCCTTCGGTGTAAGTCATAGTCGTAACCACCCCGCCTTTAGCGGCGCTTCGACTTCCGGTCGTCCTTGACGTGGCCGCGGAAGGTGCGAGTCGGCGAGAACTCGCCGAGCTTGTGGCCGACCATCGACTCGGTGACGAACACCGGGACGTGCGTCTTGCCGTTGTGCACCGCGATGGTGTGACCCAGCATCGCCGGGATGATCATCGAGCGACGGGACCAGGTCTTGATGACGTTCTTGGTACCAGCTTCGTTCTGAGCGTCCACCTTCTTTACGAGGTGGTCGTCGACGAAGGGTCCCTTCTTGAGACTGCGCGGCATCTAAACCCGCTCCTAGCGCTTCTTGTTCGTCTTGCGGCGGCGGACGATGTACTTGCTCGAAGCCTTCTTCGGCGAGCGAGTACGACCCTCCTTCTGACCCCACGGGGAGACCGGGTGGCGACCACCACTGGTCTTGCCCTCACCACCACCGTGCGGGTGGTCAACCGGGTTCATCGCGACACCGCGGACGGACGGGCGAACGCCCTTCCAGCGCATGCGGCCGGCCTTGCCCCAGTTGATGTTCGACTGCTCGGCGTTGCCGACCTCGCCGACCGTGGCGCGGCAGCGCGCGTCGACGAGACGGATCTCGCCGGACGGCATGCGGAGGTGGGCCATGACGCCCTCCTTCGCGAGCAGCTGCACGGAGGCACCAGCGGAGCGGGCGAACTTCGCGCCGCCACCGGGACGGAGCTCGATCGCGTGGATCGTGGTACCGACCGGGATGTTGCGGAGCGCCAGGTTGTTGCCGGGCTTGATGTCGGCCGTCGGGCCGTTCTCAATCCGGTCACCCTGCTGCAGACCGCGCGGCGCGATGATGTAGCGCTTCTCGCCGTCGGCGTAGTGCAGCAGCGCGATGCGCGCGGTGCGGTTGGGGTCGTACTCGATGTGCGCGACCTTGGCCGGCACGCCGTCCTTGTCGTGACGACGGAAGTCGATCACGCGGTAGGCGCGCTTGTGTCCGCCACCCTGGTGGCGAACGGTGATCCGGCCGGTGTTGTTACGGCCGCCCTTGCTGTGCAGAGGGCGAACCAGCGACTTCTCCGGCGTGGACCGCGTGATCTCGACAAAGTCGGCGACGCTGGAGCCACGACGGCCCGGGGTCGTCGGCTTGTACTTGCGGATACCCATTTCTCAGTCCTCGTCCGATTCCGGACGACTAGACCTCCGTTAGGAGGCCTGGCCGCCGAAGATGTCGATACGGTTGCCCTCGGCAAGGGTCACGATGGCGCGCTTGGTGTTGGCACGCTTGCCGAAACCGGTCTTGGTGCGCTTGCGCTTACCCTGACGGTTGATCGTGTTGACCCCGGTGACCTTGACCGAGAAGACCGCTTCCACGGCCTGCTTGATCTGGGTCTTGTTGGCGCCGGGCGCGACGATGAACGTGTACTTGTTCTCGTCCAGCAGCGCGTAGCTCTTCTCCGAGACAACCGGCTTGATCAGCAGGTCGCGCGGGTCGGTGAAGGTCTTGCTGGTAACGGTCGCCTCAGACATCAGGCGTCGCTCCCTTCGGTCTCATCGGCCTTGGGGCCAGACACGAAGGACTCGAGCGCGGCCTGGGTGAAGACCACGTCGTCAGAGACGATCACGTCGTACGTGTTCAGCTGGCCCGGCTCCAGGATGTGAACCTGGGGCAGGTTGCGGGCGGACAGCCACGCGGCCTCGTCGGCACGCTCGACGACCAGGAGCAGGTTCTTGCGCTCCGAGATCTTGCCGAACAGCGTCTTGGCGGCCTTCGTGGAGACGGCACCCTCGACCACGCCGGTGACGACGTGGATGCGGGAGTGACGCGCACGGTCCGAGAGGGCACCGCGGAGGGCGGCGACCTTCATCTTCTTGGGGGTCCGCTGCGAGTAGTCACGCGGCTGCGGGCCGTGGACGACGCCACCGCCTGCGAACTGCGGAGCGCGGGTCGAACCCTGACGGGCGCGGCCGGTGCCCTTCTGGCGGTACGGCTTGCGGCCACCACCACGGACTTCGCCACGGGTCTTGGTCTTGTGCGTGCCCTGACGGGCAGCAGCCAGCTGGGCGACAACGACCTGGTGGATCAGCGGAACGCTGGTCTTGGCGTCGAAGATCTCCGCGGGGAGCTCGACGGTACCGGCCTTGTCGCCTGCCGGCGAAAGGATGTCAATGGTGCTCATTACCTCAAGCCCCCTTGGCCGCGGTACGGACCAGGACGAGGCCGCCGTTCGGACCGGGGACCGCACCCTTGATGAGGAGCAGACCCTTCTCCGCGTCAACCGCGTGGATGGTCAGGTTCTGGGTGGTGACGCGCTCGTTACCCATGCGACCGGCCATGCGCATGCCCTTGAAGACACGCCCAGGGGTGGCACAGCCACCGATCGAACCGGGGGAGCGGTGCTTGCGCTGCACACCGTGACCGGCGCCGAGGCCCCGGAAGTTGTGCCGCTTCATGACACCGGCGAAGCCCTTGCCCTTGCTGTTGCCCGTGACGTCAACCTTGACGCCGGACTCGAACACCTCAGCAGTGATCTCCTGGCCGAGCGTGTACTCGCTGGCGTCGGAGGTGCGGAGCTCCACCAGGTGGCGGCGGGGGGTCACGTCGGCCTTGGCGAAGTGGCCCTTGAGGGGCTTGTTCACCTTGCGCGGGTCGATCTCGCCGAAGGCGATCTGGACCGACTCGTAGCCGTCGATGTCGTTCGTACGGACCTGGGTAACGACGCAGGGCCCGGCCTTGACAACGGTCACCGGGACGACACGGTTGTTCTCGTCCCAGACCTGGGTCATGCCGAGCTTCTCGCCCAGGACGCCCTTGATCTGCTTTGCCATCTTCTCGACGCCTCTCAGAGCTTGATCTCGATGTCAACGCCGGCCGGAAGGTCCAGGCGCATCAGCGAGTCAACGGTCTTGGGCGTCGGGTCGAGGATGTCGATCAGGCGCTTGTGCGTGCGCATCTCGAAGTGCTCGCGCGAGTCCTTGTACTTGTGCGGCGACTTGATGACGCAGTACACGTTCTTCTCAGTGGGCAGCGGCACCGGGCCTGCGACCGACGCACCAGTGCGGGTCACCGTCTCGACGATCTTCTTCGCCGAGGAGTCGATGACCTCGTGGTCGTAGGCCTTGAGCCGGATGCGGATCTTCTGTCCCGCCATGGCTACTCCGTAGTCCTGTCTCTATGTGGAAACGCTCTGGCTCTCGGTCGGCTGCGGGACGGATCCCACCGCTTCTCTCCGACCCACGCGGTCGGGCGTGTCGCACTCCCTCTACAGAAAATTCCCATACGGAAATTCCCTCGTCCAAGGGGGTGCGGTCCCTGTGACCGCGTTTCGGGGGAGAAACACCCACCGAGCGCCTGGTGGGCACCGTGCTGACACTTCCCAGAAGATTCCCGTACGTCCGCCCCCATTGCTGCCCCGGAAGGCAGATTAAGGACGACGAGTACTGTGGGACTCGCTTCCGGTCCTCCCGGCGGGAGGCGCGCAGCATCGGCACTCAGCCGAGCAACTTGAGTAGTCTGCCATACGAGGCACGTACCTGGCCAATCGGGCGGAAGAGAATACCCCGCCACGCTGAGTGGTCAAACCGCCGCACCCGAGTCTCCCGCCGGATATCCCCCGGTCAGGAGCGGGTGATGGTTCCGCAGCCGTCGCGCTGGACCTCCTGGCTGCGGTCGTAGGGGTCCACGGCGGGCCCGGTGGGCGCCGGACCGGTCGCCGGGTCGAGCGGGAACTGCGGGTGCAGGAAGCCGTCGGCCGCCTCGCACGCGACGTTCGACCATTCCGAGAAGTACCGGCGCAGCTGCAGCCGGCCCGGGGTGGTCTCCCAGCGCGCCGGGTCGAGCAGGGCCAGGGTGACCTGTCGGCGCACGATGGTCCGCTGCACGCTCGTACCGCCCTTCGTCAGGGGATGGACGAAGGTGTAGTCCGTCACGACGAGGAGCTCTCCGGACCGCCCCTGCTCCGCGTGCATGCTGCCGCGCACCTTGACGATCCCGCCGACCGGCTTGACCTCGGCCGGGTCGAAGCGGGTGAAGAGCAGCACCGGGGTGTCCTGCGCGGTGGGCTTCGCCAGGTACTGCTCCAGCCGCTGCGGGACCTCCGGCTGGCGGGGGTCCAGGAGCGCCAGGGCGGCGGCGGGCCGCTCCCCCCGCAGGGCCGCCGGGTCGAGGTTGGCCGCGACCAGGAACTGCCTGGCCTTCTCCAGCGCGTCCGCGACCTGCTCCTTGGTCATGGCGCCGACGGCCTCGGCCGCGGGGACCTCGATGCCCGCTGCGCCGTCGGCCCACTGCGCCGCCGGGGAGCCGCGGAAAGGATCCTGCAGCGTCGGCGCGTCGGCGGGCACCGACGGGGGCGGCGCGGTCGGCCGTACGGACTCGGCCGGCAGCGGCCCGGCGTTCCGGGCCTCTTGCCGGGCGCCGGACGCGCCCGTGAGGCGGTCGATGACCAGCTCGGGCCGTACGGCGATCAGCGCGAGCCCGGCGACCAGGACGATGCCCGCGGCCGCCTTGAGACGGCGCCCGGTCCTGCGCCGCGGCGGCGCGGGGGCGGTGCGCCACCCGGGCGGCGGCTGCTCGTTGCGCAGGCGCTCGGTGACCATCCGCTGCCGCGCGGACGGCTCCTTCGGCGCCTCCCCCGCCCCCGCGGCGGCCTGCGCCATGAATCGGGCCCACTCCTCGTCGGAGACGCCCGTCCTGTCGTCGTCGTTCTTCCCCATGCCCCTTTTTCCCTGTCCCTGCGGTCCTGCGTGCCCTGCCCCGACATGCGGGAGAGGCCCCGCGCCCTCTGGCGCGGAGCCTCTCACCTGCGGACATACCGGTTCAGGCCACTAGCTGAAGTAGCCCGTGATGTCCGCGATGAGATCCACGGACCCCGAGTTGTTGTAGAAGCTGACCTTCCCGTCCACGACCGGGACGACCACCAGGTTGGGGATCGTGAGACCGGCGGTGAAGTTCAGGTTCGAGGCGCTCGTCCGGGTCGTACCGCTCGGGAACACCGACACGAAGCTCGCCTCGGTCGGGTTCGTCGCCGTCACGTTCAGCACCACGGCCTTCACACCGGTGGCCGGGATGCCGCCGACGCCCGCCACGGGCAGCGTGACGACGCTGCCGCCGGCCACCGCGCCCTGGCGCACGCCGAGGCCGGTACGGGTGTCCATCAGGCGCTTCGGGCCGAAGTTCGCGTGCATGGCGCCGGTGGCGCTGTCCGAGAAGTAGCCGGTGATGTCGGCGATGAGGTCGACGGTGCCCTGGTTGTTGTAGAAGCTGACCTTCCCGTCGACGACCGGGACGACCACCAGGTTGGGGATCGTCTGGCCCGGGGTGAAGTTCAGGTTCGAGGCGCTGGAGCGGGTGGTACCGCTCGGGTACACCGACACGAAGCTCGGCTGCGTCGGGTTCGTCGCCGTCACGTTCAGCACCACGGCCTTGACGCCGGTGGCCGGGATGCCGTCGACGCCCGCCACGGGCAGGGTGACCACGCCGCCGGTACCGACCGGAGCCTTCGGAACGCCCAGGCCCGCACGGGTGTCCATCAGGCGCTTCGGGCCGAAGTTGGTCTGTGTGGCGCCCTCGGCGGTCGAGGTGAAGTAGCCGGTGATGTCGGCGATCAGGTCGACGGTGCCCTGGTTGTTGTAGAAGCTGACGGTCCCGTTGATGACCGGCACGACCACCAGGTTCGGGATGGTCTGGCCCGGGGTGAAGTTCAGGTTCGACGCGCTGGAGCGGGTCGTACCGCCCGGGTACACCGACACGAAGCTCGGCTGCGTCGGGTTCGTCGCCGTCACGTTCAGTACCACCGCGGTGGGCGTACCACCGGTGGCGGCGGCCACCGGCAGGGTGACCACGCCGCCCGAACCGACCGGAGCCTTCGGGACGCCGAGACCCTCACGGGTGTCCATCAGGCGCTTCGGGGCGAGGGGAACGAACGTGGCGCCCTTGACGTCCGCCTCGACGGTGACCGCGAGGCTCGTGGAGACCTTGCCGTTCGCGGCGGTCGCCTTGACCCGGACCTCGTGCTTGCCGTCGGTCACGGCCGCCATCGCCTTGCGGGCGGAGCCGTCGGTGACCGCGACGGACTCGCCGTCGACCAGCACCTCGAACTTGCTGACCAGGCCGCTCGCCGTGCTGGTGGTCCAGTCGACCGTCAGGGCCGCGCCGCTGGGCAGGGTGGCGCCCGGGGTGGCCGCCGCGCCGTTCACGGAGGCGATCTTCAGCTGGGCCGCGGGGCCCGACTTCCGGATCGAGTCCAGCTGCGGGTAGAGCTGGTTCCCGGGGCACTGGGTGTTGAAGCCGTCGCGGTGGCCCGAGACGGTCTTGAAGGTGTACTGCTGCTTCTCGGTGAAGGTGGTACCGAAGAAGTTGGTCTGGGTGACGCCGGCGGTCAGCGTCGTGGTGCCGTTCATGTCGCCGTCGTACTGGCCCAGCTTGTACGCCGCGACCTTGGAGATGCCTTCGAGCGCGGCGGCCGAGGCCCCGGCGGTCGTGTAGTCACCGAGGACGGCGACGCTCGTCGACTCCGAGTTCCAGCCGTAGGTGTGCGCGCCCATGACGGGCTGGTCCACACCGCCCTGACGGCCCTCGAAGAGGGTGCCGCACTTGTCGACCAGGAAGTTGTAGCCGAGGTCCCGCCAGCCGTTGCTCTTCACGTGGTAGACGTGCAGGCTGCGCACGATCGCCGCGGACTCGGAGCACTCGTACGGCGCGGTGGACGCGGTGTGGTGGACGAAGAGCGCCTTGACCTTCGCGCCGGGGAGGTAGACCGGGCCCTCGTTGTTCAGGGACTCGTCGGCGCCCCACTGCACGCGCGAGACCACGTCAGGCCGCGGGGCGGTCGACTCGGGTCCCGGCGTCGTCGGGGCGGGGTCCACCGCGGGAAGGGCGTAGGAGACCGGCGCGAGGCCCAGGCTGCCGTCCTTCTTCTTGGCCTTCACGCCGGCGGCGCCCGGGTCCACCAGGTTCAGTTCCATGCCGGCGGGCAGCTCGGAGGTGCCGCCGCTCACCCGCACCTCGGCTCCGTCGGACGGACCGACCCAGATGGGCTCGGTGGCGCCGCGCAGGCCCGGGCGCTTGCCGTCGAGGCCGGACTCGGCCTGCTCCAGCACCTTCCACTTCGACCACTTGCCGGTGTCGGCGTCCCGGGTGCGGGCCTCGATCTTGCCCTTCACCTCGGCCTCGGGGTCGGTCCAGGAGACGCCGAGGAGCCCGAAGGGCTCGGTGTCCTGCTGGGAGAGGACGGCCTCGCCCTTGCCCTTGGGCTTCAGGGCGAGCTTGTGCAGCTCTCCCTCGACCGGGCCCTTCTCACGGGCGCCCGCGCTGTACGGCGAAACCTCGCCGTCGCCGGCGTCGATGCCGTTGGCGACGCCCTGGATGCCGAGAACCGCCACGACACCGAGCGCGGCGGCCAGCGCCGTCCCGCGCACACGACCTAGTTTCAAGTTGTCCCCAACCCCTGTTGTGAGTCCGCCACAAGACATGCCTGACCGGCCGGATGCTACTGGCCCCGGGTGACGGCTCGAACAGGGGGGTGGGTATGAGGGGAACACGGGTGCGGATGCGCGAGGACCCCCGGTCCGCGGCCAACCGCGGTCCAGGGGTCCTCATATGGGGCGAAGGTTACTTCTTCGCCTCTTCCTTCTCCTTGGGCTGCACCGTCGCCAGCTCCTCCGGCGGCGCCTTGCGGCCGCAGATGGCAGGCCAGTTCAGCGGATTCACACCGCCGCACCACAGGCCGCCGGGGTCGGGCCGCTGCCGCCAGTCGTGGGTGACGATGTCCGCGCACTTCTTCTTGTCCGGCGCGTAGCGCGGGCAGGTGCCGTCCGCCTTCTTGGTGTTCTGGGCCCGGTAGGCGTCGATGCCCATCGACATCGCGTCGGACTGCGGCATGTACCGGTTGACCGACCAGGACGCGCCCATCGTGGCGAACAGTGCGATCGCGCACACCATGCCGGCGGCGAGCTGCGCGACCACGCGCCGGGGGACGACCCGGGCGCCCGGCGCCGCGCCGCTCGGCCGCAGCGTGCGCTCGGCCCAGCCCGAGCCCCGGTGGATCACGGCCATCATGCCGAGGACGGCCAGGATCATCAGGCAGTACATGATGATCCAGGTGGTGCGCGGGTAGAGCTGCACGGCCTTGGCGCTCGCCATGTGCGAGGCGAACCAGAAGCGGGCCAGCCAGGCGCCCGCCAGCGTGGCGGCCGCGGTCAGGACCATGATGTTGCGCAGCGCCAGACCCACGCCCAGACCCACGGCGAACAGCAGCAGCAGGGCGAAGCCGCTCTGGCCCGCCATCTCGCCGGCCACCGGCCAGGTCTGGTACTCCAGCTGCCCGGACCGGTCGGAGACCCAGCCGAGGACGTAGGCCGGATCCACGTACACGGCCAGGAAGGCGTAGCGGTCCGGGTGCTGGGAACCGAGCCGGGCCATCTGGTAGATGAGGGGGGCGCCGATGACCCCGGCCGTCAGCAGGGTGATCCCGACGAACGCGGCGGCCCGCTTGACCGCCGTCGCACCGGCGCGCCACGGGAAGAGGAACAGCGCCAGCAGGCCCACGCCCGGCGCGGCCCACACGTACCAGCCGGAGTACCAGAGGAAGACCACGCCGAAGACGAGGCCGAGGAGCGCGCCGCGCAGCAGCGACCGGCGCAGCGGCCGTTCGGCGGAGCGGCGCATCTCGCGCAGGCAGTAGCCGAGCAGCGGCAGCAGCACGAGCATGCTGCCGTGGCTGTACGGGCGGATCGGGTCGATGAAGAGCACGGCCGACGGCACGGCGATCAGCAGCGCCCAGAACGGCCGGAGCAGCAGCCGCCAGGCCAGGTACGTCAGCGGGCCCGCGATGGCGGTGAAGAAGATCTGGAAGTCCTTGAGGGCGAACCCGGTGCCGCCGGGGACGTCGTGGCGGACCTTGGCCCAGACGGCCATCAGGCCGGGGAAGAGGGGCGGGTAGATGCCCGACATGCCCTCCCCGTGCAGGAACGAGTTGGCCATGTCGATCAGGGCGCCCGGGTCGCCCTCCTGGCCGCCGAGGCCCCAGGGCGTACCGCGCAGGGCGACGACCACGCCGCCGGCCACCACTCCGGTGGCGAGCCCCGCCAGGGCGGCGCACACCAGCCGCTTGGCCAGCTGGTGGCGGGCGAGACCGCCGCGGTAGGCGGTGTACAGCAGGACCGCGAGCAGCGGCAGGCCGAGGAAGGCCACGTACTGCTGGAGCTTGGCGAGACCGCTGACCTGGCCGACGCGGACAAGCGGGTTCACGACGATGTGCGTGCTCAGCAGCGTGAACCCGAGGGCTGCCACGAGGCTGACGAGGACCTCGGCCAGCGGGAGCACCCACCGCCGGGAGAGCCACGCCCGGCTCCGCGAGGGGGACAGCCGGCTCGTTCCTTCCGCTGTCGGGGCGGGGCGGGGCGCCGGGGCGCCGGCCTCACCGACCTCCTCGGGGGCCAGGTGTGTCATCTCAGTCCGTTTCGTGGGGTGCGGTGTCGGCTGTCGGCTCTCGGCTCAGTTCTGGCCGGAGGTGAAAGCGTGCTTCGCCAGGGTGCGGGCGCCCTCCCGGTGCCCGCGGCGCAGTGCGCCGGGGAGCATGGTGAGCGCGTGCAGGCGGGAGGCGCTGTGGAAGCGCGCCGCGCGGGCGGCCTTGGGCCAGCCGCGGGCGTCCATGCGCGCGGCGACCGCGGCGAAGTACCGCTCGGCCTCGGCGAAGCGGGTGCCGGAGAAGGCCTGCACCGAGGACTCGCTGACCGCGTGGCGGCGGTACTGGAAGACGGTGGTCGAGTTGTCGATCACCATCTCCTCGCCGGCCTCCAGCAGGTCGACCACGAGCGCGAGGTCCTGGATCACCGAGTAGTCGTCGCGGAAGTTCACCTTGCGCAGCGCCTCGCCGCGCCAGGCGATGGAGGGGAAGTACAGCCAGTTCCCGCGCAGCACGCTGGCGGCCAGCTCCTCCCCGCCCATCAGCCGGCGGCCCTTCACCTGCGGCGCGTACAGCCGCTTCTTGGTGTTGTCCGCCAGGCCGCCCTGCATCACCCGGCCCGAGCCGTCGATGACCTCGACGCCGGGCTGGACCATGCCGGTGCCCGGGTGGGCGCCGATGATCCCGCGGACGGTCTCCAGGTAGTGCGGGTGCAGGATGTCGTCGCAGCCCATGATGACCACGTAGTCGGCCTCGGAGAGCTCGACGCACTTCTGGAAGTTCTTGGTGATGCCGAGGTTCTGCTCGTTGCGGGTGTAGTGGACCCGCTCGTCGCCGAGCTGCTCGAACCAGCCGGGTACGTCCGGCTCCTTGCCGTCGTCGATGACGACGAGCCGGAAGTCCCGGTCGGTCTGTGCCAGAACGCTGCGCACGGCGTCCTGCATCAGCTGCACGTCCCCGTAGTAGGGGAGCATGAAGTCGAAGGTCACCATGGAGCGTCAGGCCTTCACGGAGTCGGAGTCGGCATCGGCGCCGGAGGCGGAGGCGGAGCCCGCGACGGCGTCCTGGCCGAGGCGCTCGTCGTTGTGCCGGACGCCCTCGTTGATGGCGACGGTCCGCGCCAGGTCGGTGATCTTCTTCTCCAGCGACCGGAAGCGCAGGAAGGTGTTGAGGGTGAGGAAGCCCATCGCGAGCACCATCACGTAGAGCACCAGGTCGGTGCCGCGGCCGACGCCGAGCTGCTGGGCGACCCAGGTGACGTCCGTCGGGCGGAGCACCGCGTAGACGTTGACGACCACGAACACGGAGAACGCTATGCGCTTCCACGCACGGTTCTTCGCCTGGCCCCAGGTCCGGATGAACATGAGGGCCATGGACACCGAGCCGACGATCAGCAGCAGCTGGATCCAGAAGTACTTCATCGACGCCCACGCTCCCGCAGCGAAATGTCAAAAAGGATGTTGACGCCGTTGATCAGGGACTGACCCTTGGCGCGTGAGTAATCGGTGTAGAGGATGTCCACCGGGACCTCGGTGACCCGCAGGCCGGAGCCGGCCAGGAAGCCGACGAGCTCGGACGCGTGCGCCATGCCGTTCATGGTGATGTTCAGCTGCTCGGCGGCTTCACGGCCCAGTACGCGCAGTCCGTTGTGCGCGTCGGTGAGCTTGAGCTTGCGGGCGGTCGGGCTGACCGCGGCGGCCGTACGCAGCACCACCTGCTTGATCCACGGCACTTGGCCGTTCTGCTCGATGAAGCGGGAGCCGAGGACGACGTCGGCTTCGTCGCGGCGCAGCACCGCGACCATCGTCTCGACGTCCTTGGTCTGGTGCTGGCCGTCGGCGTCGAAGGTGGCGAAGTAGCGCGCTCCGGGCTGGGCGAGCGCGTAGGTGAGGCCGGTCTGCAGGGCCGCGCCCTGGCCGAGGTTGACCGGGTGGCGCACCAGGTGCGCGCCGGTCGTGGCGATGTGCTTGGCCGAGTCGTCCGTGCTGCCGTCGTCGACGACGACGATGTTGGGGAACGTCTTGCGGGCCCCCTCGACCACGTCGGCGATCACCTGGCCCTCGTTATAGGCCGGTATGACCAGCCAGACATCGTCGTAATCGGACACGGTAGCTCCAGCGGAACGGGGCACAAACGAGTGCTCGGTGATCGGTGTGACGTCGTGGGCAGGCATGGCTAGGGTCCGACCGCACTTACACCCAGGCTGCCGGTGTCGGCCGTCCGCCCGGGACCTTCGGTGGCGGTCGCAGCCGCTCCGGGGAAGCTCAGCCTCAGCGCTGCCAGCATAGCGAGCACGGTGGCCAGGGAGCCGAGAGCGTAGGCAACGATCACGCGTACGTCCACGTCCCCGGGAATCAGGGTGATGCCCACCAGGACCGCGGTTCCGAGGACCCAGCAGAGCAGCTGCAGGTTGTGCCGCTTGAATACCATGAGCGCCTGTCCGAGGACCATCGCGAACATGTACGCCACGGTGCCTGCGGACATCAGGAAGAAGTCGAAGCAGCCCAGCCGCGGCTTGGCGTCGAAGAGCACCTCGATCAGCCACGGGCCGAGCACGGTGGCGGGCACGCCGCCGAGCAGGCCGAGCCCGCCGACGACCAGCGCGATCCGGCGCAGCATCGCCCAGAACGCGGTGCGGTCGCCGGCCGTGTAGGCGGCGGTGAGGCCGCTCAGCAGCGAGGCCTGGAGCGAGCCGAAGACGAAGAGCGGCACCCGCGCCAGGACCAGCGCGCTCAGCAGCGACGCGATCAGCACGCTGTCGGCGGGGGCCAGCAGTTTGGTGCTCACGACCGCCGCGTTGACGACGGCCTGGGACAGCAGGGTCGCGCAGATGAGCAGGCCCAGGCCGTTGCACAGCTCGCGCCAGGCGATCGGCCGGCCGGGGCCGACGTTGCGCAGCAGCGCGGGGAGCGTGACCAGCGTCGCGGCGATCGGCGCGAGGGCCAGTACGAGGCTGAAGGCGAGCGCGGAGTGCAGTCCGAACAGGGCGCAGCCGAAGGCGAGCAGGATGCGCAGGCCGCCGTCGACGGCCAGCTGGGTGCCGTACGCGGCGAAGCGGCCGAGGCCGGCCAGGACGCCGCGGGTGAGGTAGCAGACGGCCATGCCGGCGAAGGCTCCGCCGAGCGCGGCCACCAGGGCGCGGTCGCCCTGGAAGAGCAGCTCGGCGATCGGGCCCGCGCCCAGGCCCAGCACGAGCAGGGTCGCGCCGAGCATCGCCCCGGTCAGCAGGGTGGCCCGGCGCAGCACCGGGGCCGTGCCCTGTCCCAGGACCACGCGGGCCGAGACGATCCGGGTGAGCTCCTGCTCGATGGGGAAGAAGATGCCGATGCCGACGGACATCACGATCGTCCACAGCACCGAGACGTTCGCCATGTCCTGCTCGGACAGGCTGTGGCCGGCCACGCCCAGGTGGACGTAGGAGGCCGCGCCGAGCACGACGGTGCCGCCGGCCACCGCGACGGTGCCCGGCGGCAGCGCCGCGCTCAGCTTGTTCAGCAGGGTTTTCATCCCGTACGGCCGTCCCGGGCCTGGGCGGCCAGTGCCGTGAAGACGGGGGTGCCGAGGGCCTCGGCGAGCTGCTCCCGCCAGTCGGCGAGGGGTTCGAGGCCCGCTTCTGCCCAGCGGTCGTGCGCGAGCACGCTGAAGGCGGGGCGGACGGCGGGGCGTACGAAGGCCTCGGAGGTGGTCGGACGGATCCGCTCCGGGTCGAGCCCGCCGAGCCGGTAGGCCTCGCGGGCCAGGCCCATCCAGGTGGTCCGGCCGCTCGCGGTGCCGTGGTAGACGCCGCCGGGGGCGTGGCCCTTCAGCGCGGCCTGCCCCAGCTCGACCAGGCGGCGGGCGAGCGCGTACGACCAGGTGGGCTGGCCGTGCTGGTCGTCCACGACGTCCAGGGTGTCGCGCTGGGCGGCCAGCTTCAGCATGGTGGCGACGAAGTTCGGCCCGTGCTCGCCGTACAGCCAGGCGGTGCGCACGACGTAGCCGTCCTGGGGCAGCAGCTCGGCGACGGCCTGCTCGCCGGCCAGCTTGGTCCGCCCGTACGCGTTGACCGGGCCGGTCTCGGCGTCCTCGCGGTACGGCTGCGAGGCGTCGCCGGGCAGCACGTAGTCGGTGGACACGTGCACCAGGCGGACATGGGCCGCGGCGCAGGCCTCGGCGAGGACCCGCACGCCGGTGCCGTTGACGGCGGTGGCGGCCTCCTCGGCCGTCTCCGCGCCGTCCACGTCGGTCCAGGCCGCGCAGTTGACGACCACGGCGGCCCCCTCGACGGCCGCCCGGACGGCTGCCGGGTCGGTGATGTCGAGGTCGGCCCGGCGCAGGCCGACGGCCTCGATGCCGGCGTCCTTCAGGACGGCCAGGACGTCCTGGCCGAGCATCCCGGCGGCGCCGGTGACGAGCCAGCGCGTGGCCACGGGGTAGGCGGTCACTTCTGCAGGGCTGCCTTCACCTTGAGGGGCTCCCACCAGGCACGGTTCTCGCGGTACCAGTCGATGGTGGCCTTGATGCCGTCCTCGAAGGTGACCTGCGGGGCGTAGCCGAGCTCGGCGCCGATCTTGCTGATGTCGATGGAGTAGCGCAGGTCGTGGCCCTTGCGGTCCTCGACGTGCTCGACCATGTCCCAGCCGAGGCCCGCGGCCTCGAGCAGGACGCCGGTGAGCTCCTTGTTGGTGAGCTCGGTGCCGCCGCCGATGTTGTAGACCTCGCCGGCCCGGCCCTTGCGCATGGCCAGGTCGATGCCGCGGCAGTGGTCGGAGACGTGCAGCCAGTCGCGCACGTTGCCGCCGTTGCCGTACAGCGGGACCTTCTTGCCGTCCATCAGGTTGGAGACGAACAGCGGGATGACCTTCTCCGGGAACTGGTAGTGCCCGTAGTTGTTGGAGCAGCGGGTGACCACCACGTCCATGCCGTGGGTGCGCGCGTAGGCCAGCGCCAGCAGGTCGGACGACGCCTTCGAGGCGGAGTACGGGGAGTTCGGCACCAGCGGCCACTCCTCCGTCCAGGAGCCCTCGGTGATCGAGCCGTAGACCTCGTCCGTGGAGATGTGGACGAAGCGGCCGACGCCGTGCTTGCGGGCGGCGTCCAGCAGGACCTGGGTGCCCACCACGTTGGTCATCACGAAGGGGCCCGCGCCGGCGATGGAGCGGTCCACGTGGGACTCGGCGGCGAAGTGCACGACGACGTCGTGACCGGCCATCACCTGGTCGACGGCCTCGGCGTCGCAGATGTCGCCCTTGACGAAGGTGTATCCGGGGTGGTCCGCGACCGGGGCGAGATTGGCCTCGACGCCCGAGTACGTCAGCTTGTCGAAGACAGTGATCTGCGCCGAGGCATCTGCACCGAGCTGCTGGCGGACGAATTCTGAACCGATGAAGCCGGCGCCGCCGGTCACGAGGATGCGCATAATACGAAGAGTCTAGCGGCCTGCCGAACGTCACATTCCCTTGGCTCGGCTCCCCCGCACGCTCTCGCATAGGGTTCACCCATGCGTGGAATCCTTTTGGCCGGTGGCACCGGATCGCGACTCTGGCCGTTGACCCGGGCCGTTTCGAAGCAGCTGCTGCCCGTCTTCGACAAGCCGATGATCTATTACCCCCTCTCCACCCTGGTGATGGCGGGTATCAGCGAAATTCTGATCATCACCACTCCGGAAGACCGCGACCAGTTCGAGCGGCTGCTCGGCGACGGTTCGCAGTTCGGCCTGCGGCTCGAGTACGCCGTCCAGGAGCGTCCCGAGGGCATCGCCCAGGCCTTCGTCCTCGGCGCCGACTTCATCGGTGACGAGTCCGTCGCGCTGATCCTCGGCGACAACATCTTCCACGGCAGCGGCCTCGGCACGCGCCTGGCCGAGCACACCGACGCCAAGGGCGGCCGGGTGTTCGCGTACCCGGTGGCGGACCCGACGGCGTACGGCGTGGTGGAGTTCGACGAGACGGGCCAGGCCATCTCCATCGAGGAGAAGCCGGTCAAGCCCAAGTCCCGCTACGCGGTGCCGGGCCTGTACTTCTACGACAACCAGGTCGTCGAGATCGCCCGCGGCCTGAAGCCCAGCGCCCGCGGCGAGCTGGAGATCACCGCCGTCAACGACGCGTACCTCCAGGCCGGCGAGCTGAACGTCACCATCCTCGACCGCGGTACCGCATGGCTGGACACCGGCACCTTCGTCTCGATGGTGCAGGCCTCCGAGTTCGTCCGGGTCATCGAGGAGCGCCAGGGCTTCAAGATCGGCTGCATCGAGGAGGCGGCCTGGCGGGCCGGCCTGATCGATTCCGCGCAGCTGCGCGCCCTCGCCGAGCCCCTCACCAAGAGCGGTTACGGCACCTACCTGCTGGCCCTGCTCGACGAGGAGGACGCGCGATGAAGTTCCGCGAACTCTCCATCGAGGGCGCCTTCGAGGTCACCCCGCAGCTGCACGGCGACCCGCGCGGCCTGTTCACCGAGTGGTACCGCTTCGACCGGCTCGCCGAGGTGGTCGGCCACCCGCTGAACCTGGCGCAGGCGAACCTGTCGGTCTCCTCCGCGGGCGTGGTCCGCGGCATCCACTTCGCCGACGTCCCGCGCGGCCAGGCCAAGTACGTGACCTGCGTGCGCGGCGCCGTGCTGGACGTCATCGTCGACCTGCGGGTGGGCTCCCCCACCTTCGGCAGGTGGGAGGGCGTCCGCCTCGACGACGTGGACCGCCGCGCGGTCTACATCCCCGAGGGCCTGGGCCACGGCTTCTGCGCGCTGAGCGACGACGCCACGCTGTCGTACCTGTGCTCGGAGACGTACAACCCGACCGGCGAGCACTCGGTTCACCCGCTCGACGCCGACCTCGGCATCGAGTGGCCGGCCGACGTCCCGCTGCTGTCGGCCCGCGACGAGGCCGCCCCCTCGCTGGCCGACGCGATCGCGTCCGGGCTGCTGCCCGACTACGCCGTCTGCAAGGAGTTCACCGAGTCGCTCCGCGTGAGCTGACCGCTGACCGCTTGACCCGCCTCCGCGCGAGGAAGAGGGCCGCACCCCGTGCGTACGGGGTGCGGCCCTCTTTCAGTGCACGACGGTGTAACTGCGCCACGGCAGGCTGCCCTCGGCCGTCACGTTCGAGGTCCCGGCCGGGATGTAGGTCCCGTTGGTCCCGTTGACCTCGGCGGCCCCTTCGCCCTTGCGGCAGTTCGGCGTCCGGTACAGGACGACGTCGACCAGGGTGTTGTTCTCGACGTGGGCCGCCCCGTGCGGAAGGCCGATCTTGTGGCAGCCCTGCACGCGGCCGCTCGTGCGCGTGACCTCGACCGGGGAGTCGTGGGCGCGGAAGGTGAGCGGACCCACGGTGGTCCTGCCGGCGGAACAGGCGGTGGCCGTGGCCGCGAGCAGCAGGGCCGCCCCGGTGATGACGCCGGCATGCCGGAGCTGGGCGCCGCCTCGTTCGAACATGGCTCGGTCCTCGTCTGTGCGTTCTCGGTATCTGCCCTTGAGCGCAGCCTGGCCTGCCGCGGACCGGAGGGCATCCGGTACGCGCCGAAGGGGTGAACGCCGAAGGGCCCCGTCCCTCCGCCGGAGCGGTGGAACGGGGCCCTTCAGTGCAACTTGGCGCTCGCTTCAGCGAGCCACCAGGTCAGAGCACGAATTACTTCGTGATCTTGGTGACCTGGCCGGCGCCCACGGTACGACCACCCTCACGGATGGCGAACTTCAGGCCCTCCTCCATGGCGACCGGCTGGATCAGCGCGACCGTCATCTCGGTGTTGTCGCCCGGCATGACCATCTCCGTGCCGGCCGGCAGGGTGACGACACCCGTGACGTCCGTGGTACGGAAGTAGAACTGCGGACGGTAGTTGTTGAAGAAGGGGGTGTGACGGCCACCCTCGTCCTTCGACAGGATGTAGGCCTGGGCCTCGAACTCGGTGTGCGGGGTGACCGAACCGGGCTTGATGATGACCTGGCCGCGCTCGACGTCCTCGCGCTTGATGCCACGGAGGAGCAGACCGACGTTCTCGCCCGCCTGGCCCTCGTCGAGGAGCTTGCGGAACATCTCGATACCGGTGACCGTGGTGGTGGTCTTCTCTTCCTTGATACCGATGATGTCGACGGTCTCGTTGACCTTCAGGACACCACGCTCGATACGGCCGGTGACGACCGTACCGCGACCGGTGATCGTGAAGACGTCCTCGACGGGCATGAGGAACGGCATCTCGGTGTCACGCGGCGGGGTCGGGATGGCCTCGTCGACGGCGTCCATGAGGCCGATGAGCTTGTCGCCCCACTCCTTGTCGCCCTCGAGCGCCTTCAGCGCGGAGACGCGGACGACCGGCAGGTCGTCGCCCGGGAAGTCGTACTCGGAGAGGAGCTCACGGACCTCGAGCTCGACGAGCTCCAGGATCTCCTCGTCGTCCACCATGTCGGCCTTGTTCAGGGCGACGACGATGTACGGAACGCCGACCTGGCGGGCCAGGAGCACGTGCTCCTTGGTCTGCGGCATCGGGCCGTCGGTGGCGGCGACCACGAGGATCGCGCCGTCCATCTGCGCGGCACCGGTGATCATGTTCTTGATGTAGTCCGCGTGACCCGGGCAGTCGACGTGGGCGTAGTGACGCGCCTCGGTCTGGTACTCGACGTGCGCGATGGAGATGGTGATACCGCGCTGGCGCTCCTCAGGAGCCTTGTCGATCTGATCGAAGGCCGAGGCCGCGTTCAGGTCCGGGTACTTGTCGTGCAGCACCTTGGTAATGGCGGCCGTGAGGGTCGTCTTACCGTGGTCAATGTGACCGATGGTGCCGATGTTGACGTGCGGCTTAGTCCGCTCGAACTTCGCCTTCGCCACGGGGGTCCTCCTGAGAGTGGTTCTGTACGCCTTACAGATCGGCGCCAGGTGATCTTTGCTGGATAGCCGGCTCCCCCGGGGCAACGGGAGTGGTGCTCCTGTTGCCCCAGAGGTTCCGGTGGCAAGCCTAAAGCGTGAACTCCGAAGAGTTACTCGCCCTTGGCCTTCGCGATGATCTCCTCGGCGACGTTCCGGGGAACCTCGGCGTAGGAGTCGAACTGCATCGAGTAGCTGGCGCGACCCGAGGTCTTGCTGCGGAGGTCTCCGACGTAGCCGAACATCTCCGAAAGCGGCACGAGGCCCTTGACGACGCGAGCGCCGTGACGCTCCTCCATGGCCTGGATCTGGCCACGGCGGGAGTTGATGTCGCCGATGACGTCACCCATGTAGTCCTCGGGCGTGGTGACCTCGACGGCCATCATCGGCTCAAGGAGCACGGGAGAAGCCTTGCGCGCGGCCTCCTTGAAGGCCTGCGAACCGGCGATCTTGAACGCGAGCTCGGAGGAGTCGACCTCGTGGTAGCCACCGTCGAGAAGCGTGACGCGAACGCCCGTCATCTCGTAGCCGGCCAGGATGCCGAACTGCATGGCCTCCTGCGCACCGGCGTCGACCGAAGGGATGTACTCCTTCGGGACGCGTCCACCGGTGACCTTGTTCACGAACTCGTACGCCGGACCGTCGGTCTCGGTGATGGGCTCGATCGCGATCTGCACCTTGGCGAACTGACCGGTACCACCGGTCTGCTTCTTGTGGGTGTAGTCGTGACGCTCGACGGCCTTGCGGATCGTCTCGCGGTACGCGACCTGCGGCTTGCCGACGTTGGCCTCGACCTTGAACTCGCGCTTCATACGGTCGACCAGCACCTCGAGGTGCAGCTCGCCCATACCGCCGAGGATGGTCTGGCCGGTCTCCTCGTCCGAGTGAACGTGGAAGGAGGGGTCCTCCTCCGCGAGACGCTGGATGGCGACACCCAGCTTCTCCTGGTCACCCTTGGACTTGGGCTCGATGGCGACCTGGATGACCGGAGCCGGGAAGTCCATGGACTCCAGGATCACGGGGCTCTTGTCGTCGCACAGCGTCTCACCGGTGGTGGTCTGCTTCAGGCCCATCACGGCGACGATGTCGCCGGCGCCCACCGAGTCGATCTCCTCACGCTTGTTCGCGTGCATGCGGTAGATCTTGCCGATGCGCTCCTTCTTGCCCTTGACGGAGTTCAGCACCGCAGTGCCGGCCTCCAGGCGGCCCGAGTACACCCGGACGAAGGTGAGCTTGCCGAGGTGCGGGTCGCTCATGATCTTGAAGGCGAGCGCGGCGAGGGGCTCCTCGTCGGACGGCTTGCGCTTCACGACCACCTCGGCGTCGCGGACGTCGTGGCCCTCGATGGCCTCGATGTCCAGCGGCGACGGCAGGTAGCGGACGACGGCGTCGAGCAGGGGCTGAACGCCCTTGTTCTTGAACGCCGTGCCACAGAACACCGCGGTGATCGTGGGCTCGCCCTTGCCCTTGCCGGAGCCGAGGATGATGCGACGGACGGCGGCGTGCAGCTGCTCCACGGACGGCTCGTCGCCGTTCAGGAAGAGCTCCATGATCTCGTCGTCGTTCTCGGCGACGGTCTCGACGAGCTTCCCGCGCCACTCTTCAGCGGCCTCGGTGTGCGTGTCGGGGATGTCGACGATGTCGTACATCTCGCCCTTGGTCGCCTCGGCGGACCAGACGAACGCCTTCATCGTGACGAGGTCGACGACACCCTGGAAGTCGGCCTCGGCACCGATGGGGAGCTGCATCACGATCGGAACCGCGCCAAGGCGGTCCTTGATCATGTCGACGCAGCGGTGGAACTCGGCACCGGTGCGGTCGAGCTTGTTGACGAAGCAGATGCGCGGGACGCCGTAGCGGTCCGCCTGACGCCAAACGGTCTCGGACTGCGGCTCCACACCGGCGACACCGTCGAACACGGTGACGGCACCGTCGAGGACGCGGAGCGAACGCTCCACCTCGACCGTAAAGTCAACGTGACCCGGGGTGTCGATGATGTTGATGGTGTGGTCGACGTCCTCGAGCGGCCAGTGGCAGGTCGTCGCGGCGGACGTGATCGTGATGCCGCGCTCCTGCTCCTGCTCCATCCAGTCCATCGTGGCAGCGCCGTCGTGGACTTCACCGATCTTGTAAGACACACCGGTGTAGAACAGGATGCGCTCGGTGGTGGTCGTCTTGCCCGCGTCGATGTGAGCCATGATGCCGATGTTGCGCACCTTGGCCAGGTCAAGCGAAGTGGTAGCCATATCGGCTCAGTCTTCTCTCGGTCTCGATGTGGGTTGGGACTACCAGCGGTAGTGCGCGAAGGCCTTGTTGGACTCGGCCATCTTGTGCGTGTCCTCGCGCTTCTTGACAGCAGCGCCAAGACCGTTGGAGGCGTCGAGCAGCTCGTTCATGAGGCGCTCGGTCATGGTCTTCTCACGACGGGCGCGGGAGTAACCCACGAGCCAGCGGAGGGCCAGGGTCGACTGGCGACCCGGCTTGACCTCGACGGGGACCTGGTAGGTCGCGCCACCGACACGGCGGGACTTGACCTCGAGGGACGGCTTGACGTTCTCCAGCGCGCGCTTCAGCGTGATGACCGGGTCGTTGCCGGTCTTCTCGCGGAGGCCTTCCATGGCGCCGTAGACGATGCGCTCGGCGGTGGAGCGCTTGCCGTTCAGCAGGATCTTGTTGATGAGCGACGTCACCAGAGGAGATGCGTAGACCGGGTCGATGATGACCGGGCGCTTCGGGGCGGGGCCCTTACGAGGCATTCTTACTTCTCCTTCTTGGCGCCGTAGCGGCTGCGGGCCTGCTTGCGGTTCTTGACAGCCTGGGTGTCAAGCGCACCGCGGATGATCTTGTAACGAACACCCGGCAGGTCCTTCACACGGCCACCACGCACGAGCACGATCGAGTGCTCCTGCAGGTTGTGTCCCTCACCCGGAATGTAAGCGGTGACCTCGATGCCAGAGGTCAGACGCACACGCGCGACCTTACGCAGCGCCGAGTTCGGCTTCTTCGGGGTGGTCGTGAACACACGCGTGCAGACGCCGCGACGCTGGGGCGAAGCCTCGAGCGCGGGAGTCTTTGTCTTCTCGACCTTGTCCTGCCGGCCCTTACGGACCAGCTGCTGGATCGTAGGCACTACTTCTCCGGTTTCTGTGTGCCGTGTAGTGAAGCTAACCTGGAACTTTGCCGACCCACGCGGTCGGGTGTGTCGGATCCGGCGGACCTCCGCGCAAGCACGGAAACGCATGGATCGCGGTGGCCGATACGGGCTCTCCTGCGGTTGATGGACACGCACGGGAGCCCAGGCACACCCCAGGCACAAGGTCTGAGCGTACCTACCGCATCCACTCCGGTCAAAACAAAAGCCCGGGCGCGCGGGCTCGCAGATCCGCACGACCCGTGCGCCGCACGGGCGACACCCCCGCGCGGCCCCGCCGACTCGCACCTGTGGTAGGGGCGTGGTATGGACGGCCGGGCCTGAACTGCCCGAACGGGTCCTGGGACATGATCAGGCGCACTAAACTGCCGAGCGATTCATCCCAAACGGCACGACCATCAGGGGAGCGGGACATTGGGGACGGTCACCTCGGAGCCGACCACGGCGGCCGGCCCGCCCCCCGACGGCGGCCACGACCCCTCCCCGCCCCGCCGCCGTCCGCGCCTCGTCCGGGCGTACGGGCCGCTGCTCGCCTTCCTCGTCACCTCGGGCGCCTTCTGCGCGGCCTGGGCGGCGCGCGGCACCTTCCCCTTCGGCACCACCGGGCGGGCCATCAACGACCAGGCCAACCAGTACGTGCCCTTCCACCGCGCGCTATGGGACCTGGTCCACGGGCAGGCCGCCGGCGACCTGCTCTTCACCTGGCGCGGCGGCTTCGGACAGCAGTTCCTGTCCGACTACTACACCTACCTCGGCAACCCGTTCTCGTGGCTGGCCGTCCTGGTCCCGCGCGCCCACGTCGACCTCGCCGTCTTCGCGGTCACCCCGGTCACCATGGGGACGGCCGCCGCCCTGATGGCGGTGTACCTGGGCACACTGCGCCCCGGCCCGTGGTGGCAGCGCGGCGTGCTCGGTGCCTGCTACGGCCTGTGCGGCTGGGCGCTCAGCGACGCCTCGTACATCCCCATGTGGCTGTGGGGGCTGGTCGCCCTCCCGATGCTCGGCATCGCCGTGGAGTGGTGCCTGGAGGGCCGCCGCTGGCCGGGGGCGGCCCTGCTGGTCGCGCTCGCCTGGTACGGGAACTTCTACACCGCGATGATGGCGACGATGGCCGCCTGCGTGCTGCTCGCCATCCGCCTGGTCACCCTCGACCTGACGGGCGCGCAACGGCTGCGCGCGCTGGGGCGGGCCGCGACGGCCGCCGCGACCGGCATCCTGCTCACGCTCCCGCTGCTGCTGCCCTCCTTCCTGTCCAGCGGCTCGGCGCAGCCCACCCGGGCCGCCGCCTTCGACCCGGTCCGCATCGAGCTCTTCCTCGCGGGCATGCTCCCGGCCACGCACCTGTGGGGCGGCCGCCCGCGCCTCTACGTCGCCTCGCTCGGCCTGATCCTGGCCGGCACCTTCCTCTTCAACACCGCCATCGCGAAGAGGACCCGCCTGGTGTGGACGGCCGCGACCCTGCTCGTCGTCGTGTCGTTCCAGTTCCCGCCCACGCAGTACGTGTGGCACGGGCTGGCCGTGCCGAACGGCAACCCGTACCGGGAGGCCTTCGTCTTCAGCGGGATGGTGGTCGTCCTGGCCTGGCTGGCGCTGGCCCACCGGCCGCGCCCGTTCCACCTGGCCCTGGTCGCCGGACTGCTGGTCGTGGCCGCCTTCGTCCTGCGCCGCACCGACGACTTCGGCGGCTGGACCTGGCCCGCCGTCCTCGGAGGCGGGGCGATCTCCCTGCTGGCCCTGGTCCTGCTCTCGCTGGGCGAGAAGCGCCGGTGGCTGATCCCGGTGGCCGCGGTCCTCATGGTCGGCGTGGTCTTCGCCGAGTCCACGGCCGCCGCGGCCAACGCGGACGCCCGCCGGTCCCGTGAGCGCTGGGCGAAGCCGACGGCGACCTCCGGCAAGTCGATCACCGCGCACTTCGAAGCCGTCCGGGGGGTGGACGGCTGGCCCGCCTACCGGACCGACTCCGGCGCGCCGCAGACCTCGTACAACGACGCCCTCGCGCTCCGGGCGGAGGGCCCGCAGTACTACAGCAGCTACCTCCCCGAGGCGACGTACCGGGCGCTGGAGCCGCTCGGCTACGGCTTCAAGAACGACGGCCGGACCTTCTTCGGCGCCGACAACCCGGTGCTCGACGCGATCTTCTCGATCGGCGCACGCGTCCGTCCCGGCGCTGCCCCGGGCACCTGGACGGGCTCGACGTTCCCGGCGCCGCCCCTGGTCACGGTGCGCAGCGCCCCGTACGCCTCGCCCCACCCCGCGGACAGCGTCTACGCCCGCCAGGAGAACCTGCTGGGCGCCACCGTCTACCAAGTCCCGCAGGTCACGCGCACGGGCAGCGCCGCCGAGCAGGTGTACGCCGCCACCTGCACCCCCGGCTCCGAGGCCTACTGGTACTCCCCGGCCCTCTACGGCACCCTCACCTCCGGCGGTACGGACCGGCCCCTCGAGGACCGGATGACGGGAGTGCTCCCGCTGGGCGAGGTGCCGGCCTCGGGCCGTGTCGACGTCACCGTGAAGACCCGTACCGAGGGCGCGACCGCCGGCGAGCACCCGCTCGGCTGCCTGGACCGCGCCGCGCTCGACCGGGCCGTCGCCCGCCTGAAGGCCACCGGCGCCACCGAGGTCAAGACCGGCGGCCACACCATCGAGGCCACGCTCCCGCAGGGCTCCACCGGCACGGCCGTCTTCGCGATGACGGACGTCCCCGGCTGGCAGTGCTCGGCCCCGGTGCGGAACTTCCACGGCCTGGTCGCCCTCCGGCTCTCCCCCGGGACGGACAAGGTCTCCTGCACCTTCACCCCGAAGGGCCTCACGCCGGGCCTGGCCGGCGGCGCGCTCGGCCTGATGCTCCTCATCGGCGTCACGGTGACCGGGCTGCGGCGCCGAGGCAGGCCCTCGTAGCGGCACTGTCCGTGTTCATACGGCATCAATCCCGTGGTTCTGGATCTACGCGGCGCCCCCGGTCAGTACATTGACCGCCCTGATGGATCGGGGGGCCGCATGGCAGGGCAAGACCTCCCGGGCGACGGAGGGCTGGACGACCGCGTCCCCTTCCTGGCCCGGCTGGAGCACGAGGACGGCACGGCGTTACGGGCGCTCGGCCGCGAGCTGACCTTCGCACCGCGCGACCGGCTCATCCACCAGCACGAACCCTCGTCGCACATCCTGCTGGTCCTGCACGGCTGGACCAAGGTGACCGCCGTCGCTCCCAACGGCTACCAGGCGCTGCTGGCCCTGCGCGGGCCCGGCGACATCCTCGGCGAGTCGGCCGCCCTGACCCGGCGCGTCCGGTCCGCCACCGTGACCGCGCTGGAGCCGGTCCGGGCCGTGGCCGTCGACCACGACTCCTTCCGGGCGTTCCTCGCCGCCTGCCCCGCGGCCGCCCTCCAGCTGCTCGCCCTCACCTCCGACCGCACCCGGGCCGCCGACCAGCGCCGCCTGGAGTTCGCCTCGCTGAGCGTGCGCGAGCGCCTCGCCGTCCTGCTCCTGGACCTGTCCCGCACCCACGGCCGCCCCGGCCCGACCGGCGTCGAGCTGTCCGTTCCGCTCACCAAGGAAGAACTCGCCGGGGCCGTCGGCGCCTCCCGCGAGATGGTCCAGCGCGAGCTCAAGGAGCTCCGCGCACGCGGGGTCGTGATCACGGGCCGACGCGCCCTGGTGATCGTCCGGCCGGACGTCCTGCGGCGGATCGCACGGGCACAGCCTCCCGCCCAGGACTGAGAGCGCCCGTCCCCAAGCCCGCCCGGGCCGTCCTTCAGTGCACGGCGTCACACTCCGGGCGCGTCATCCGCCCTCACGGCGCCGCGCCCGCCTGCCCCATTCTCTTGTCCCAGCAGGGATCCACCACGAGAGGCGATCATGAGCGACCCACTCCCCCGCACCATCCTTCTGGTCGACACCGAGCGGTACAGCGACCGTGACGACGTCCAGCAGGCCTTCCTCCGCCGCATGCTGTACGACGTCGTCGACCGGACCCTGCTGGCCGCCGGGATCGACCAGACGTTACGGCTGCGTGCCGACCGCGGCGACGCGATCATGGAGCTGATCGACCCGAACGCACCGCTCACCACGCTGCTGCGCACGCTGCTGACCGAGGTGCCCGCCCAGCTGCGCGCCGTGAACCGGCTGGCGTCCGCTTCGGCGCAGATCCGGCTGCGGGCGGTCCTCGCCACCGGCTACGTCGCCATCGACCAGTACGACGGCTGGGTGGGCTCGGACCTCAACCACGCCTGCCGCCTGCTGGACGGCGAACCCTTGAAGCAGGCTCTGCGCGAGCGCACGGACGACTACGCGCTCTGCGTCTCGGAACCGGTGTACGAGGGCATCGTGCGCCACCACCACACCGGCATCCCGGCCGAGGAATTCAACCCGGTCACCATGGCCAGCAAGAACGGCCCGCTGGCCGCCTGGCTGTACGGACCACTGCCGAAGGGGGGCCCGGGGGGGGGGGGGGGGGGGGGGGGGGGGGGGGGGGGGGGGGGGGGGGGGGGGGAGGGGGGCGGGTCCCATGGCGAAAGCAGGGGGGGGCGGGGGGGGTGGGCAGGCAAA
>NZ_JBVJFA010000036.1:0-74787 GCF_055588085.1 Streptomyces sp. NPDC046303
TTCGACATCGACGCCAACGGCATCATGCACGTCACGGCCAAGGACCTCGGCACGGGCAAGGAGCAGAAGATGACCGTCACCGGCGGCTCCTCGCTGCCCCGCCAGGACATCGACCGGATGATCCGCGAGGCCGAGCAGCACGCCGAGGAGGACCGCCGCCGCAAGGAGGAGGCCGAGACCCGCAACAGCGCCGAACAGCTCGTCTACCAGACCGAGAGGCTGCTGCGGGACAACGAGTCCAAGATCCCGGCCGACCTCAAGTCCGAGACGGAGACGGCGATCGGGGACCTGAAGGAGAAGCTCAAGGGGCAGGACACGGCAGCCATCCGCACGGCGACGGAGCGCGCCGGCGCCGTCGCACAGAAGATCGGCAGCGCCCTGTACGAGAGCGCCCAGACCGCCCAGGGAGCTGCCGCGGGCGGTGGCGGGCCGGCATCCGACGCGGGGTCGTCGACGCGCACGGATGAAGAGGTCGTGGACGCCGAGATCGTCGACGACGAGAGCCCGAAGGGAGATGCCCGATGAGCCGCCCGAAGTCTCCCCGAGGACCGCGAAAGCAGCCACCCCCGATCGTGATCAGGGACAAACGGCGCATCGATCCCGTCACGCTCGAGCTCAGAGCAGCAGCGGACAGCGGCACTCCCGAGCACACCGGGAGCGGCGGCGGTGGCCACGGAACGCCGGGCGCCTCCCCTGCGGAAGGCAGCACGGTGCGGAGCGAGCTCGCCGAGCGAACCGCCGACTTGCAGCGCCTGAAGGCGGAATACGACAACTACCGCAAGCGGGTGCAGCGGGACCGCCTGGCGATACGGGAAATCGCGGTCGCCAACGTCCTGCACGGGCTGCTGCCCGTCCTGGACGCGATCGACCAGGCGCGCGAGCACGGCGAAACCGACCCCGGCCTGCGAGCGGTCGCGGACGTGCTGGAAACCCAGCTCGCCACGCTCGGCCTTCAGGAGGTGGGCTCGCCCGGAGAACCCTTCGACCCCACGCGCCACGAAGCGATCTCGTACCGGCAGTCCGACAAGGTCGACCAGCCCACCTGCACCGCCGTGCTCAGACGCGGCTACCGCGTCGGACAACACCTCCTGCGTCCGGCACAGGTGACGGTGAGCGAGCCCCCCGAGCACGCACGGCCCGGCCGGATCACGGCCGATACCGATACCGATGTCGGTGCCGGTGCCGAGAGCGGCACCGGCACCGGCCAGGACTGAGCGACGTCAGCAGCCCGCAGCCGCGGCGGCTTCCTCGCGGGCGGACAGTTCCACTTGTCCCGGCTGGGTGTGCTCGGTGGAGCCCAGCAGGGGTGCGCCCCGCCGTTCGGGCCGGTGACGGGCCACGTCGGCGACCTTCTCACGCGGCGTGCCGGCTGCACCGGGTGCTGCGGGAATGCGCCTGCGCGCCAGGAGGCGGCCTACCCATTGTCGGCCGCACAGCGGGCACGGTGAGGCGCCGGCAGGGGTGTACGGGGAGGGTACGGGGATGCCGTCGCGGGAGAAGTACTCCCAGGTACCGCCCTCGTCGCTGTACTGCTGGACGTCGTAGTCGATACTCCAGTCGTACCAGCACCGGCCGCACGTGAATTCCACGCGTTCCAATGCCATGTCGGTGATCATATCCTGTCGCCTCCCTTCGACGGCCGTTCTCCCTACGCTATCGATATACCCGCACCGGACTGCCTTGACAACCTCAGCCAAAGGCTTTATGACGGGTGAAGAAGAGGGGTCGCTCCGGCTATTCCGGAGGTGAGGGGAATGAGCGGCTCTCGCCGGTCGCGCGACCATTACGCCGTCCTCGGACTCCGGGCGGAGGCGTCGCCGGAGCAGATCACCAGCGCCTACCGCATGCTGGTCCGCACCCTCCACCCCGATGCCCGCCCCAGCGGGTCCGCGGCCGAGGCGGAACTCGCCGAAGTCATCGACGCCTACCACACCCTGCACGATCCACTGCGACGGTCCGCCTACGACGCCGAGCGCCGTCAATCGCCGCAGGCCGCAGGCCGCCCGGTACGCATACCCGTACGCGTGAGACCCTCGGCGGAGCGCCTGTATGCGCGACCTGCGGCAGACCCTCGTAGGGGCGTATACCCGAGGGCATCGCAGCCGTACGAGGAACCGTTCGAGCGCCTCATAGCCTGGCTGCTTTACGGGATATAGCCCTCTCAATGGCCATGGGTCTTATGCGGTGCCACCGGAATTCGGTCGGTATTGACATCGTTTCGCAGTCCTGAAGAAGCGGCTATTCGTCATCCGCGAAGTGGCGGACGACGGTGTCGGGGCCGGGACTCATGAGGGTCTCGTGTCCGTCCTCGAACCGGACCCGGTACGGCGGGCTCCCGTTCTCTCCCAGGACCTCGATGACCTCGGCCGTCCGGTCGTGCTGACCCACGATCCGCCCGTGCACCACGATTCTGTCGCCCACGCTGGCTTGCATACCGCATCTCCGTTCCGAGGCTGTGATGGCCTCCGCCGGAATACCCGGCCAGGCCGTGAGCCATGCCCGGCGTCACCCGAACGTGGCCCCGGCGCCGCCGCTTGACCGTGAAGACCCCACGAGAGCAGCAGCGTTATGACACTCGTCATACCCCCATGGTAGGCTCGGTTTATAACAGTCGTCATAGGGAGAATCGTGACCGTCATCACCGTGAACAGCTCGAAGGGGCGCCTGAGCCCGGAGCAGCGCCGCAAGCTGGCCGAGACGCTGACGGACGCCGTGCTCGTACCGGAGGTCGGCCGGTTCGCGCCGGCCGCGCGGGTCGGGTTCCAGGTGCACTTCACCGAGCGCGAGGCCGACGCGATGGCCATCGGCGGCCGACTGCTGGCGGATGCGGGACCGGACGCCGACGCGATGGTGATCGACGTGACGGTCATGGACGGCGACTGGCGCCAGGAGGTCCGCAGCGAGGTCATCACGCGCGTCCTGGCCGCGATGGCCGACGCCTGCGGCGTGGCGGAGCCGTCGCCGACCTGGTGGGTGACCTTCCGCGTGATCGACGAGGGGAGCTGGGGCTCGCGCGGCGCCGTCCTGTCCGTCCTCTCCCTCCTCGACACCGGCGTGTTCACCCCCGAGAAGGCCGAGGCCGTCCGCACCGCGCTCGGCACGTGACGGGCGCGCGGCCGGAGCCCCCGCCCGTTCACCGGGCAGGACGCCGGCCGCGCTGCGGTGATCGCGGCCGACGCTCCGCCGTCAGCCGTCGATCGCGGCGGCGATGAGGGTCTGGAGCTGCGCCGCGGTGCGGTCCAGAGGCTCGGTGCTGCGCTTGGCGCGGCAGAGGGCCACGGTGCCCTCGACGGCCGCGACGATGAGCGTGGCGACCTGCGCCGCCTGCTCGGCGCCGGCGCCGTGCTCCCGCAAGGAGTCGGCGAGCAGGCCCTCCCACTGGTCGAAGACCTCGGCCGCGGCAGCCACGGCGGGCGGGACCTCGTCGGCCGGGGGTTCCTCGATGGCCACGGCCAGCACGGGGCAGCCGGCGTGGAAATCGGTGTCGACGACGATCTTGCGCCACAGGGCGAGGAAGGCGCGCAGTCCGGCGGCGGGACCCGCCTCGAGTTCCTTGCGCAGACTGCGGGCGACCCATTCGCCCGTGTAGCGGACGGCTTCCGTCGCCAGCTGCTGCTTGCCCTCGGGGAAGTAGTGGTACGTCGAGCCGAGCGGCGCCTTGGCGTGCTTGGCCATCTCCCGGATGCTCGTCGCGCTCAGCCCGCGCCTGCTGATCATGTCGGCCGCACCGGCCACGATCCGCTCGCGGGACGGGGTACCGCCGCTGCTCTTGGCCACTCGTGCACTCTCCTCTGGCTATAACGATCGTCATAGTCTAGCCTCACCTTCGTTATGACGATCGTTATAACGAGTTCGAGTTTCGAGGACCGAGGAGCTGCCATGCCGATGATCCGGTTGACCGTCCCGAGCGGCGCCCTGACCGATCAGGGGCGCGCGACGATCCAGCGAGATCTCGCCGCCGTGCTGCTGCGGTGGGAGGGCGTGCCCGACACCGCCTTCTTCCGGGCGCAGGCGTGGAGCTACCTCGCCGAGCTGCCCGAGGGCGCCCAGGGAACGGCCGAGGACGACGCGCCCCGCTTCCTCGTGGAGGTGACGGTTCCGCAGGGGGCGCTGTCGGAGCGGCGCAAGGCGGGCCTGGTCGAGGAGGCCACCGCCACCGTGCTCGCGGCCGCCGGCCTGGCCCCGGCCGAGGCGCTGCGGGTGTGGGTGCTCGTTCACGAGCAGCCCGACGGCACCTGGGGCGCGGGCGGCTCCGTCGTCCGGTACGCCGACCTCGTCGCCCTGGCGAAGGGGCGGCAGGCCGATGCGTGAACTGACCTACGTCGCACGTCGCACGGTGGAATGGCGCGAGGCACCCGACCCCGCGGTCCGGTCCGCCCAGGAGGCGATCGTCGCCCCCGTCGCCGCCACCTCCTGCGACGTGGACTCCGCCATCCTCGCCGGGCACACCACGTGGCGGCAGCCGCATATTCGGCACAGCATCGATCCGCCGTTCGCCCTCGGACACGAATGCGTGGCCCGCGTCACCGACATAGGCGACCAGGTGTCCAGCGTGGCCCCGGGCGACCTGGTCGTGGTGCCCTGGTCCATCAGCTGCGGCACGTGCGCCCACTGCCGCGGCGGGCTCACCGCCCACTGCACCTCGGTCCCCCCTATGGCGATGTACGGCGCGCCGATCGGCGGGAGCTGGGGCGGACTCTTCTCCGACCTGGTGCGCGTGCCGTACGCGGACGCGATGCTCGTCCCGCTGCCCGCCGGCCTCGACCCGGTCGCCATGGCCTCCGCCAGCGACAACTGGTCCCTGGCCTGGCGCCTGGTCGCCCCGCACCTGAAGGCCCGGCCGGGCGGCCGGGTCCTGGTCGTCGCACGCGGCAGCATCGGCCTGTACGTGTGCGACATCGCCCGCGCGCTCGGCGCCGGCGACGTCCTGTACGTCGACCCGGACGCCGAACACCGCCGTCTCGCCGAGAGCTACGGCGCTCGCACGGCCGAGGCGATCGAGCCGATCCGGCACGGATTCGACCTGGCCGTCGAAGCCACCGGCCGCGTCGACCAGCTCGCCCTCGCCGTCGGATCCCTTGTCCCGGAGGGCATCTGCGAGTCCGCCGGCAACCACTTCCGCCCCGGCGAACTCCCCCTGCTCGACATGTACCTCACCGGAGTCACCCTGCGCATCGCCCGCGACAACGTACGCGCACACATCCCCGACGCCCTCGGCCTCGCCTCCTCCGGCAACGTCTCACCCGAACGCGTCGTCTCCCACGTCCTCGACTGGGAGCAACTGCCGGACGCGCTGCCGGAGAAGCACCTCAAGCCCGTCTTCGTACGCGACATCACCCCGACCCCGGCCCCGGCCCCGGCCCCGGCCCCGACGTGACCCACCCACCCCCGGCGGCCGTACGCGGCCATGCAACGAGAAGCCCGATGACATCTCCCCTGCCGCACCACCTCACCCACAGCGCCGGCGCCCCTCCTGAGCAGCGAGACGAGGAGGAACTGCATCGGCAACGGACGCCACGACTACGACGTGGTCCTGGACAGCCTGGGCGGCGAGACGCTCGAGAGATCCCTGCATGAAGGCCAGCGGCGACCAGCTGCGCCGCCTCACGCCGCTGATCGACGGCGTCTTCCCCTTCGGCGAGACCCGGCAGGCCCTGGAGTGCGTCGAGAAGGGCCGTGCGAAGGCCGGCAAGGTCGTCGTCGCCATGCGATGAGAAGGGTTTGGCGCCGGCGATTGCGGATAGCCGCCGGGTGAGGCACCCAGACGTGCCCGTCAACGGTCGGCCTCGCCCGTCGGGGCTGCACCCCGACCCGGAGGCGCACGATGATCACGAACCGCGAGCACGACGCCCAGGAGCGGCGCGGCACGCTGCTCCCGGATGCGGGGGCCATGCTGGACGAGCACGGCCGGCCGCCCGGCGTGCCCTCCCGTACGGGAACCGGATCGGGGCCCGCAGCCGATCCCGCGCGCGTCGAGGAGGCACGGGCACAGGAGAAGCGCGGCCCGGCCGAGTCCGAGGTGAACGTACTGGTCAGTCACTGCGACCGGGCGGACGCCGCGGCCGTGCTCGACGTCCTGGCGGAGGCGTTCCCCGGGACGACCCCGCCGGCGGCGCAGGCCGCCGGGACCGGAGCGGCTCCGATCATCTGGTCGACGACGGTGGACGTCCGCAGCCGGGCGCCGGGCGCGAGTCCGCGGGGCCGGCCGGCTTCACCCGTGACCGCCGAGCTGGACGGCGCCGCCGAACCGGTACGCCAGGTCCGTGCCGTACTGGAGAGCGCCTTCGCCGGCGAGCACCTCGGCACCGTTTCCGGGGAGCACGAGCTCCAGGTCGGTCTGCGGCTGAGCGCCCGCCCGGAGTGATCCGAAGGACGCACGGCTTCACCGCGCGGCACAGTGGGGGCATGACCACTTACGAGACGATGCCGTTCCACCTTGAGACCGAGCGGCTGATCCTGCGGCCGTGGGCCGAGTCGGACGCCGCCGCGTTCTGCGCGCTCCTCTCCGAACGGGGCAAGGGGACCCCTGCCGTGGAGCACATCCGGACTTCCATCGCGGAGCTGCTCGCCGCGACGGCGACCACGGGGATCGCCCTGTTGCCCATCCAGCGCCGTGACGAAGGCGACTTCATCGGGTACTGCGGGCTGATCATCGGCCGCTCCACCCTGGAGGAGCCGGAAATAGCGTACGAGCTGTTCCAGCGTGCGCAGGGGCGCGGTTACGCCACCGAGGCGGCCGGCGCGGTGCTCGATGCCGCTGTCGCGACCGGGCGGAAGCGGCTCTGGTCGACCGTCGGTACGTGGAACACGCCCTCGTTGCGTGTCCTTGAGAAGCTCGGGTTCGAACGGGATCGCGTTTCCACCGAAGACAACGGCGAAGTGGCGTGGCTCACCCGCTCGTTGCCGTGAGGCGGGAGCGCGCTTCTATCCGTATCGGCGCAGTTCGTGGAAGAAGCTGTCGATGACGTGCAGTTGGCCGGTGCGGGCGGCCTCGTCGTGGACGTGTTTGCCCACGGCGAGGTCGAGCACACCGAGGCCGAACGGTGAGAACACCACGGGCCGGTCGTGCGGGAGTTCCGCCCGGCCGGTCGTGACGTCGTGCAGCGTGCCGGTGAGGAACTCGCGGGTGCCGGTGAGCTGTTCGGCCAGGTGGGGTGAGGTGTCGGCTTTGAGGCAGTGCTCGATGTCGTCGACGATGTTGGTCGAGGCGAGCAGGATTTCGGGGGCGAGGTCGCGCAGCGACACGTGCAGGACCAGGGGGTTGTGGTCGAACCATGCCGGGTCGGTGATGTGTGGCCGGTCGGCGATGGTCGCGAAGACGAGCAGGTCGCTGGAGCGGATCAGCTGCTCGGGGCTGTCGTGCACGGTGATCCGGGCGGCCGTACCGGTGTCTCCCAGGTAGCTGCGGAAGCCGGCCGCGCTGTCGGCGCTGATGTCATGCACGCCGATGTCGTCGAAAGTCCAGCCGGTTGCCGTCAGGAAGGTGTGGATGTAGCGGGCGATGAGGCCCGTTCCGAAGAATCCGACCCTGGCCGGACGCGTCCGGCGGCCCCGGCTGAGCCGGTCGGCCGCCGAGGCGGCCATCGCGGCCGTGCGGGTGGCGCTGATGATGGAGCTCTCCAGGCAGGCGAACGGGTAGCCGGTGTCGGGGTCGTTGAGGATCAGCACCGCCGAGGCCCTGGGGATGCCTGCCTGCACGTTGCCGGGGAAGCTGGAGATCCATTTGAGGCCGTCCACCCGCGCCTGTCCGCCGATCGAGGCGGGCAGCGCGATGATGCGGGCGGCCGGGCGGTCGGGGAAGCGCAGGAAGTACGACGGCGGGTTCACCGACTCCCCGGCGGCGTGGAGGTCGTAGGTGGCCTCGACCAGCTCCGTGATCTGCTGCTCCTGGCCCTGGAGGACGTCCTGGACCTGGGCTCCGGAGATCACGGCGAACGGGGGTACCGCGATCGGGGACGTGGTCATCGGGTGCTCCCCTCGGGGGCTGCGGTGGGGGTGGGCGGGAAGGGGGCCGGGGGCTGGGGTTCGGCCATGGCGACGAGGACCTCGCGGGGCGGCTCGTACGGTTCCCTGCTGTGGGCGGTGCGGATGTTGTCGATGAGCATGAGGTCGCCGGACTGCCACGGCTCGCGGACGGTGTGCTCGTCGTAGATCGTGTTGATCAGCTGGACCACGTCCTCGCCGATCGGGTCGCCGTCTCCGAAGCGGGTGTTGAACGGGAGGGCTTCGGGGCCGTAGACGTCGACGAGGTACTCCCGTACTTCGGGCGCCAGCGTCCACTCGTTGAGGAACGCGATCTGGTTGAACCAGCAGCGCCGACCCGTGGCCGGATGGCGCACCACGGCCGGGCGGCGCTGGCGGGTACGCAATGAGCCGTCGCCCTGCCAGGCGAACTCGATGGCGTTGGCGTGGCAGTAGTGCTCGACGGCTGCCCGGTCGTCCGTGCCGAACGCCTCGGTCCAGGAGGCGCCGATGTCGTCGTTGTAGGTGCGGGTGAGCAGCCAGCCCTCCCGTTCGAACCGCTGGACGAGTTCCGGCGGCAGTGCGTCCAGGACGGTGGCGGAATCCGCGAGTGCGGTGGCTCCGCCGATGGTGGGCGCCGTCGGGCAGGCCAGCAGCAGCAGACCGGGAGGCCGGTGGGTGTAGCTGAGCTCGTGGTGCATGCACATGGGCTGGTTGGCGGGCCACGCCGTGGAGGAGTACACGGCGGGGGCGTAGGTCTCACGGCGGCCGAAGGCTTCGGTGTCGGTCATCAGGGCGGGGGTCAATCGGCCGAAGACGGAGGTCACTTGGGCGGTGTCGCCCAGGCCGAGCCCGCGGACGAGTACGGCGCCGTGTTCGGTGACGAGGTCGCGCAGGGTGTGTCGGTGTTCGGCTGCCCAGGCCGGTGGATCGGCCGGGGCGGGGGTGGGGGCGTGCAGGATCGGGGGTTTGCCGGGATGCAGGTCCACGCGGGGTGCGGACGCGGCAGCGGGCACGGGGCGGGGGCTGATCGGGGTGGGGGCGGTGAACGACATGGTCGTGGTCCTTTCGTCGGTGTGTGTGGGGGGAGGAGGCCGGAGGTCAGGGTGAAGCCGGCTGGGTGGTGGGGCGCTGGTGGAGTGGGGTGTCCAGGAGCCGGGCAAGATCGGTGAGGACGGGGTGGCGGGTGACATCCGCGGGGGACACGGCGCGGTCCAGGGTGACGGCGAGTCTCACCGCCGAAAGGGAGGTGCCGCCTCGGCCGAAGAAGTCGTCGCGCCGGTCGATCCGGTCGTGCGGAATGCCGAGCACGCTCGCCCAGGCGGCCGCCAGCCGCTGTTCGGCAGGGGTACGGGGCGCTTGGACCTCGTCCTCGGCGGAGTGGAGTTGCGCGGCCAGCGCTGTCAGGGCTTTGCGGTCGATCTTGCTGTTGGCGGTCAGCGGGAGGCTTTCCCGCCAGTGCACGGCCGAGGGGACCATGTATCCGGGCAGCGACGCGCACAGCCGGTCCAGCAGGATGCTGCTGTCGATCGGGTGCGGGGCGGTGTAGTACGCCACCAGGTGGGTGCTGTGGTCCGGCCGTTCGGTGACCACCACGGCGCTGTCGCGGACTCCCGGTGCGCGGAGCAGCGTGTTCTCGATCTCGCCGGTCTCGATGCGGAAACCGCGGATCTTGACCTGGTGGTCGCGGCGCCCGAGGAATTCCAGCTTGCCGTCGAGCCGCCAGCGGCCGACGTCGCCGCTGAGGTACAGGCGGCTGCCCTTGCGGTGCGGATCGGCGAGGTAGGCCGGCCGGGTGCGTTCGGGGTCGTTGACGTAGCCTCGGCCGACGCAGACCCCCGAGAAGGCGATCAGGCCGGGCGCGCCGAGCGGCACCGGGTTGAGGTGAGCGTCGACGACGTAGAGGTGCACGTTGTTGACGGGTCGGCCCAGCGGAACCCGGTCGCAGTCCGGTGTGCGGTCCATGACCTCGTGGTTGGTGTCGTCGCTGGTCTCGGTCAGCCCGTAGGCGTTGACGAGCTTGATGTGGGGCTGGGCCATGAACCAGCGCTGGGCGAGCTCCTTCTTCAGTGCCTCACCCGTGACCGACACGTAGCGCAGGTCCGGGAGCGTGCGGGGGTGCTGCTCGAGATGGGACAGGACGACGTCGAGGTAGGAGGGGACGACCTGCAGCACGGTGACCCGGCCGCGGGCGACGGTGTCGACGAACCGTGAGGCGTCGAGGATCGCTTCCTGCTCGATCAGCAGGGTCCGCCCGCCCACCAGCAGGGGGGCGAGCAGTTGCCACAGCGAGATGTCGAAGCACTGGGGCGCGGTCTGGGCGACCACCTGCCCTTCGCCGATCTCGAGGTCGTCGACTTTGGCGTACAGGTGGTTGAGCATGCCCTCGTGCTCGCACATCGCGCCCTTGGGCTCGCCCGTCGAGCCGGAGGTGAAGTAGATGTAGGCCAGTTGGCCGGGTGCGACGTCGATACCGAGATCGGTTCCGCCATGCTCCTGGCCGTAGGCGGTGTCGACGAACAGCGTCCGGACCGCGGGCTGGGATGCGAGGGCCGGCTGGAGGGTGGGGGCGGTGGCGGTGGCGGCCGGGTGTGTCATCGCGATCCTGCATCCGGCACGCGCCAGCATGGCTTTGATGCGTTCGGCCGGCAGGTGCGGCTCGACGGGCAGGTACGCGCCGCCGGCTTTGAAGACGGCCAGGACGGCGGCCAGCCAGTCCAGGTCCCTCTCCATCGCCACCGCAACCACCCCTTCAGGGTGCAGCCCTTGGGCCCGCAGGGCGCGGGCCAGCCGGTTGGCGCGGGTGTTGAGCTCCTGGTAGGTCCACTTCCGGTCGCCGTGCTGGGCGGCGACGGCGTCCGGGTGCTGCCGTACGCGCTGCTCGAACAGCTCGTGCACCCGGCGGTCGGGCAGGTCTCGGCGCGGCCCGGCGAGGCCGTGGAGCTGGAAGCGGAGCTCTTCGGCCGACACCAGGCTCTGGCGTGCGTGATCGGCGTCCGGGTCGGCGGCGATCAGGGCGAGCGCGGTCAGGTGGTATCCGGCGATGCGGGCAGCGCAGTCCGCGTCGAGGACGTCGGTGCGGTAGCGCAGCCGCAGCGTCAGCCGTCCGTCGTCGTGGCGGACGATGCCCGTCCACAGCGCCGCCGGGGCCGCGGCCGCGGTGCTGCCGCCCGCGGCCCGGGCGGGGGCCGGCGTGACGTCCGTGCCGGGGAGGGCGCCGCTGATGCCGGTCGGGTCGAGCACGGTCTCGAAGGCGGGTTCCGTCAGGCCGAGTTCGCGGCTGAGGTCGTCGACGGGGAAGTCCTGGTGGGCCTGCAGGTGCGCGATGGTGTCGCGGGTGTGCAGCAGCAGGGCCCGCCAGGAGCCGGGCTCGGTCGTCAGCCTGCACGGCAGGGGCCGGCCGCCGGCAGCGGCGACGTAACCGGTGGTGACCTCCTGTTCGCCGCTCAGCGCAGCCAGCACCTTCGCGTGGGCGGTCAGCAGCACGCAGTGCAGCGGAACCTCCAGGTCGTCTGCCCGTCGGGGCAGTGCGGTCGCCAGCCCGGCCGGTACCGGTGTCTCGTACTCGGCCACGCCCTCAACCGGCATCCGGGTCCATCGGGGAAGGGGTGTGAAGCCGCTGCCGGCGGCCAGGACGCCGTGCCAGAACTCGCTGCTGGTGGATGCGTGGGGTTTCACGGGGGTCTCTCCTGTTCCGGTGAAGGTGTGGTGGGGCATCAGAAGCCGCCGAGGGCGTGCGGGGCGTGGGCGCCGGACGGGCGGGCCGGTGGCGTTGCGGGGGGTGTCGGGGTGGTGTGGTCGGACAGCTGCCGGGCCGGGTTTCCCGCCCACCGGGCCCCTTGCGGGACCTGCTCGCCCTTCATGAGGAAGGAGTCGCAGGCGAGCTCCACGCGGTCGGCGAGCGTCACGCCGTAGTGGACGAACGCGCCGACGCCCAGGGTGCAGCCGTCACCGATCGCGGTGCGGTCGGACTTGAAAGCGCCGTCCTCCTGCGAGTGGCACTGGACCACCGTGCCCGCGTTGAGCGTGCAGTCGTCGCCGATGGTGACGAGGGTCCGCTCCGGGAAGAAGCAGCCGTCGTCGAAGACCCTCTTGCCGATCCGCGCGCCGAGCAGCCGCCACACGACGTTCTTGAACGGTGTCCCGTCAAAGATCCGCGCGTAGTCCGCCGACGCCATCTTCCAGAAGCGCTCATGCCGCCAGAACGACGGCTCGTAGATCGAGCAGTACAGGGGTTCCTGGGCCCTGAAACCGGTGGCGGCCCGTTCGACCAGCGTGAAGTGGACGACGGTGACCAGCAGTGTGAGGACACCGGCCAGCGCGAACGCCGACGCACCCAGCGAGGGGTAGAGGGCTTTGGCGCCGAGGGCGACGAGGAGCACGGCGAAGACGTGGATCCACCGCACCATCAGGTACAGGCCCGCCGTGACGGCATTGTGCCGGTTCTTGGCGGCCAGGCGCCGGCGCAGCTCGCTGCCGCTCTCCAGGTCCTGGAACCGGGTGTCCCGCATCACCGTGCGCGGAATGGCGAAGGCAGGCGAGCCCAGCAGGCCCACGTTCTCCCGTACCGCTCCGTCGACCGGGACCATCACCTTCGTCGCCAGCAGACAGTTGTCACCGGTCTTGGCCTGCGAGGGGTAGGCGATGCGGTTGCCGAGGAAGCTGTGGGCTCCGATCGAGACCCGGGACAGCCTGAAGGACGTGTTGGAGTAGTCGGCATTGATGACCGACAGCCCGTCGGCGACCATCGTCCTGCTGCCCACGGAGCTCAAGAACGGGCTGTCGTGCTTCACTCCGGTACCGAAGTTCGAACCGGTCTGTGTGGCCCGGGACAAGTCGTAGCCGAGGTAGCGCAGGTAGTGGACGATCGCGGAGCTGTCCCCGAACAGCGTGGTGAAGAACTTCCTGTTGGTCAGAAGCGCGATGGCCCGATGGAGACCGTAGTGGAAGCCGTAGAGCGGATGGACCGTGTCCGGCTTCACCCACAGGTTGAGCAGGCGCGGCACCACTCCCTGGACGACCAGCCCGGCCAGAACGGCGCCGAAGAACAGCACGAAGGACGCGGCCAGCGCACCGAGGTAGAACGTCCCGCTGGTGAACGCCGAAGTTCCCTCCGGGAGCGGCGTGTTCAGCTGCGCGAGCGGGCCCAGCAGCACGGTGACGCCGCCCGTGGCCAGCGGGAGGTACACCAGCAGCAGGGCGAGCAACTGCCCGACGGTGTAGCGGACTTTCCTGGCGGTGGAGCAGTCGGCGGCACGGACCGTACGGAAGTCCGTACGGGTGGGCTCGGCCGGTGACCCGTGCCAGCGCTCGCCGGCGGGGACGGTCTGACCGGCGTGCAGGCTGGAGGCGTGTCCGAGCTGGGCCCCGCCGCCCATCGACGTGTCGATGTCGAGGACGGTCTGTTCGCTGACGAGGACGTTGCTGCCGAGAGTGACGGGGCCGGTCTGGATGAGACCGGCGTGTGCGCGGTAGCAGGAGAAGAGCACGTCCTTGCGGATCACCGTTCCGTCGCCGATCGTGAGCAGATCGGTGCAGACGGGGAGGTGCGAGGAAAAGACGGCGACGTTGCGCCCGATCTTCGCGCCCAGCGCCCTGAGATACGCGGCGTACAAAGGTGACCCGGTGAACAGACGGGCAGGACTCGTGCGGATCAGGGTCTTGACCAGCCACCAGCGCACGTAGGTGAGGCTCCAGACGGGGAACGCGCGGGGCGTGAAACGACCGATGAGGGCCCACTTCGCCACGATCGGCAGCATGCACAGGCCGGCGAAGCCCGCGCCGCCCACCAGGACGGATCGCAGGTACACGTCAAGGACACCGGTGCCGGCGCCGATCCACTCGAAGCCTCGGACCGCGGTCAGGGCAGCGAGGGAGGAATAGCCGAGGAACACCAGGAACTGCAGCGTTCCGCACAGCAGGTACTGCGCCGTGCCCGCCCGCGCCACCGCGCTGGGCGCCGCGGCAGACGCCGGTGCCGAGGCCGGGGCGGGCGGAGGGGCAGCGGGCTGGACGGGCACGGAGGCGGGCGCGGGGACGGACGCGGGCGCGGGCACGGAGGCGGGCGCGGGCACGGACGCGGGCGCGGCATGGGAAGGCTCGGAGGGTGCGGTACGCGTGACCGCGGTGGCCAGGCTGTCGACCGTGGGGTGCCGATAGACGTCCTTCATCGATACGGGCGGCAGGTGCGCCTGCTTCCTGACCCGGGCGCAGAAGCCCGCCATCACCATCGAATCAGCGCCCAGATCAGCGAAGAAGTCGCGGTCTCCCCTCACCTCCTCCACACCCAGGACATCGGCCAGCACCTCCGCGAGGAGCCGCGCCGTCTCGGCCGCCGGGCCCCCGGATGTGCCGGGCGGACCGGCGGTCCAGGTGTCGGTGGATGTGTCTGCCATGTCTGCTCCTCGATGACGTGTGCCGGGCGGCTCCCGCGGTCCGTGGGGGTCGGCGTCCGCCAGGCGCGACGCCGCCCCTCCAGTAGGCCGTGTCGGCAGATGTCCGTCATGCCGCTGGATCTCGTGACTTGACACCACGCCCCGCCGCAGTACGGCGCCCTTCTGAGTCACCGTGCGACCACTGTCCGTCAACGGCGCCCGTTGAGGGCGAGCGGTCCCTGCCCGAGCCAGTGATCACACCTGATGTCAAGTCCCGACATTCGGTGACATGACACATACGCGGTCAGCCCGCGTACTGGAGGAGTCCCTAAGGCGTGCCGGAAGGCGGCGTCTTCCCCGAGCCGCCCCCACGCAGGCCGGCGGCACCAGGCGCCGCCGTGAGCGCACACCAAGGAGGCGACCCATGCCGGTCATATCCACCCCAGAGGCATTCATCCAGGACGACCTCTACGTCGACCTCGAGGCGATCACCGGGCACCGGCTCTTCCTCAAATGCGAAGGATTCAACTTCGCGGGGTCCGTCAAACTCAAGGCCGCCACCGCGATGGTCGAGGCCGCGGAACGCGACGGCCTCCTCACCCCCGGCTCCATCCTGGTCGAGTCCTCATCCGGCAACCTCGGCGTGGCGCTGAGCATGATCGCAGCGAGCAGGGGCTACCCGTTCGTGTGCGTGACCGACTCCCGTTGCAACCTGGCGACCCGGCTGCTCCTGGAAGCCCTCGGCAGCCAGGTTCACATCGTCACCGAGCCCTCCCCCACCGGCGGCCTGCTCGGCGCCCGCATCGACCGCGTCCGCGCCCTGTGCGCCTCCGACGACCGCTACGTATGGCTCAACCAGTACACCAACCCCCACAACCAGACTGCTCACTACCGCACCACCGCACCGGCCATCGCCCGCGCCTTTCCCGAGCTCGACGTCCTCTTCATCGGGGCCGGCACCACCGGGACCCTCATGGGGTGCGCCCGCTACTTCCGCACCTGGCACCGCCCGGTACGCATCGTCGCGGTCGATACGGAGGGCTCCGCCACGTTCGGGCACACGCCGGGTCGCCGCATGATCCCCGGCCTCGGCACCAGCATCCGCCCCCCGCTCCTCGACACCTCCTACGTCGACGACGTGGTACACGTCAGCGAATCCGAGACGATCCGCACGTGCCACCGGCTGGCCCGCCACGGCTTCGTTTTCGGCGGCTCCACCGGCACCGTCGTCAACGGCGCCACCCAATGGCTGGCGCAGCGGGAACAGCAGGTGACCGCGGTCGCCATCGCCCCCGACCTGGGCGAGCGCTACCTCGAAACCGTCTACCAGGCCGACTGGGTGCAGGACCTCTACGGCGAGGACGTCCTCCGCCCGCAGACCGTCGCCGCCACCGCGGCCTGACCCGCCGAGCGTGCCCCGGCGCGACCCGCGTACGGCCATTCGGCCCGCGTCCTCCTCAAGGAGGGCATCGGGCGTGGCCGGGCGGGATGCGGGGCAAGCATGATCCCCGTACGACCGTTCCCGAGGAGGAGATGCCGTGCGTGTCGCGACACTGGCCGGCGGCCCCGCAGAACCGAGGCCCCGCCCGGTCCCGTACCCGAGGGATGCGGCGGTGGCGCGGTGACGGCGGAGGGCGGCGGGATCCCGCCCCGGGGAGCCTTCGAGGGGCTGCTCGCCGAGGCGCACGCCGCCCTGCCCGGCATGGTGGCGCTGCGCCGGAGCATCCACCGCTTCCCCGAGCTGGGCCGGCAACTGCCCCGCACGCAGCAGGCCGTCCTGGAGGCACTGGCCGGACTGGGGCTGGACCTGACCACCGGCACGCGCCTGAGTTCCGTCACGGCCACGCTCGAAGGCGCCCGGCCCGGTCCGACGATCCTGCTGCGCGCCGACATGGACGCCCTGCCCGTGGACGAGGAGACCGGTCTGGACTTCGCCTCCGGGGTGCCGGGCGCCATGCACGCCTGCGGTCACGACACCCACACCGCCATGCTCGTCGGGGCGGCCCGGCTGCTCGCGGCCCGCCGCCCGCAGCTGAACGGTCGTGTCGTCTTCATGTTCCAGCCGGCGGAGGAATCCGGCGGCGGGGCCCGGCACATGATCGACGAGGGGGTGCTGGAGACCGCCGACGGCAGCGGCGTCGCGGCCGCCTTCGCCCTGCACATCACCACGCGTTTCGACAGCGGCACCGTGCACCTTCGGCCGGGGCCGACCTTCGCCGCCTCCGACGGGCTGCACGTGACCGTCCACGGCCGCGGCGGACACGCCTCGACACCGCACCGGGCACTCGACCCGGTCCCCGTCGCCTGCGAGATCGTCCAGGCCCTGCAGTCCATGGTCACGCGGACCGTCGACATCTTCGATCCGGCCGTGGTCACCATCGCCTCGATCCACGCCGGGACGACGGGCAACGTCATCCCGGAAACCGCCGAGATCCACGGCACCTTCCGCACCCTCTCCCCCGCCACCCGACAACTGGTGCGCGACAACATCACGCGCGTCAGCCACCATGTCGCCGCTGCCCACGGAGCCCGCGCCGAGGTCACCCTGACCGAGGGATACCCGCCCGTCGTCAACGACGCCGCGTGCACGGCGGCCCTCCACGACACCGCGGCCGCGCTGCTCGGACCCGATCGGGTCCACCGGCTGCCCGAGCCGTTCATGGGCGCCGAGGACTTCTCCTACGTCCTGCAGCACGTGCCCGGCACGATGGCCTTCCTCGGGGCGCGCCCTCCCGGCGTCCCCGCCGCACAGGCACCCGACTGCCACTCCCACCGCGTCGTCTTCGACGAGGCCGCCCTGGCGACCGGAGCGGCCCTCCACGTGGCCGCGGCCCGGTCGATGCTCAATGGCTTGACCGATGAACCAGCGGCAACGTAGTTTCGGGCGCAACCGACTCGTGAGCTGCTGGAAGGAGGCGAAGCCGGATGCCGACCATCTCCGAACTGCCTCGCCCCTCCCACCAGACCGCCTGGACTCCGGGTCGTGTAGCACACGGCTGTTGAGCAGCCCTTTTCCGGCGTGCCCACTGTGCGGCCCCGGCATCTTCCCTTCTCTGTCACCGCCTACGGCACGTTTTTGCGTGCCGCTGTGTTGCGCTGCGGGTTCTCGAGCCGCGCGACCGAAAGAGAAAGCTCCTGAAATGGCGACTACGAAAGTCAGATCGACCGCGCGCCGGAATGAGGACGTGCCATGGTAGCGGCGCGGATCACGGTCAACGGAAAAGAAACACCGATTTCACCGGCCGCACCGCACACCTCGGTGCTGGATTTTCTGCGCGAGCGCGGCCTCACCGGCCCCAAGGAGGGCTGTGCGGAGGGTGAATGCGGGGCGTGTTCGGTCCTGGTGGCCCGTCCCGGGGTGAGCAAGCCCACGGATTGGGTGGCGGTCAACGCCTGCCTGGTCCCGGTCGCGGCCCTCGACGGTCAGGAGGTCGTCACCTCCGAAGGCCTCGCCCCCGCCGGCCAATCCGGCACGCCGGCCGCCGCGTTGCACCCCGTGCAGGAGGAGATGGCCGTCCGCGGCGGATCCCAATGCGGTTACTGCACACCGGGATTCGTGTGCAGCATGGCCTCCGAGTACTACCGGCCCGACCGCTGCACGCCCACGGACCCGCACTCGGCCGAGAGCACCGGCTCCGAACACGGTTCGAACGGCTTCGATCTGCACGCGCTGAGCGGAAACCTGTGCCGCTGCACCGGATACCGCCCGATCCGCGACGCCGCGTTCGCCGTCGGCGCGCCCGCCGAGGACGACCCGCTGGCGCGGCGCCGCGAGCAGTCCCCACCCGAACCGGTCGCCACCGCGTACCGGCAGGACGACAGCGCGTTCCTGCGGCCGAGCACCCTGGCCGACGCGCTGCGGCTGCTGCGGGAGCGGTCCGACGCGGTCGTGGTCGCCGGCAGCACCGACTGGGGCGTGGAGGTCAACATCCGTTCCCGCCGGGCGAATTGCGTGGTCGCCGTCGACCGGCTGCCCGAACTGCGGGAGCTGCGGGTCGGATCCGACCACGTCGAGATCGGGGCGGCGCAGACTCTCACCGAGATCGAGCGCCGGCTCGACGGCAGGATCCCGCTGCTCGCGGAGCTGTTCCCGCAGTTCGCGTCCCGGCTCATCCGCAACAGTGCGACCCTCGGCGGCAACCTGGGTACCGGCTCCCCCATCGGCGACAGCCCGCCGGTGCTGCTCGCGCTGGAGGCGTCGCTCGTACTCGCCGGCGCCGACGGTGAGCGTGAAGTCCCCCTCGCCGACTACTTCACCGGATACCGGCAGAGCGTGCGCCGTCCCGGCGAGCTGATCCGCGCGGTGCGCATCCCGCTGCCCCTGTCGCCGGTCACGGCCTTCCACAAGATCGCCAAGCGGCGCTTCGACGACATCTCCAGCGTGGCGGTCGCTTTCGCGCTCGACATCGAGGACGGGACCGTCCGCAAGGCACGCATCGGCCTGGGCGGCGTGGCCGCCACCCCGATCCGCGCCCTCGCCACCGAGGCCGCCCTGGAGGGCGAGCCCTGGACGGCCGAGACCGTCGAGGCCGCAGCCGAGGTGCTGCGGGCCCAGGGCACGCCGATGGACGACCACCGCGCGAGCGCCGCCTACCGTTCGGCGATGCTCGGCCAGAGCCTGCTGAAGCTGTACGCGCAAACCACCGAGGCGGTGTCGTCATGAGTCATTTGTCCGAGCGCCCCGAAATGCCGGTGGTCGGTGTTCCGATGCCGCACGAGAGCGCCGGCCTGCACGTCACCGGCACCGCGCTCTACACCGACGACTTGGTCCACCGCACCAAGGACGTACTGCACGCCCACCCCGTCCAGGTCATGAAGGCCCACGGCAGGATCACCGCGCTGCGTACGGAACCCGCGCTGGCCGTGCCCGGCGTGGTCCGCGTGCTGACCGCTGCGGACGTGCCCGGCGTCAACGACGCCGGTATGAAGCACGATGAACCGCTGTTCCCCGACGAGGTCATGTTCCACGGGCACGCGGTCGCCTGGGTGCTCGGCGAGACTCTGGAGGCGGCCCGGCTCGGTGCGGCGGCCGTCGAGGTGGAACTCGACGAACTGCCCTCCGTTATCACGCTGCAGGACGCGATCGCGGCCGGCTGTTTCCACGGTGCCCGGCCCGTGATGCTGACCGGCGACGTCGACGCCGGATTCGATGACTCCGCCCATGTGTTCACCGGAGAGTTCCAGTTCTCCGATCAGGAACACTTCTATCTCGAGACGCACGCGGCCCTGGCCCTCGTCGACGAGAACGGGCAGATGTTCGTCCAGAGCAGCACCCAGCATCCCTCGGAGACCCAGGAGATCGTCGCGCACGTCCTCGGCCTGCACAGCCACGAGGTGACCGTGCAGTGCCTGCGGATGGGTGGCGGCTTCGGCGGCAAGGAGATGCAGCCGCACGGGTTCGCGGCCGTCGCCGCGCTGGGCGCCAAGCTGACCGGTCGGCCGGTTCGGGTGCGGCTCAACCGGCCGCAGGACCTGACCATGTCCGGCAAGCGCCACGGGTTCCACGCCGCGTGGAAGATCGGCTTCGACGCCGAAGGGCGCATCCAGGCCCTGGACGCCACCTTGACCGCGGACGGTGGCTGGAGCCTGGACCTGTCCGAGCCGGTGGTGGCCCGCGCGCTGTGCCACATCGACAACACCTACTGGATTCCCCACGCGCGCATCGCCGGTCGCATCGCCCAGACCAACAAGGTCTCCAACACCGCCTTCCGCGGCTTCGGCGGACCGCAGGGCATGCTGGTGATCGAGGACATCATGGGCCGGTGCGCGCCGCTGCTCGGCCTGGATCCGATGGAACTGCGGGAGCGCAACTTCTACCGGCAGGGCCAGTCCACACCGTACGGGCAGCCGGTCACCCACCCCGAACGGATCTCCACCGTCTGGCGGCAGGTCCAGGACGACGCGGGCTTCACCGAGCGCAAGCGCGAGATCGCCGCCTTCAACGCCGCGCACCCGCACACCAAGCGGGCGCTCGCGGTCACCGGTATCAAGTTCGGGATCTCGTTCAACCTCACCGCCTTCAACCAGGGCGGCGCGCTGGTCCTGATCTACAAGGACGGCTCGGTCCTGATCAACCACGGCGGCACCGAGATGGGGCAGGGCCTGCACACGAAGATGCTGCAGGTGGCCGCGACCACGCTGGGCATCCCGCTGCACAAGGTGCGGCTGGCCCCGACCCGAACGGACAAGGTGCCCAACACCTCCGCCACCGCCGCCAGTGCCGGGGCGGACCTCAACGGCGCGGCGGTGAAGAACGCCTGCGAACAACTGCGCGGGCGGCTGCTGCAAGTGGCCGGCACCCGGTTGGGTGTGAACGCCTCGGACGTGCGCATCGTCGGGGGCGTCGCGCGGGCCCTCGGCAACGACACGGAGCTGGCCTGGGACGACCTGGTGCGTACCGCGTACCTCCAGCGGGTCCAGTTGTCGGCGGCCGGTTTCTACCGGACCGAGGGTCTGCACTGGGACGCGAAGGCCTTCCACGGCTCCCCGTTCAAGTACTTCTCCTACGGGGCCGCCGCCACAGAAGTGGAGGTGGACGGCTTCACCGGCGCGTACCGCATCCGGCGGGTGGACATCGTGCACGACGTCGGCGACAGCCTCTCCCCGTTGATCGACATCGGTCAGGTCGAGGGTGGTTTCGTGCAGGGCGCCGGCTGGCTGACCCTCGAGGACCTGCGCTGGGACACCGGTGACGGGCCGCACCGCGGCCGGCTGCTGACCCAGGCCGCCAGCACGTACAAGCTGCCGAGCTTTTCGGAGATGCCCGAGGAGTTCAACGTCAGGCTGCTGGAGAACGCCACCGAGGAGGGCGCGGTCTACGGGTCCAAGGCGGTGGGTGAGCCTCCGCTGATGCTGGCGTTCTCGGTACGAGAAGCGTTGCGGCAGGCCGCCGCGGCGTTCGGGCCCGTCGGAGTCAGCGTGGAACTCGCCTCCCCCGCGACACCCGAGGCCGTGTACTGGGCGGTCGAAGCAGCTCGCGGGGGCGGCGTACGGCGCAACGGCCACGCTCGCAACGGCAGCGGGATCCCCACCGACACCGGCACGAGTGCCTTGAGCAATGCCTGACATGACGTGGGTGGCCGCGGTCGCGCGGTTGCGGGCCCGCCGGGAACCCGGCGTGCTCGTGACCGTCGCGACCGTGCGCGGCCACGCCCCGCGCCGGGCCGGTGCCAAACTCGTCGTCGGACGGACCGGGACCTGGGGCTCGATCGGCGGTGGCAACATAGAGGCCGTCGCGATCGACCGGGCGCGCGAGCTGAACGGCACGCCCGATCCGGAGCCGGAGCTGATGGAGTTCGCCCTCAACGACAAGGTCACCGGACGCCACGGCGTGCAGTGCTGCGGCGGGGCCGTCAGCGTCCTGCTCGAGCCGTTGCCGGTGGTCCCGTCCGTGGCGGTCTTCGGCGTCGGACACGTCGGACTGGAGCTGGCGCGCATCCTCGCCCGCCAGGACATGGACCTCCACCTGATCGACACCCGCCCCGACGTGCTCACCGGCGAACGGCTCGGCGTGCTCGCGGATGCGGTGGCACAGGTCCACGTACACCACACCCCGCTGCTGCCTGAGGAGGTGCTCGCCGAACTGCCGTCCGGCACCCACGTCCTGATCATGACCCATGATCATGCCGAGGACGCCGCCCTGTGCGACGCCGCCTTGCGCACCGCCGGTCTCGGCTCGATCGGATTGATCGGATCGGCCGCCAAATGGGTGCGGTTCCGGCAACGCCTGGCCACCGAGGGCGGCCACGACGCCGCCGCCATCGAACGGATCAGGACGCCGATCGGCATGACCGGCATCACCGGCAAGGAACCCGCCACGATCGCGGTGAGCGTCGCGGCAGACCTCCTCCGGACCTTCGAACAGGACCGCCACCGGGCATAGCCGGTGGGGAGCGCAAGCCGCCGGGCCCCGACCTGGGAGAGTAGGTCGGGGCCCGGCCCGTCAGCGGCCGTGGGCCGCGCGGTCAGCGCCGGAAGGTGTCCTTGACGTCTTCCTTGGCATGGCGGGCCTTGCCCTTCGCCTGTTCGGCCCGGCCCTCGGCAATCATGCGTTCGTTGCCGATCGCGCGGCCGATGGCCTCCTCGGCCTTGCCCTTGGCCTGTTCGGCGCGCGCCTTGCTCTTCTCGGTGCCCGACATGGGACCTCCTCGTGACGTACCGGATTGGTCGTGACCCGCTCCTGCTCGCACTCGCCGCCCGCAAACCCCCTTCGTGTCATGAAGGGTGGGCAGGAGCCCGGCTGGGCGTGGGTTCACCGGGCCGGGCGGCTGGTCAGCGCGGTACTCGGATGCCGTCGATGATGCGCGTCCAGTTGTCGCTGCCGTGCCCGTCCGCGAGGGCGCGCCGGTAGTGGGCCCGCACAGCCAACGGGAGCGCGAGGTCGAGGCCGAGTGACGTGCTGGTCTCGACGATGTGGTCGGCCGTCGCACCCATCATGGCGACCGTGCTGAGGTCGCCGGGATGCTCTCCCGCGTCGAGCGCGGCGCCGGGCTTCTCTTCACCGGCCCTCAGGATGTCGCCGATCGAGTCGGCGGCGGCGAGCAGCTCCGGCAGCACTTCCCCGGCCTTCATTCCGGCAGTACCCAGCATCGCGGTGGCCTGCATCAGCCCCGACAGGGTGGTGAGGAACACCGTGAGCTGGGCTTGATACATCATCTGGGCGAGGCCCGGGTCCTCACCCAGATACCTCGGTGTTCCGAGCAGTGACAACGCCGCCCCGTGGTTCTCCATCACCTCGTGGGGGCCGCTGTAGTACACGTAGGCCGCCTCCGTGCCGACCATCGGCGCCGGGACCATGACGCCTCCGGCGAGGAACGCCGCGCCGTGGCCGGCTGCCCAGGCCGCTGCCGCACGCGTGCGGTCGGGGGTGTCAGAGCTCAGGTTGACCAGCGTCCGCCCGGCGAGCGACGCGATGGCGCCGCTGTCGAGGATGTCGTACATCACCTGGTAGTCGGTGAGGCTGAGGATGACGAGGTCGCTCGCCTCGACCGCCTCCCTGGCTGTCGCCGCCAGTGTCGCCCCGTCACCGACGACGCCGGCGGCCCGACTCGCGGTGCGGTTCCATACGGTGACCGGGTGGCCGGCGGCGAGGAGCGTTCGGGTCATCGCCTGTCCCATCGGGCCGAGCCCGATGACGGTGACGGCCCTGTTCTTCCTGGTGGTGTGGTTCTCTCGTTCGTTCACCCCTCCATGCTCCGAGAGCACCACTAGGCTGGGAAGTACCCACTATTTTCTGCGGTACTCACCTTTTGGTAAGGGGGTCAGGGATGGCCAAGGCACCGAGGCGCGGTCCCTATATCTGTGGCATCGACGCTGCGCTCGACGTGGTGAGCGGCAAGTGGAAGGGGCTGATCCTCTGGGAACTCGACACCCATCGCGTACGCCGCTTCGCCGAGCTCCGCCGCGGGCTGCCCGGAGTGAGCGAGAAGATGCTCACCCAGCACCTGCGGGAGATGGAGGAAGACGGGCTCGTGCACCGGGAGGTCTATGCCGAGGTGCCGCCCCGGGTGGAGTACTCCCTGACCGAACACGGGCGCACGCTCAACCAGGCGCTCGGGCCGCTCGGCGCGTGGGGGGCCGAGCGGATGCGTCGCGAAGGCTTCGAAACGGTCGCCGCAGGGGCTGTCGAGCAGTTGCCTCATTCGGCGATGCGGTAGCCCACCCCGGGGGTCGTCGTGATGACCGGGGGGCCGCCCAGTTTGCGGCGCAGGCGGCCCACCGTGACGGTCACGGTGTTCGTGAACGGGTCGGCGTTCTCGTCCCAGACCTGTTCGAGGAGGTTTTCGGCGCTCAAGAAGCCCGGGCTGGCGCGCAGGAGCGCCTCCAGGACGGCGAACTCCTTGACCGAGAGGTCCAGCAGGCGGCCGGCCCGGAGGGCGGTACGGCGGACCGGGTCGAGTTCGAGGCCGGCGGCGCGCAGCGTGCGCGGCCGGGCGGCCGGCCTGCGGCGGGCCAGGGAGCGGATGCGCAGGATCAACTCCGGGAAGTGGAAGGGCTTGCCGAGGTAGTCGTCGGCGCCGAGGGTGAGGCCGCTGACCCGGTCGTCGGGCGCCCCGGCCGCGGTGAGCATCAGCACCATCGCGCGATCGTCCTGCTCGGTGATCATCTGGCAGAGCGTGTCGCCGTGGATGCCGGGCAGGTCCCGGTCCAGGAGCACCACGTCGTACGTGTTCACCTCGAGCTTCGCGGCAGCGCTCAGGCCGTCGTGCGCGAGGTCGACGGCCATCCCCTGATCGCGCAGTCCCTCGGCGACGACCTCGGCGAGCGACCGGGCGTCCTCCACGACCAGCACCCTCACGGAGTCGTCCCTTCTTCCGGGCCGGCCGCCGGGGGCAGCGCCGCCGCGACCCGCAGGCCGCCCTCCGGCCGGGCGTACAGGGCGAGGTGGCCGCCGTGCGCGGCGACGATCGCCGCGACGATCGACAGCCCGAGGCCGGACCCCTGCTCCGACCCGGTCCGGTCGGCGCCCAGCCGCTCGAACGGCTGCGCCAGCCGGTCCACCTGGTCCTGCTCGAGGACCCGACCGCCGCTCTCGACCACCAGGCGCGTCCCGGTGTCGTCGTGCTCGGTGGAAACACGGATCCAGCCGCCCGCCTCGTTGTGCACGATCGCGTTGTCGAGCACGTTCTCCACCATCCGGGACAACAAGGCCTCACTGCCCCGTGTCCAGGTGTCCGGCCGCAGCTCGCCGCCCACGGTCAGGCTCTTCGCGGCGATGTCGGCGGCCCGGGCCGCCAGCGCCTGCGCCGTGAGCCCGCCGAGCGGCACGGGAGCCCGGGCCCGCTCGGCGAGGGCGCCGTGCTGCGCCCTGGCGAGGACGAGGAAGCCGTCCAACAGGTGGTCCACCCGGTCGAGTTCGGCCCGTACCCGGTCGGCGAGCGCGACGGTCTGCGCCGCGGGCTCCGGTTTGGCGACGGCCACGTCGAGCGACGCCCGCATCGTCGCCAGCGGTGTGCGCAGCTCGTGGGATGCGTTGCCGACGAACCGGCGCTGCGCCGTGAACGAGGCTTCGAGGCGTTCCAGTAGCCCGTCGACCGTATCGGCGAGCTCCTTGACCTCGTCGGCGGGTCCGGACACGGCGAGCCGCTGGTGCAGATTCTCCGCGGAGATCCGCCGCGTCGCCGCGGTGATCGTCCGCAGCGGGCGCAGGACACGGCCGGCCAACGCCCGGCCGAGCAGGAGCGAGACGCCCGCCATCACGATGAGCGCGATCAGCGAACCGGCCAACAGGCGGCGGGACTGGAGCACGTGCACCTGCGCGAGCTGCGTCTCCAGGTCGCGGATGTGCTGTTCGGCGGCGGCAAGGCCGGGCTGCCCGGACTGGCCCGGCTGGCCTGGCTGCCAGGGCGGCGGCGACTGGCCGGCAGCGGCGGTGGTCGACCGGCTGCCGGACAGCAGGTAGGTCAAGGCGAGCAGCCCTGCTCCGGACGCGAGGAACACGACGGCGTACAGGATCGTGAAGCGCGTTCCGACGGTCCCGCTGCGCCGCATGCCCATGGTTCCTCCGGTTCCTCGCACGGCCCGCCGCCCGTGTCCCGCACCCAGGATGCCGCGCCGCACCTAACAGCGGTATGACGGCGACCGTTCGGACGAGGTCATCGGCGCATGCGTAGAACCGGACCATGACCACCACCACAGAAATGCTCCGGCAGGAGTGGGCCGGGTTCCGCCGCGCGGGCCGGATGGTCGCGATGGCGGCCGTGGCCCTGGCCGTCCTCGCCCTCGGCCTGCTCCACGCGTCCGGCAGCCACGCGTCCTGTGACGGCCCGTGCCCGTCCGACCCGATCGGGCCGGACGGTTCGCGCGTCACCGACCGGTCCTTCTTCCACCATCGGGACCTGGGGGAGACCGGCAGTATCACCGTCCGGATGACGTCCATGACGGGCACGATCACCTATCCCCCACCCCACCACGACCAGATCGTGGCGGGTCTGGTGCCGTGGGCCAAGGCCGGAATCATGATCAAGGACGGTGTCCGCCAAGGGTCCTCCTACGCGGCGCTGATGCTCACCGGCAGCCACGGCGTGCGGATGCAGTACGACTACCGCCATGACATCGCCGGCAGCGCGGTCAGCGCGGGCCGGGTCTCGCCGCAGTCGCCGCTGTGGCTGCGGCTGACGCGGTCGGGCCCCACCCTCACCGGCTACGAATCCACCGACGGCGAGCGGTGGGTGGAGGTCGGCACGGCGAAGCTGTCCGGGCTGCCGGAGACCGTGCAGGTCGGCCTGTTCGCCGCGTCCCCCGGCGACCTGACCCTGCGGACCGCCGGACTCGGCGGCGCGACGGCGGAGGTGCGCTTCACGCAGGCCGGTGGTGACTTCGACAGCATCGGCCTGGAGGGCACGGCCTCCGGCGGGGACTGGCGCAGCGATGCCATCGGCGAGATGAACACCACCGACTGGGAGAAGTACCACCAACCGTCCGGGGCGGTGGCCGGGGCGAACGGCACGGTCACGGTCGCGGGCACGGGCGACGTGGGGCCGGCCGTCACCGAGGGCGGCCGTCCCGTGGAACGCCTCCTCGTCGGCCTGACCCCCGGGTTGCTCATCGTGCTCGTGGTCGCGGTGCGCTTCGGCACCTCCGGGTACCGTCGCGATCCGGCGGGCGGTAGCGCGTTGCCGGTCACCCGCCGGGAGCTGGGGGCGAAGGCGGTCGTCGTCGGCGCCGTCACGTTCGCGACCGGCCTCCTCGCCGCGGGCATCGTGCTCCCCGCGGGCGTGGCGGTCCTCGAAGGGAACGGGGTCTTCGTCGCCGGGGTGTCCCCGTTCACCGCGGTGCGCGTCGTCGTCGGCACGGCCGCCCTGCTCGGCCTCGCGGCCGTGCTCGCCCTCGCGCTCGGCGCCGTACTGCGTCGCGGCCGGCTCGCGATCCTCGTCGCCGTCGTGACGATCGCGGTTCCGTACGCCGTGACCGCCGTGCCGCTGCTGCCCGACGGCCTGTCACAGTGGCTGCTGCGGGTCACTCCGGCGGCCGGCTTCGCCGCACAGCAAACCCTCATCGCCCATCCGCAGGTCATCGCCCACTACGCGCCCTCCGCCGGCTACTTCCCCCTCCCGTGGTGGGCCGGGATCGGTGTGCTGTGTGCGTACACGGCGACGGTTCTGGTCCTTGCCCTGCGCCGCCTGCCGGTGGGTCCGGTCACCATGCGCCGATGACCGGCTCCGCCGGTTCGCACTGCCGCCAGGCCTCGTTGAGCCGCACGATCCGGTCCGCGGCGGCGATGCCGTACAGGGACGCGACCTTGCCGCCGCTGACCTCGAAGGCCACGGCGCCCACGACCCGGCCGTCGACCACGGCGAGGACGGCCGGGGAGCCGTTGACCCGCGCGATGTGCATCGCGAGTGAGCCGCCGGCGAGCCGCCGCTTCGCCGGCGTGGGCTTGAAGCCCGCCCGCACGAAGGCGGCGACACGCTCGCGCGTCGTGTAGCGCAGCAGGCGCCTGGCCAGGCCGGCGCCGTCCGAGACCGCCGTCACGTCGTCGGTGAGCAGCGCCACCAGCCGTTCGATACGCCCCGACGTGGCGGCGGCGAGGAACTCCTCGACGACCCGGCGCGCGGACGCGGGGTCGGTCTCGCCGCCGCGGCGGCGTTCGGCGGCGACCCGGATCCGGGCCCGGTGGGCGTGCTGCTGGCTCGCGGACTCGGTGATGTCGAGGATCACCGCGATCTCGGCGTGGGGGTAGGAGAAGGCCTCCCGCAGGACGTAGACGGCCCGTTCGACGGGCGAGAGGCGCTCCAAGAGGGTCAGTACCGCCAAGGACACCGCTTCGCGCTGTGCGAAGGTGTCGGCCGGGCCGAGCATCGGGTCGCCCTCGAGGAGCGGCTCCGGCAACCAGGCACCGGCCGCCCGCTCGTGGCGCGCCTGCGCCGAGCGGAGCCGGTCGAGGCAGAGATGGGTGACGACCTTGGTCAGCCATGCTTCCGGCACCTCGACCCGTTCGCGGTCCGCGGCCTGCCAGCGCAGGAACGCGTCCTGAACGGCGTCCTCGGCGTCGGAGGCCGAGCCGAGCAGTCGGTACGCGAGCGAGGCCAGCCGGCCCCGGCTGGCCTCGAACCGATCGATGGCTTCGCTGTCCATGCGGAACAGGCTATGCGGCAACGTCCACACCGGCCCGGTCCGGGGCGCCGGCCAGGCGGCGCCTGCGCTTCGGCATGCCGAACGTCGGGTGGGCGATGCCCCACCCGGCCCCCTTGAGCACGCCCGACTTGACCCATGCGGCGGTCCGGCCGCCCAGGTAACGGGACGTGGAGCGGGCGTCCCCGTCCACCATCTGGAAGATCGCGTCCCGCCGCCCGAGGCTGATGTGGTTGCCGTGGTACTTCAGCCCGGTCGGCGGGACCTCGCTGCCCGTCAGGCGCGCGATGATCGCGGCGGTCGCCTGGATGGCGGTGGCGCCGGCCGAGGCGCAGGACATCGGCAGCGGCCGGCCGTTGTCGCCGATCGCGTAGGCACAGTCACCGGCCGCGTAGACGTCCGGGTGCGAGACCGAGCGCATGGTGCGGTCGACGACGATCTGACCGGTCTCGGCGACGTCCAGGCCGCCGGCGGCCGCCAGGGGATGCACGGCGAACCCGGCCGACCAGACGGTCACGTCGGCCGGAAGGGAGGTGCCGTCGGCGGCGATCGCCCGCGTCGGCTCGACGGCTTCGATGCGGGTGTGCTCGTGGACGGTGATGCCGAGGCGGTCGAAGGCCCGGCGCAGGTGGCGGCGGGCCTTCGGGGAGAGCCAGGCGCCCAGCTCGCCGCGGGCGGCGAGCTGGACCGAGAGGTCAGGCCGGGACTCGGCGAACTCGGTGGCGGTCTCGATGCCGGTCAGCCCCTCCCCGACGACCAGGACGGTGCCGCCCGCGCCCAGGCCGGCCAGGCGCTCGCGCAGCCATAGCGCCGCGGAGCGTCCGGTGACGTCGAAGGCGTACTCGGCCACGCCGGGGACGCCGTGGTGGGCCAGGGAGCTGCCGAGCGCGTAGAGCAGCGTGTCGTACGCGAGTTCGCCGTCGCCGTGTTCGCCGGTCACGGCGACGGTCCTGTGCTCGGGGTCGACGCCGGTGACGCGTGCCAGGCGCAGCCGTACACCGGTTCCCGCGAAGACGTCGTCGAGCTTGCGGAACGCGAGGTCCTGGCCGCTCGCGAGCTGGTGGAGCCGCATCCGCTCGACGAAGTCGGGCACGGCGTTGACGACGGTGATCTCGGTGTCGGCGGGGGAAAGCCGGCGGGCCAGGTTCCCGGCGGCGAAGGCCCCGGCGTATCCGGCTCCGAGTACGACGATGCGGTGCTTCATGGCGTTGCTCCTGTCTCGTTCTCGTTCACTGCGCTTTGAACGAGACGGCGCCACGGTTGCTGACAGGAGTCGGGGTGACGTGCGTCACCGAGCCGATCGACGCCCGCGCACGTCGGTGAGCCGCTCGGCGCGCCGCAGGCGGGACCTGGGACGCGGCAGCGGGCTGCGGCTCCTGCCATCCGTAGTGGCTCGCGCCGCGGTGTTCCCGCAGGACGTGGACGCGCTGCATGGCCGCGCCGACCGGGTCGTCCTCGGGGCGAGGCTGCGCGCGCCAGCCGGCGAACAGCGGGAGTGCGTCGGCGTCGGCGTCGGCGGCGTCGATCAGCTGCTGCGACAGGCGGTTGACGTGCTCCACGTCCACGCCGGCGGGGATGTGGGCGCGCCCCCATTCCGGACGGCGTGTGCGTAGCAGGCGGCGGCTTCCTGCGCCGGCATCACGGGCCGTCCCGCCAGCCGGCCCGTGGTTTACCAGGCCGGGCCCGAGGAAGCCCTGTACCGCTTGGCCACCGGGGCGGGTGCCTCGCAGCCGTCGGCGCTGCGGAACGATGTGGGAGTCGATCTGCCGCGTCCCGACGGGCGAACCGTCGCACTCACGGAGGCGGTCCGCGTCCTCCTCGAACACGCCGATCGGATCCTCGCCGCCCTGGAGGAAGCGGAATGCGCCGTCGCAGCGGTCAAGGGCACGGTCGGCGCCGCCGTCACCCTCGGCGCGTTGCCGTCGACCGTCGCCCGGATCGTGGCTCCCGCGCTGACCGCACTGGGCTCGCGCCATCCGCAGCTCACCGTGACCTGCCCCGTCAGGCCACCGCGCACCGAGACCGCGAACCCGACGACCACGGCCGTCATCGCAGCGCTGCGCGCAGCCGCGCGGCAGGACCGCACCACGCACCTGCCGCCGGCCTCGGAGCAGGATCCGTCGAGCCGGTCGAACGCTGCGACGTGAGTCGTCATGTGGCGGGGCAGGGTGGGGCGAAGCCGATCGCCGTGAAGTGCTGGGCCCACTGGCCTCTGGTGATCCGGGGGTACGCGCTGTCGCAGATGCGGGCGGCGACCCTGTCCAGGCCGGTGTCCCACAGCCGGAGCGTGAAGTCGTTGCCACCGGTGGCCAGGGTAGTGCCGTCGGGGCTGAACGCCACGGCCGGTACGGGGTTCGAGTGGCCGGCCAGGACGGTGGGAGCAGGGGAAGTGGTGTGCGTGGCGGGAGTGTTGGGCGTGGTGCCGGTGGCCGGATCGCCCACGTCCCACAGCAGCGCCTTGCCGTCCGCGGCCCCGGCTGCCAGTCGGCGGCCGTCCGCGGCGAAGGCCAGCGTGTAGATCCAGGAACCGGACGCCTGCAGCTCCCCCACCTTCGCCGGGCGGCCGATGTCGCTGACGTCAATCAGCCAGACCGTCTTGTCCGTTCGGTGGTAGGCCGCCAGTCTGCGGTCGTCCGGACTGAATACGCCGCCGGTCAGGGGGTCGGACCGGAACGGGGAGGGCAGTTCCCGGGGCCTGCGCGGATCCCTGATGTCCCACCACCGCAGCGAACCGGACTCGCCGCTGCTCGTCACCAGCGTGCGGCCGTCCGGCCGGAAGGAGGCCGCTGTGACATCCGGCCCGTCCTCGGCGATCCGGCCCAGCGGCCGGGGGCTGCCGGGATCGGTCAGGTCCCACAGTCCGGCCTTGCCCTGCGCCCAGACGGCGAGCAGGCGGCCGCCCGGCCCGAAGCCCACGCCGCCGACTTCGCCGGCGCCCGGGCTGAGGACCGATGTCAGCCGCGGTCGGCGGGGATCGGCCACGTCCCAGACGCGGACGGTCGTGTCCTCGCCGGCGGTGACGAGGATGCGCCGGTCGGGGCTGAACGCCACGCACCGGACGAACTTGGTGTGCCCGTTCAGGACCGACAGCGGCCACAGGGCCCGGCCGCCGCCGGTGACCTTCCACAGCCGTGCGGTACCGTCCCAGCTGCCGCTCGCGAGCAGGTGGCCGCCCGGCTCGTACGCCAGGGACGTGACCACGTCGTCGTGCGTGCCCAGCGACAGGTCCCGCAGGTCCAGGAGCCGGTCGGAGTTGGCGAGCAGGCGGCCGTCCGGGCTGAACGCGGCCTGGTAGAAACCGCCCTGGACCGTGCTGGTCCGTTTGGGCTTCGCCGGGGCGGCGACATCCCAGAACTGGGTGGTCCCGCCCACCGAGACAAGGGTGCTGCCGTCCGGGCTGAACGCCACCGACCAGACGATCGCAGGATGGACGGGCAGGACGGCCGGTGGCCGCGTCCGCGGACTGGTGGCGATGTTCCAGAGCCGCGCGGTGCGGTCCCAGCTTCCGGTCGCCAGCAGCCGGCCGTCAGGGCTGAAGGCGGCCGAGGTCACCGTGTCGGTGTGTCCGCGCAGGACGTCGAGGAGGAGCGGCTCGACGGGGTCGCTGACGTCCCACAGCCGGATGGTGGTGTCGCCGGTGGTCGCCAGCGTGCGGCCGTCCGGACTGAACGCCGCCGAGGTGACCGTGGCGCCGTGGCCCCGCAAGGTGGCCGACAGCCGCGGGCGGCGCGGGTCGTGCACGTTCCACAGCCTCGCCGCCCCGTCGGCGTGGCCGGTGGCGAGGACGCCGCCCGGCCGGTACGCGACCCAGGTCGGCGCGGCTTGCTGATCCGGCAGCGTGCTCAGCTCGGCGGGCGCGCGCCGGTCCGCCACGTCCCACAGCCGTACCGAGCGCTCCCCCGCCGTGGCCAGGACACGGCCGCCCTCGGCGAACGCCACCGACCTCAGCCGCTCCGGCTGGTTCACGACGGCCAGCTGTGCGGGGTGACGGGCGTCCCCGATGTCCCACAGCCTGACCGTACGGTCCCAGCTCGCACTGGCCAGGACCGTGCTCGCGGGGTCCACGGCGATCGAGACCACGTCGGAGGTGTGGCCGGTGAGCCGGCTCGTATACGGCGTGGCGAAGGCGCTCATGAGCTGGTCGCGCACGTCCCCGGTGGCTGCCAGACGGTACGCGGCCAAGTTCAGCTGCGCGGCGAGCGAGGGGTCCTGCTGGCGCACATCGGCCGCGTCCGCGGCGGCCTTGCGCGCGATGGCCACGTTGCGCTGCCGGAGTGCGGCATCGCGCGAGTCGACGGCCAGGCCGCCCGCAGTGGCCGCCATGACCACCAGGACGGTGAGCAGCGTGACCAGCTGCCGCAGGCGGACCGTCCGCCGCCGGACCGCGGCCATCTCCCCGGCCTGCGCTTCCCGGCTCGCCTCGAGGAAGCGCCTCTCCTTGGAGGTCAGCCGGCTGCCGTCCGCGTGGGCCAGGTCCAGTGCCGCGGCCAGGCGGGCACCCCGGTACAAGGCGTGCGGGTCACGGTGGTGCATCTCCCAGTCGGCGGTCGCTTCGGTGAGCTGCCGGTGCAGGAGCAGCCGGTCCCGGTCCTCGGTCAGCCAGCCCCGGAGCCTCGGCCAGCACCGGATGATCGCCTCGTGGGTGATGTCGACGCACCCTTCGTCCAGGGTCACCAGCCGTTGCCGGGCGAGGGATTCGAGGACGAAGGCGGTGTCGGGGTTCGGGTCCAGCTCGTCCCTGGTGATCCGGCGCCTGGTGTCCTCGGTGCCGTCGCCCAGCGCGGTCAGCCGGAGGAACAGCGATCTGGCGAGGTCTTGCTGGACCGGCGACAGCGCCCGGTAGGCGGCCTCGGCGGTCTGCGCGAGCGCGTGCTGGATGCCGCCGGCGGCCAGGTACCCCTCCAGGGTCAGGCGGCTCCCGCTGCGGCGGCGCCAGGTCTCGACCATCGCGTGCGAGACGAGCGGGAGCGCACCCGGCTGACCGGTCGCGTCCGCGACCACGGCCGCCAGCAGCGGGCCGGTCACCGTGCAGTCGGCGAGCACGGCCGGCCGGGTGATGGCCTCGCGCAGCTCCTGGCTGCTCATCGGGCCGACCGCGATCTGCGCGTCGCGCATCGCCTCGACCAGCCGCGGGTCCTGGACGCAGTGGCCGTAGAAATCGGCGCGGACGCCGAGGACCACCCGGGTCCGGCTGGTCGCCGGCGCGGTGGCCGCGATCAGCATGGCGATGAACGCGTCTCGTTCCTCCCGGTCCCCGCAGAGGGTGAAGACCTCCTCGAACTGGTCGACCACGATCAGCGCGTCGATGTCCGGCGTACGGTCGACCACGGCCTGCCGGATCCGCAGGTGCAGCGCCCCGGGATCCTCCAGCAGCTCGGTCACCAGGGCGCCGGGAGCCACTCCGGTCACCGCGGCCAGCTGGACGGCGCACTCCTCCACGGGGTGCGGGCCCGGCGTGAACAGCAGCACCGGCCGTCCCGATGCCCGCGCGCGGGCGACGAGCCCCGCCCGCAGCAGCGAGGACTTCCCTGATCCGGACGGCCCGAAGGCCGCCAGGAACCGGCTGTCACGCACCTTCGCGAGCAGCTCGCCGGTCAGCCGCTCGCGGCCGAAGAAGCGGTCGGCGTCTTCCGGCTGGAACGCCGACAGCCCCGCGTAGGGCGCGCTCTGCCCGCCGGGTTCCCGGGGATCGGCGCCCTGCGCGCTCGCGGCGAGCTCGGCGGCGACCGCATGCCATCGGGTTTCCCAGGCGCGACGGTCCCCTTCGCAGGCCTCGACGTAGGCGAGCGTGACGGCAAGGCTGGGAAACGTGTGCCCGCCCGCGGCGTCGGACAGTGTCGTGGACGAGTAGTGCGCCTTTGTGGCCAGTGCCCGATAGGGCGGCCGGCCCGCCGCCTCGCGCAGCTTCCGAAGGTCGGCCGCGAAGCGTGTCAGCGGACCGGTGTCGGGGTCGAGCGGCCGTTCGGGGCGTGGCATGGCCTTCCTCTCTGCGTCGTTCCGCAGCCGTGATGGGTGGTGTTTGTCCAGCTTTTGATGTCCGGAATCCACGTTCCGGCGCCGGACAACGATCGGCGGCTAGACAGGGTCCGGCGCAAGCCGCGCCACGGCGACACGAAGGAGAAACAACCATGAGGTCCATGCGACGACTGATGCTGCTGGCGGCGGCCACCGGGCTGCTGGCCGGGGCGACCCTGACGGGCGGGCCCGCATTCGCCGCGGCACCGCTGCTGAAGTCGCACCTGAACGGGAGGTGCGCCGACATCTTCGCGTTCCATCAGGAGAACGGCGCTTCGACCGTGACGTGGGACTGCACCGGCAACACCAACCAGCAGTGGCGGTGGGACGGTGAGCAGATCCGTTCCGCCATGAACGGAAAGTGCCTGGAGATCTACGGTCCCCATCTGGGTGACCAGGGCTCGGTGGCCGTGTGGGACTGCAACGGCGGTCTCCACCAGAAGTGGTTCCGCAACGGCGGCGAGATCCGTAACCGGGTGAACGGGAAGTGCCTCGACATCCTGGCCGGCCGGCCCGAGAACGGGCAGCTCCTGGTGAGCTGGAGCTGCAACGGCGCGCGGAGCCAGAGCTGGGACTTCTGAACGCCGGCCCGGTCCGGCACCTCACGTGCCGGACCGGGTCTCCGTCCGTCCCGCCGCGCTCAGCTGCTCCTGCGGCATCAGCAGGGTGCTCCGGACCACTTCTATTTGGCCCAGATGTCCAGGAGTTGGTTTGCCGCGCGGAAGTTGTCGGGTGATTCCGTGTTGCACACGACGGTGACGGCGGTATTGCGGTCGGGGCTCACCTTGAAGGTGCTGTGGAACTGCTCCCAGTCGCCGCGGTGGACGAGGCTCTTGTCGGGCAGGAGGAGCATTCCGGCCCCATATCGGCCTTCTTCGATGCCGCGCCGGCGCAGGACGTCGCCGACGCTGACCGCTCCCTGCGTCACCCCGGTGAGCAGCTGCGTGCCACCGATGCGGCCCGTGCGGTAGTTGTCGGCCCAGCGCACGAGTTCACCGGCCGTGGCTTGGACGGCTCCGTCTCCGTACTGGGTCCAGGGGGAGGAGTTCGGGGTGTAGGAGCCGTCCTTCTCGTCGTACGACTTCGCCTTGCCGGGGACGTCTGCCGCCGGGGATACCGTCATGCGCAGGTTCAGCGGGGTGAAGAACTCCTGCTGGACGAACGTCTTGAAGGGCTTTCCGGTGACCTTTTCGACGACATGGGCCAGGAGGATGTAGTTGGAGTTGGAGTAGGAGAAGCGCCGGCCGGGCGGATCTTCCGGCTGTGAGGCGAGGACTGCCTTGATCGCGTCCTGCTGGCCGGCCGGATCCGTCACTTCGACGCCCTTGTCCTCCAGCAGGTCCTGGTAGTCGGTGATGCCGCTCGTGTGGTGCATGAGGTCGGCCAGCGTGACGCGTCGCGTCCAGTCGGGCGCGTTGTCGAGGAACTCGGACAGGGGGTCGCTGAGCGCGAGGCGCTGCCGCCCGGCGAGCAGGAGGATGGCGTCTGCCGTGAACTGCTTGGAGTTCGAGGCCATGTCGAAGACGGTCGCCGGCGTGATGGCCCGCCCGGTCGCCAGGTCGGCCTTCCCTCTCCCCGCCTCCCAGACGACGTTTCCGCGGCTGCCGACCGCCGCGGCGCAGCCCGGGCCGTCGGGGGAAGGCACCAGTTCCCGGAGGACTTCCGTACTGCGCTTCTCACGGTCGTCGCCGGCCGCGTACGCCTGCGGGCCGCAGACACCGGCCAGTGCCACCACGGCCATGGCGCCCCCGGCGGTGCACATCAGCGCCATCCGGTTCACCGACACCACCTTCTTTCCTTTACCGGAGCGGGGGTTGGCTCAAGGGGCGATCTCGAACTTCGGGGGCTTGAGGTCCTTCAGGCAGCCGGTGTTCGGGGCCGTGGGGGTCTCGAAGAAGGAGACGGTGATGGATTGGGCGCACTTCGACGTGGCGAAGACCACGTGCGCTACGTAGGGGATCGTCACGACGGTGGCTTGGGACAGGCTCCGGGCCACGTACGGCCCGTTGTCCGCCGCGGTCTGCGCGTCGAACCCGCCCGAGATGGCGAGGGTGGGGATGTCGCTCTTCGTGACGTCGCGGATGGAGGGGGGCGCCGCGGGGACGTTCCAGACGTCGCAGTCCGGACGCAGGAAGGTGAGCAGCGGGGCCTGGGCCTGGACCGATTCGGGGAAGGAGGGGTAGGTTTCCTTGCCGGCGCGGAGCGCTTCGGCCTGGGTCTCGTACGGGGTCCATTCGCTGCAGAAGACGCCGTAGACGAGCCCGTGGGACAACCGGCCGATGGCCTGGGGGCTGTACTTGCCGCCCGCCCACTGCTGGGCGATCCGCTGGGGTTTGCCGTTGGCCAGTTCGTCGAGGGCGCGGGGTACCTGGGGTGCCACGTGGGTGGCGGCGGTCATCCAGTTGACCAGGGCTCCGCCGTCCAGGACGACCTTGACCTGCTTCTCGCTGTCGGGGAGCGTGACGGTGGTGGTGACGGGCTTCGCTTCGAGTTCACGGACGAGCCGTTCGAAGGTGGCCGACAGGTTCGGATAGCGGCGGTTGCAGTCGGGCTGCTCGGCACAGGCCTTGAACACGCCGTCGAAACCCTGCTTGGCGGCGCGCCAGGTCACGGCCGACCCTCCCGTGGACGGCGGCAGGATGCCGTCGATGCCCACGGCGCGGATTCCCTCGGGGTGCAGGCGCATGTAGACGAGCGCCAGCTGCGTGCCGTAGGAGATGCCGTACACGTTCCACTCTTTCAGGCCGAGTGTGGTGCGCAGGTCCGCGAGGTCGGCGGAGCTCTCGATGTCGTTGTAGGCGCTGAGGTCGGCTCCGCTCGCCGCCAGCTTGTCGCGGCAGGCCTTCGTGGCCGCGACGTGCTCGCGCTCGGTGGACGGCGCGTCGTAGACGAGGCCGGTCGCGCGCGCGTTGAACTCGTCGACGTTGCGGCAGGTGAGTGCCGGGTCGGCCGAGTAGGTGCCGCGCTGGGACATGAAGATCACGTCACGGTCGCGGTTGAGACCGCCGCCGATCGCCATCTTCGCCTCGCCGACGGCGTCGTCGCCCGGTCCGCCGGCGAGCCACACGATCGGATCCGGTTTCGGTGTGGCGGACTCGGACGCGACGATCGCGACACCGAGGGTGATCTTCCGGCTGTCGGGCTTGGTGCGGTTCTCCGGCACGGTCAGCGTTCCGCAGCGGGCCCCTTCGAGTTCGGCGACCGGGTCCGCCGTCTTCGGGCAGGGGCCGGGCTCGAAGCGGGCGTCGCCCACGGTGCGGGCGACCGTGCCGGTCGCCCCTCCGGGCGTCGGCTCCTGCGCGCCCGCCGGCACCGCGAGCAGACCGGCCAGGAGCATCCCGGTGGCCGCCGTGGCCGATCCGGTGCGCAACCGTCGTACGTGTGACCCTGTCATCTGTCCTCCCCGTCACTTCGGGGTGATCGTGAACGGTTCCCACTTGAGACCCGCCACGCAGCCGGTGTCGGGCGCGGTCGGGCGGGTGAGGAAGGAAGCCAGCACCTTCTGGGCGCAGGGCGACTGCGGGACCACCCAGTGCCCGATCCCGGGCACCTGCACGGTGGTCGCGTGGGACAGCGTACGGGCCGTCTTCGGCGCCCAGCTGGCCCCCGTCTTCATGTCGAACGTGCCGTTGATGAACAGCGTCGGCACCGCGCTCTGTGTGGGCACCCGCTGGGTCGCGGTGCGGTCCGGGACGTTCCAGATCCGGCACAGCTCGTCCTGGAAGGGGAGTTGGGGCGCCTGGGCCTGGACCGATCGCGGCCATGCGGGGAACGCTTCGCGGCCCGCCTTCAGCACGTCGGACGGCGGGTGGTCCGGCACCCATTCGCTGCACACCACCGACTGCGTCAGACCGTGCGCGGTCTCGCCGGTCACCTGGACCGAACCGGCGGCGCGGGCCGTGGCGAAGCGCTCGGGACGTCCGCGGCCGAGTTCGTCGATGGCCGCGGGGACGTCCGCGAACGGGATCGCCTTGGCGACCAGCAGGTTCACCAGGGCGCCGCCGTCGAGGACGACCTTCACCGGGTCTCCGCCCTGCGGCGGCTTGACGTTCAGCGTCAGGGGCCGGGCCTCCAGCTTGCGCACCTGCTCGTTCAGGGTGCGCTCGAGGTCCGGGTAGCGGCTCTTGCAGCGGGGCTCGGCCGCGCAGGCCTTGTAGAGGTTGTCGAGCCCCTCCCGGGCGTTGGCCCAGGCGAACGGCAGGGAGACGTACGGTGCGGGGGCGGCCGAGTCGAGCGCCACCGCGCGGATCCCCTCGGGGTGCAGGCGCAGGAAGGTCAGGGCGAGGTTGCTGCCGTAGGAGTGGCCGTAGACGTTCCACTGCTTGATGCCCAGTGCTGTGCGCAGGTCGGCGAAGTCGGCCGCGTTCTCGGTGCTGTTGTATGCGCTCAGGTCGGTTCCGTCGGCCGTCAGGCGGTCCTTGCACTGCTTCACCGCGTCGCGCATGAGCCGTGCCGTCTGCGGTGCGTAGGAAGGGAGCCCCACCGACTGGGCGTAGAAGCGGTCCAGCTCCGGGCAGGCGAGGTTGGGCGTGTCGTAGAGGTTGCCGCGCTGGGCCATGACGATCAGTTCGCGATCCCGGTTCAGGCCGGAGGAGACCAGGTACGGGATGTCGTCGAACGTCTCACCACCGGGGCCGCCCGCCATGAACACCACGGGGTCCTGGGCGGGCTTCGCCGAGACGGGCGGGATGACCGCCACGGCCAGCCGGATCGTCCGGCCGTCGGGACGGGCACGGTTCTCCGGGACCTCCAGTACGCCGCACCGGGCGGTGGCCAGCGCTTCGATCGGTTGGGGTGTCCTGGGGCAGGGCCCCGGTACGAACCGTGACGTGACGGCCTGGCCGGGCCCGGTGAGGCCGGGGATACCGGTGTGCGGTGGTGCGGCGCCCGCCGGCGTCGGGCCGAGGGCTGCCAGGAAGGCCAGAGCGGCCCCTGCGGCCGGCGCGACGAAAGGGAAACCGTGCTGTGCCATGTGATCCCGTTCCTCTGCCGGTCGACGGCTGCCTCGCCGGGCGGTGTGCCGCGGCGGTATGGGCGGAACGCACGTCATCAACGCTACCGGGTGGTCCGAAGACCCGCACAAGGACGGAAGCCTCAGGTCTCGCGCAGGCGTACGGCGAGGGCGGCGATGTCGTCGTCAAGGCGTCCTCGGCTGTAGCGCAGGAGGTCGTGGTGCAGGGCCGTGAGCAGTTCGCGGGGCGGTGTCGGGGGCTGTCGGCGCATCCAGGCGGCCAGCGGGAAGAACTCGCCGTCGCGGGCGCGGGCTTCGGCGATTCCGTCGGTGTACAGGAGCAGCAGGTCGCCGGGGGCGAAGTCGAAGGTGTCGATTTCGTAGTGGTCGCCGATGAGCTCCGCGAGGCTGAGCAGTGGCGAGGGGGTGGCGGGCTCGAGGACACGCAGTGTCCCGCGGTTCAGGAGCAGCGGCGGGGGGTGTCCGCAGTTGAGGATGTCGATGCGTCTGCCCTCGTGCGGTATCTGGACGAGAAGGGCGGTGGCGAAGCGCTCCATCGGACCCTCGGGGGGAAAGGCGGCGTTGTAGCGGGTGCTGCTGGCGTCCAGTCTGCGTGCGACGTCGACCAGGTCGGCCTCCCCGTAGGCCGCCTCCCGGAAGGCGTTGACGATCGCCGCGGCCGCCCCCACGGCCGGCAGGCCCTTGCCCCGCACGTCACCGATGAGCAGCCGGACCCCGTGCGGCGTCTCGACCACCTCGTAGAAATCCCCGCCGATGCGGGCCTCGGCCGCAGCCGCGAGGTACAGCGACTCGATCTCGATGCCGCCGATACGACGTGGCAGAGGGCTCAGCACCACCTGCTGCGCCGCGTCGGCGACCAGCCGTACCTGGAAGAGGGTGCGCTCCCGCTGGAGCCGGACATGGCTTCCGTACGCGGCGGCCACCGTGACCGCGATGATTCCCGCGGCCGTCCACCACGTCCCCAGATCGGGGAAGACGAGACTGAGGCCGATCATCAGGAAGAGGCAGACCGTGCCGAGCAGGACGGTGGGGAGCACCGGCCACATGGCGGCGGCGAGGGCCGGCGCCGCGGGCAGGAGTCGGCTGAAGGCCATTTCCGGCGGAGTGGTGTATGCCAGGCTGGCGATGACGACGGTCAGGACGACCGGCGACAGCCGCACAAGTCTTCCCGGCCCGGGGCGCCTACGGAGCCGCGGCCGTCCGGACTCGATCACACTTCCCAGGGTATCCGTGCCATGAGGGCACAGCACTCCGGCGAACGGAGCCGGCTGCCCGCACCTGCGCGCATCAGTCGACGGGTGCCGCTGCGGTCCGCGCTACCCGGGGCACTGCGTGCGTGCGGCCTCGCCGCGCGAGACGGCCGCCCGGTATTCGGAAGGCGTCATCCCGTACACGTCGCGGAACATCCGGCTGAACGCGGTGGCGGTGGGAAAGCCCCAGCGGGCCGCGATCGAGTGCACGGGATGGCCCCGCACCTCGGGCCGTCCGAGTTCGGCGTGCGCGCGTTCCAGTCGGCTCTGGCGGATGTATGCCGCCACGCTGACGGGCTGGTCGCGGAAGAGGGCGTAGAGGGAGCGCAGGGAGATGTTGTGCCGGTCCGCGATCGCCCGGGGCGTCAGGTCCGGGTCGCCCAGGTTGTTCTCGATGAAACGGGTGATCCGCTGAAACATTTCCTGGGCGCGCGCCTCGGCCGGCGCCGCCTCGGGGGTACCGAGCTGCTGTGCCAGGCACGCGGTGGCCAGGTCGAGGGCGATGGACCCCATGCTGACGAGCTCTGCCGGCCGGCAGCTCGGGCCCTGGGCGAGCAGGGTGTTCAGAAAGCCGCCGAGGATCGCGCCCGTCCCCCTGTCGCCGCGGATGCGCTGACCCAGAATGCCTTCCACCCTGTCGTGCCGCAGCGCCAGGATCGAGCGGGGAACCTGCAGAATGCCCACCGTGCACCGCTCGTCGATGCTCGCCCCTTCGCTCGGACGCGACGTGTCCGTCAGGACCAGGTCCCCCGCGACGATCGAGTCGTGCCCCCGCTGGTCGATCCGAAAGGCGCCTCGTGTGACCAGCGCCAGCTGAAACTGCTCGGGGTCGCCCCTGCGGATATGGGCCGGCGTACGGCGCGACAGCACGGGAGAGAACGTGAGCGCCGACAGCCGCAGGGATCCGAGCTCCAGATCGGCGACGTCTGCGTGAAAGCCGGACGGATGGCCGGCGCTGAGGCTCACCGGCATGACGTGGCTCGACACCGCGTCACAGAACCATTCGAACCTGTCGTCGCACGCCGTACCACCGCTTCTCGGACCCACTGATCCCCCCACATCCCCCGCTCCACGCTGCGACGACGATTATCCGCCACAGCCGCAGAGGCACTCCTGGCGGAGGAAGGGAGGTGTTTGACGGGTGACGCGGTCGCGCGGAGACTTGTGTGTACAGAGTACGTGTGCATCGTAGGTGTCCGTGAGCGCGCCCTGACCGTCGGTAGTCCGCTTGCCTTGACGGCCCTCCACGCCCCGCACCACCACCCCTCCGGTTCTCCCCACCCGTCCTGCGTGCCCGCGGCGCGCGAGGGAGGGGCGCCGATCCCATCCCGCCGCCGCACGCGCTTCGCGCCGGGCGGCCGGACGAGGCGGAAGGAAATGACCGTCATGCCTGAGGATCCCGAGGCCGTCCGGGCACTCGTCCGGCGCGCCCCGCTGAGCTTCGTCGGCACGATCACACAGCTCGGCCACGCGCGGCTGTCGGACGTACCGGTCGACGAACGGACCGCCGTCGTCCAGGTGGACACGGTGCTGCACGCGCCCGACGCCTTCCAGAAACTCGCGGGCAGCGAGGTCACCGTCCAGCTGTCGGGGGACCTGGACCCGCCCGCCGTCGGCGACGCCGCCGCCTTCTTCACCGACGGGGTGCTCTACGGCGAAGGCCTCGCCGTCACCGAGGTGGGGCGGCTGCCTGCCGACGCCGTCCAAGAGAACATCTCCCTGGTGGCCAGGACCGCCGACGCCATGCCCTTCTCCGCGCTGCAACGCGATATCGCGGACGAGGACATGGTCGCGCACGCCGCCGGGGCGGACGCCGTCGTGGTGGGCGTGGTGGTGGCCCTGGAGCAGATGCCCGCCGACCAGCCGTCCGAGCACTACCCCGACTGGTGGCGCGCCCGCATCGAGGTGTCCGCCGTCGAGCAGGGGCAGGTACAGCCCGGGCCGGTCGACGTGCTGTACCCCAACAGCCTCGATTTCCGCTGGTACAAGGCGCCGAAGCCCAAGGCGTCGCAGGAGGGGATGTGGATCCTGCACGCCACGGAGGGCGCGCTGCGGGAATGGGCGCCGTTCCAGATCCTCCATGCCGAGGACCACCAGCCGGTGCAGAAGCTCGACACGCTGCAAGCCCCACGGAGGTGAGCGGACATGCCCACACTGAAGGTCGTCAACATCACGCCCGTCGCGCTCAGCGGCGACCGGAGCCAGGACGGCGAACCCAGCCTCGCGGTCAACCCCGAGCGCCCCACCGACATGATCGCGACCGCGTTCACCCCCGACCCGATGGGCGGTCCGCTCGCTCCCGTGTACGTCTCCACCAACGGCGGGAACACGTGGGTACTGCGCAGCATCGTGCCGGGCGGCACCCAGGGACTGGGCACGGGTGACATCTCGGTCAGCTTCGCGTCCATGGGGGGCACCCTGTACGCGGGCATCCTCAACGCCCAGGCCGCCGTGGAGGACATCCTCCGCATGCAGGTCCTGCGCTCCCCCGGGATCTCCTCGACAGCGCCCATGCAGCTGCTTCTCTCCCGGGACCAGGAGGACCAGCCGTGGGTCGTCGCCGGGAGCGTGAGCGTGAACGGCGTCGACCGGGACCGCGTCTACGTCGCCCACAACGACTTCGGCCAGGGGACCGGCCGGACCGCGACCGTGGACGTGTCGGGCAACGCCCGGACGTCACCGCCGCCGGCCGGCTTCAAGCGCCATCCGATCGAGCGGCGCGCGACGACGGGCCAGGACGGGCCTCCCGTACGGGTGGCCCTGCATCCCGACGGTACGGTGTACGCGGTGTTCCAGAGCTGGCAGAACAGGTCCGGCTCGAACGTCTTCTTCGACGTGGTGGTCACGCGGGACGACAACGGCGCCGTCGGCGCGAACCCGTTCGAGGGCCTCAAGGACGCGCAGGATTCCACGCCCGGCCAACGGGTCGCCACCCAGCGGTTCGTGAAGTTCGGCGCGACGATGGGGCAGGAGCGCCTCGGCGGCGACCTGTCGATCGCGGTGGACCCCACGGACGCCGGGAGCGTCTGGATCGCCTGGTGCGACCGGGTCGGCGGAGTGACGGGCACGGACTACACGCTGCACGTGCGTCACTCCACCGACCACGGCCAGACCTGGTCCACCGACCTGCGCACCCTCACCGATGTCAAGAATCCGGCGCTCGCGGTGAACACCGACTCCCTGCTCGGCCTGGCGTTCCAGCAGTTCACGCAAGGGCAGTGGGTGACGGTGCTGGAGCTGACGGGTGACGACTGGCAGACGCCGCCGGAGCGGCACAGGCTGCACCAGGCCCCGGCGAACGTCCCCGCACGGCGGGGCCTGCCGTACCTGGGCGACTACATGCGACTGCTCTCGGTCGGCCGGGACTTCTACGGTGTGTTCTCCGGCAACAACACGCCTGACCCGGCCAACTTCCCCGAGGGCGTGACCTACCAGCGTCATGCCGACTTCGTCAGCCACCAGTTGCTCGACCTCGACAACGTCACGCGCGTACCCGCGTCCATCGACCCGTTCTTCTACCACCGGGCCGCCGCCTGACCCTGCGGGCGACGGCCGCGACGCCTGCCGCGAACCGTGCGTGCGCGGGGCCTCAGGCGAGCGTGGTGAGGCAGAACTGGACGAGTCCGGCGTCGACATCGAGGACGATCTTCTTCATCTCCGACCAGGGCGGTTGGAATTCCGTTCCCCATTCGACGGTGAAGGCCAGGATCCTGTCGTCGCTCGACTCGACGATGTGACGCGCGTACGTGTAGTCGTTGCTGGTGCCGCAGGTCGGGTACAGGTCGAAGGCGGGCTTCGGGGTGTAGACCTTGCCGCGCACGGCATGGAGCCCCTTGCAGAACTGCTCGGCCAGCACGACGGAGTCGTCGCCATCCGCCTTCGCGAGGAACTCGGCGTAGAGCAGGTCGTTCTTCATTCCGCGTTTGCCGTCGAAGGCGGGGTTCTGGAAGTTCCTGGTCGCGTCGTTCGACTGGTTGTTGTCGTCACCCCAGACGTAGAGCATGGTCTGTGTGTAGCTGTGGACGTCGACGTACCAGCGGGTGCGCGGGAAGTGGTCGATCAGCCAGCGGACGTTGCGCGTCTCGGGCTCCGAGAAGGGCTGTGGGCCCTGGTACACCTGGTTCTGGTCGGCCGGGTCGTTGGAGACACGGACGGGTGCGAGCGGGTGGAAGGCGGTCTCGAAGTCGAAGAGGAAGTCGAAGTTGCGGTTGATGTCGACGCCGATCGCGGCGGGGTTCCCGCCGGACTGGGCCGGGTTGCGGTTGCGCCGCCAGCCCGGGTCGACGGTCTGGCTGTGGCGCCGGCCGTCGGGATTGACGAGCGGGAAGATCACGACGTCGAGGTCCTCGAGGATCGTGCGCACCTGGGCGGAGGTGAAGTGCGCACCGCCGTACGCCAGGCCCGTTCCGCCGTCGTGCGCGTGCAGCAGGTCGGCGGCGAGGTTGACGAGGATCTCGCAGCTGCCCCATTCCCTGGCGTGCACCCCGCCGGTGAGGACGACGGCGTCCTTGGGCTCTCGGCGGTGGGTGCCGATCCGCAGGGCGTGGCAGGTGCGGCCCTCGACGGAGGGCTCGGGCAGCTCGATGAGGTCGCTCGTGTCCTGAAACGCCGTGGCCAGGCTGGTCAGGCCGGATTCGACCTCGACGATGTTCATGTACGGCATGGCGTCCCTCCTAGGTGTCCTTCACCTTGAGGGCGAGTCCCTGCGGAACCTCGTCCTCTGGAGCGAACCGGTCCCCCTCGGCGACCTCGGCCTGGCGGGCCCGTCCGGTGGCGGTGGCGTCCTCGACGATCGTGACGGTCACGCCCTCGCGTTCGAGGGCCTCGCCCTGTTCGGGGGTGACGTAGGCGTCGATGGTGCAACTGCCGTCCTCGGCTTGGTGGACCCGCCCGCCGACGTCGGGGTGGGATTCGCGCAGGAGTGCGCGCAGGGTGTCGGGGTCCCTGGCAGTGACCCGGACGCGCAGAATCGTGTGGTCGTTGGACATCACAGGCTCCCTCGGGCGCCGTGGGGCTCACGTGCTCACATGGCTCACATCAGGACGCAGGGGCTCGAGCCGGCATCGGGGTGTGGCGGCCGGCCGTACCCGCGCAGGCAGGGCGCGGCGGCGTGGGGAAGGCGAATGCGAGTGGGTATCGATATATCCGATGTGTACGTCGTATCTTCAGCGTGCGCTTCCGCCGTAGAACGCGTCAAGGGGCGCCTCGGGGATCCGGCTCAGGAGGCTGTCGAGGCCCGCCATCAGCTCCTGCTCGTCGTCGTACTCGGCGAGTTTGGGGACAAGCGCACGCAGCCGCGGGTACTGGGCGGCCGGCAGCCGGTGCAGGCCGAGGCGGAGCATGAGGTCGGGCTCGTCGGGGTTGTCGATGACCTGGCGCTTGTCGACGAGGAGGCAGCCGAGGTTCCAGGCCGCGAAGGCGCGGTAGATCGTCAGTGCGGTGGCGTCGTCGAAGCCGGCCCGGGCGAGCACGGCCAGGATGTGCTCCGTGAGTTGGAGTACCGGCGGGGGGCGCCGGGCCACCGGAACGGAGAGCGGCCGCGTGGCCACCACGGGCAGGATCTCCGGGTGGGCGTGCACCACCGCGGCGAAGGCACGGGCGATCCGGCGCAGCTCCACCCGCCACGCGGGCATGTCGGCCGGACTCCCGGTCTCTTCGGCCGAGGCGCGCAGCCGGTCGTTGACCTCGGTGAAGAAGGCCTCTACCAGGCCGTCGAGCAGGCCCTCCTTGCCGGCGGCGTACCGGTAGATGGCCATGGGCTCCACTCCCAGATCGGTGGCCAGGCGCCGCATGGTCAGTGCTGCGAGGCCCTCCCGGTCGACGAGGGCGACGGCCGCGGCGAGGACCAGCGGGCGGCTGAGGCGCCCGCGCTTCTCGGGGGTGTCCGGATCATCCACGTCCCACCTCCGAACGCAGGGATAGACCGTACATTTCATACAGTATTGTACTAAATATCCCTGCGTCCGATTCGGGCCGGTCTAGGCAGGCGGGGTGGCGATTCCCCGGCGGCGGCGGTAGACCATCACGCCGCCGATCGCTGCTACGGCCGCGGCGCCGGTGGCGGCCACCGGTGGCCAGGACGCCCCGGCCGCCGGTCGGGCGGATGCGGCAGTGACCTGCTCCGGCTGCTCCGGCTGGTCCTCCACGAGGCCTCCGTAGCCGCCGGCCAGGCCCTTGCGGTCGTATTCCGAGCCGGGCATCTTGTCGCCGTACCGGGCGGTGACCAGCTTCTGGTACGCCGCGAGGGTGATGCCGCGCTGTCCGCCGAGGCCGGTGGCCGCTTCCTCGTTGAGCGGCTCGACCACGCCTTCGGCGGTGAGCCGGTACCAGGCGTGGATCTGCGGCTCGGTGAAGGTCCGGGCCTGGGGAGTGCCGCGCTCGGCGAAGCCGACTTCGGCGTCCCCGTCCCGGATCCCGGCCAGTTGCCAGCCCTCGGCGCCGACGTGCTGCGTGCCGCTTCCCGGCGCGGCGGCGTTCCCCTTGGGCGCGAGCAGCACGGCGGCGTGTTTGCCGTCGGATGCGGTCACCCGGGAGACCAGGTAGGAGAGCCGCAGCGCGGTCTGCGGGCTCGCCTGGGCCTTGCCGGTGACGAACTCGGGGCTGATCTCGAACATCGGCACCGGGTCCTTGTTGAGATCGAACCCGGGCGGTGCGGCAACCGCGGCGGGTGCGTTCCCGGGGGCGCCGACGGTGCCGCCGTCCGCGGCGGGGGCGGTGCGGGGCTGTCGGGCGGAGACGAGGAACCGGGAGACGGTGTCGCGGAGTTGGTCGCTCCGGAGGGCTTGCTGGGCGGACTGGTAGCCGGCGATGCCGTCCCCCTCCGCCGCGTGTGCGGGAACGATTCCGCACAGGGTGGCGGCGAGCGCGGCCGTGGCGAGGCCGGCGGCCCGGAATGCGGCGTGCCCGGTCTGTCTCATGGTCTGCGTGGTCTGCATGGTCGGTCTGCTCCTCAGCCCTGGATGCCGATGCGGGAGTGGGTCCACTGGAACGAGTTGTTGTTCGCGTACGTGGAGTGGTTCCACCATGTGTAGGTCTGGGTGGTCTGCCACGGGTCACCGACCGCGATCATGTTGGTGGCGCTGTCGTAGCCGTAGATGACGTTCATGTGACCGCCGCCCGTGCGCCAGCCGAACCGGACGGCGAACGGCCGGCCCGCGTCGATCTCGGCGGCGGACTCACCGAACGAGGCGTTGCGGTAGAGGCTGCGACCGCTGTTCCTCAGTCCCAGCCTGGCCAGGCCGTTGGCCATGTCCTCCAGCGTGGCGGGCTGGTTGTTGCAGTTCACCCAGGTTCCCTGGGCCGCGAGTTGGCAGAACTGCTCCTGGCTGATGGAGCGGCCCCAGTGTTTGGCGATGGTCACGCCGGAGGCGTCCCAGCACCACTGGGTCCTGACCTGCTTCTGCATGTCGATCGGGAGTGTCTTCGCGGTCGTGGGCGTGGGCGGCCGGGTGGGTTTCGGGTTCGGGGTCGAACCGCAGACCGGCAGGGGGGTGGTGTTCTCCCTGATGAAGGCATCGGCGATGTAGTACGAGCCGGTGTAGATCCACCTCGGGTTGTTCTCCACGGTGTCGCCGGTGGTCCGGCAGGACATCCGGACCTTGGCGCCCACCTTCGAGGACCCCACCACCTGGGCCGTGAGGGACGGCTTGGCCCGGTGGTTGACGGTCCTGTAGTTGCCCTGGCCGCCGATGACCGTGCCGCTGACCACATCGGCCTGGGCGAGGGCGTTGAAGCCGAACAGCAGACCGCCGGAGAGTGCGGCGGTGATCGCGGCTATCAGCGCTTTCCTGCGGCGGGACGCGCGACGTCTGTGCATCTTGCTCCTTGATCTGACAGGCGGGAACCGGCTCGCCCGGCGGCACCGCCATCAGTGACGAACGGTCAGAATCGAGTGCTGCGCAGCCGGTGAATCCGAGATCCAGACCTTTCGCGACCTCGCACAACCGCGCCTCTTTCCCTGACCGGATTGGGTGCCGGGAATCCTGCCAGAGAGATCGCGGGGACTGAACGCCGTTGCTCTACGCGCGAAGATGTCGCGAATTCAATCACCATCCATGAGTGATGTGACCAACCGTCAATTAACTTCTTACCAGTGCCAGTTGAGGCCCAATTCCGCTTGGTCCAGGCCATTTTTGCGGCCATCCGACAGCGTGGGACTTTGCGTAAAATTGAAACTTCGCAGCTCTTTATTGGACACGACGTCACATACCTGAATCGCGCAGAGTGTGCGCCGCGTGACTCTCCATCATTTAGCGGAGGAAATAATCCACCTCAGGCTTTGAGGGAGAAAGGACGTGCCCCGGGGCCTCCCCTACCGGTCGGGGTGCCGGTCGTCGTGGCGCCCATTCGGGTCAGTCCCCGGCCGCGCCTGACCCCCGCGCCGGGCGGCGCTTCGCATGCTGGACACGGCGCTGTCGCATGTCCGCCCTTCCCGCCGACAAGGAGTACCGGATGTCCTCGGACGTGGTTGAACGCTTTCTGGCGGCTCTCGATCCAGCCCACCGGGAGGCTCTGGGCAGCCGGGAGCGCGCGGAGCAGGAGCGGCTCGCCGCGGCATGGGAGAAGGAACTCGAACAGGACACGGACCTCGACACCCTGGACGAACTGTCACCGTCCGCAGCGGAGCACGAGGCCGCGCGTCGGGTGGTGGAACGCCTCACGGAGTAGGCCGCTCGCCGCCGCTCGCCCCGGGCAGGCCGCGCAGGGCGGCCGTGTCCTTCACAAACCCGCCAGCAGACGTCCCGTATAGCCCGCCATCACGGCCCAGAACAGCCCCGAGTAGCCCCGCTCGCCGATCTTGGTGTTGAAACGCCGCCCGAGGAACGTCGCGAACAACATCAGGGGCAGGCACGCGAGCGCGATCAGGTAGTCCTTGCCCACGAGCAGCGACGCGTCCGTCCAGATCGCCGTCTTGGTCACGTCGCCGACGAGCGACGTCAGCGACAGCGCGCCGACGAGGTGCAGGCGGTCCAGGGCCAGCCCGCGGACGGCGAGCCCCTTCAGGGGGCCGGAAGTGCCGCTGAACCCGGAGGTCGCGCCCGAGGCGAACGCCAGCAGCGGTGAGCTCAGCCGCCGGATACGCGTGAACTGGAAGGACTCCACCAAGAAGGCCACCGCGAAACTGAGGATCACGGCCAGCGTCACGGCCTGCTCCGGCGCGGAGACCAACAACCTCGCGCCCAGGGCAGCGCCGACGGCGACAAGGAGGATCACGGGAGCCGCCTGCCGGTACGGCAGCGTTCTGCGGTACGCGATCACCTTGACCACGTTGTTGGCCGCGAGGAGAAGGGCTGCCAGCGCCACCCCGGGCTTGGTGCCGAGCACCAGGGCCAGTGTGGGTACCAGGATCAGACTGCCACCGAACCCTGCCGCCGCGGACACCGCGAAGGCAGCGAAAACGGCCATCAGCACGACGGGGACCAGATAGGGCTCCATCAGCACTCCTCAGCCCGGCCGACGCCGGCCCCTGGCCGGCATCCGGCCCGCTCTCGGCGGCAAGCCTGACAGGAATCGGGGTACGGGCGCCGACCCCGGCACGGGTGTCTGCACGGCCGTCGCCACGCGGCCTCGGGCCCTCCCCCGCAGATCGGGGAGGAACGTGAGCGCGGGCGGAGCACGTCGGGCATGAGGTCGGCGCGCTGCGCAGGCGGTGGAATGTGCCCATGATCGAGCCTCGAGGTTCCGGCGTCCCGGTGGCGCCCCTCTCCCAATGTGCGGCGCGCTCCAGAAGTCCGCCACCGGACGCCTCGCAGTCGCCTATGGGCCGAGGCCGCGTTCCCGCACCCGGGGGTGGGTGCGGGAACGCGGCCTCGTCGTCGGCGCCATCCGGAAGAGACGGCCTAGCGGCGGCGTGCGTCCACCACGGCGAGGAGCTTGCCGCTGGTAGGGCTGCGGTCCAGGGACGCGCCGTCGACCGCCTCGACCTCCAGGTCCAGCAGCCGCTCCGTCACCGCCGCGCGGAGTTCCGGATAGCCGGCGAGGAAGGCGTCCCGCAGCCGCTCCGGGTCCGTCGCCGCGGCACGCTCCACCCGTACGGTCAGCCGCTCGCGCGCGTCCGCACCGTCGAGCCGGATCTGCAGTTCGCCGCGGTGGCCGCCCCGTTCCTCGGCCAGGGCCAGGAAGCGGCGGTGATGGAGGAAGTACGTCGCCACGCGCATCACGTCACCCGTTCGCCCCCTCAGCTCGAAGCGGGGCGCGTGCCGGCCGCAGGGGCAGCGGCCCGGGACTTCCCGCCCGAGGTCGCCTATCACGTACCGGCCCAGGTGCTGACCGCGCCGGGCGTGCGTGGTGAAGACCAGACGGCCCGTCTCGCCCGGGGCCACCGGCCGGTCCTCGGTCAGGTCCAGGATCTCCATCGTGTGCAGATCGGCGTGCAGGTGGTGGACGCCGCCGGAGCTTTCGGTGCACTGGTAGCCCAGCGGGCCGAGGTCGGTGCTGCCGTAGGTGATCGAGCGGACGACCTCGATGCCGAACGTGCCCTTCAGGGTGCGCTGCTGCTCCTCGGTGAAGTGCTCGCCGCCGTAGAAGACCTTGCGCAGGCCACCGTAGGCGCGCAGCGCGTCCGCCTCCGCGTGCAGCAACTGCCACAGGTAGGAGGGCATTCCGAACAGGGTGTCGGCCCCGTGGTCGATGAGGGCCCGGACCGTCGCCCGGTGGTCGGGCCCCGCGGACAGCGGCAGCTGCACTCCGCCGAGACGTTCCAGCACGGAGAAGAAGCTGATGAAGCTTCCGTACATGCCGCCGCAGTAGAAGAGGTTGGCGGTCCGGTCCCCGGCCGGGTCGTAGCCGGCGGCGAGCAGGCCGCGGGCGGCGGCGTGCATCTGGGTGTCGTAGTCGTCGTAGCTGAAGACCGAGAGTGCCGGGGCGCCCGTGCTGCCGCCGCTGCGGAAGTACAGCTCGGCATCGGCCCGCTCCAGCGCCCGCGCCGGCTCCTGCACGTCCTCCTTGCCCAGCAGCGGGCCCGCGGGCCGGGGCAGGACGACGGGCCGGGCCAGATCGTCCAGGCAGGCGGTCGTCGCGAAGCGGCCCGGGTCGGCCTGGACCGCGACGCGGCGGCTGTAGCGCTGGAGTGCGTAGACGCCGTCGTGCGGCTCGCCCGCATAGCTGTCGAGCATGGCGCCGACCGGCGTGACGCGGGTGACGCCCGCGGCCAAGGCGGTGCGGGACAGCTCGGCGATGTCGGTCCGACTGCCCGCGAGGCCCGCCGTCTGCAGATAGCGGCGCATCGGGCGCAGGGTGGTGATCAGGCGCTCGCGGGGCAGCGGCTTGACCCACACGCTGCGGTGCAGCGGCGAGGCGGTGAGCGGGGAGCGGGTGTCGGCCATGACCCGCCACGAACCGTCCGGCGCGGCGAACACCCGGGTCAGGCCCAGGTGTTCCTCCAGCCGGGCGACCAGCTCGGTGGTGGTCAGCTCCGCCTCCTCGGCGGGGTCCGGTTCGCCCGCCGAAGGCGCCGGCGCGGCCGGCAGCCGGGTCGCGAGCACGGCGGCGAAACGCTCGGCGAAGGCGAACACCTCGCCCGCGTCCTCGGTGTCGAGGTAGACGACCTGGGGGCTGGAGCAGGCCTGTTGCTCGTGCAGGCACACATCGTCGGCGAGGGCGTCGAGCGTGTCGGCGTCCGACCAGGCGTCGCGCGTGAGGTACGCGAAGGAGATCCGGTGTCCCCACTCCACCAGCCGGCAGCCGGCCGGCACATGGGCCGCCACTCCTTCGACGGCGCTTTCCCCGCCCCATACGGCGACGGCGTCCGCCGGTGCGCACATCAGGCGCAGCCACTCCTGCCGGGAGGACGGGAAGCGCAGGACGATCACCCGGGCCGCCAGCGCACCGCTGGGGTCCAGGGCCGCGAGTTCGGCCATCAGGTGCTGGGTCAGGAGGGTGTCGGCGCTGCTGGTCTTGAGGATGTTGACGTTTCCGGCGAGCAGGCCCTCGACGATGGACAGCGGAGCGACCGTCACGGCGTTGCCCGGTGCGATGTGGGCGACCAGGCCGACGGGCGACCAGGCCTCGTAGACCGTCTCCCGCGGATCGGCCCGGTTCAGCCGGCCGGGGTGGGCGCTGCCGAGTTCCCGGCGCAGCTTGCGGGTCAGCTCGCGTCGGCGGAGGAGGCCGCCGAGTTCGGCCAGGAGGGCCGGGTCCCCGCCTTCGGGCAGGTGCGCGGCGAGCCGGGCGTGCACGGGGTGGGCCGGGTCGCGCAGGGCGGTGGCGAGGGCGTCGCAGGCGGCCAGGACGGTCTCGGTCTCCAGCACCGTGGCCAGAGCGGTCTCGACGGCGCCCGGCAGGCCGGCGAGGCGGCGCCCGGCCTCCTCGTCGCCGATGAAGGCGCCCTGCCAGTAGTGGTGGACGACGCCCGCGCCGTCGCCGTGGTCCTCGTACGGGGCCTTGGTCTCCGTCACGGTCACGCCCTTCCCTTCATCAGTTCCGCTGCGGCCACCGCGCAGCTGCGGTTGCGGCTCACCCCGGCACGGCCGTGGACGGTGAACCAGGGGGTCTGGAGCTCGCACCCGCAGGCGTCGCCCGGCTGGAGGGAGGCGAGGTCGCCCATGAGCACGCTCTGTGCCGGTACGGAGGTGATGTACGGCGATACGAGGTGCAGGTAGCCCCGCTCGCCGTACGGCACGGGTTCGAGCGTGCGGGTGGAGCGGATCGTCACCCGGGACCAGACGGGGGCGTGGAGGCGGTGGTGGTCGCATTCGATGTACGGGATGCAGTGCTCCACCGAACCGAAGGTGTCCCGGATCCGCTCACCCGGGATGCCGAGCTGCTCGGTGACGCGGGCGTACAGCTCCTCCTTGCCGATGCGCCGGTCGGCGTGCCCCTTCCAGCCGCCGCCGAGGACGACCAGGGAGCCCTCGGGCAGGTGCAGCGGGGGCAGTCCCATGGCCCGCATCCGCTCCAGCGTGAAGAAGAGGAAGGCGGGGAAGCCGAGGATGCGGACCGGGGCGTCCTCCCGCGCGAAGCGGCGCAGCGCCGCGACGCAGCCGAAGGGGTCGAACTCGTGGTCGCCGCCGGTGTTGCGCAGCGCGTACTCGACGCTGCGTGCCGGGGCGAAGTCGCACAGGTAGTTGTCGGTGAAGGCGGTCCCGAGGTTCAGGGAGGGGGCCGGTTCGTAGCTGTAGAGGAGGTAGTTGACCTCCTGGTCGGGGGTGATCCAGCCGTTGCGTTCGAAGATCCGGGCGACCATGCGCTGGGCGGAGCGGATGGTCCAGTGGTCGAAGAACATCTGCGACTTCTGACCGGTGGTCCCGGAGGAGGTCAGGTGCAGCTCGACCTTCTCGCGCGGGACGGAGAGCACCTCGTGGCGTTTGAAGAAGTTCGCGTGCACGAGCGGTGCCCGGTACGGCTCCGCCGCCTCGGTGGCCTCGTAGAGGGAGCGGAAGAACGGGGAGCGCTCGGTGTGCCAGGCGTTGGTCTCCGCCATGGCGGCGGCGAACAGTTCGTCCTCGGCGGGCCCGAAGGCGTACGGGTCGGTCAGGTCGCACAGCTGTTGTACGTGCGGCAGGAGGGCCGGGTCGGGTACGGCGACCGGCGCGAGATGGGGGTTCATGGGGCAACCTCGGATGGTGTGGGCAGGTGCGTCGACGCCCAGGCCGACACGTAGCAGTCCAGATAGGGCTGGAGGGGCGGTTCGACGGCGACGCCTCGGAAGTCGATCCGTTCGCTGGAACGGGACAGGACGGCGTAGTCGTGGAAGCCGTCGCCGTCCGCGCGCATGGCCGGGTAGACGGCCCCGGCGACGAACCCCTGGGAGAGGAACGCCGAGAGGGCCTCGGAGTGCGCGAGCGGCACCAGTGCCTCGACGTATCCGGCGCCCGCGCGGGCCAGGGCCCGGGTGACGGGTTCGAGGTACCCGGCCGCGGCGGCCGGGTCGGGGTGGGCGGTCAGCAGGGACCCGTACCCTCCGGCGCGGTTGAGGTAGGCGTAGACCTCGAACCGGCCGTCCTCGGGGGTGAGCAGCACGTTCGGTGTGTGCAGCGGGTAGAACCAGCCCTCGGAGCAGGGGAACCGCTCGCGGAAGCGGCGGCGCACGAAGGCGGGTGCCTCGATCATCTCCAGCCGTTCGACGGCCCCTTGGGGTGCGGGCGCGGGGAGCCGGCCGGCGGCTGCCCGGACCCCGGGGTAGCCGATGCCCAGCGCGGTTTCGGTGGTGCGCAGCAACGGCAGGAGCGGGGCGGGCACTTCGGTGACGGGGATCCGGCGGTCGAGCACCCCGGCGGCGTGACGCGCGTAGAGCGCGAGGCTTTCGCGGCTGCTCAGATCCACCGCGTTGGGCAGGATGCCCAACGGACGGAAGCCGTTGCGTGCGACGACGCGCTGCGGGCCGGCGCTGACCGTGCGCACGGTCGCGTACACGGAGTCCAGCCGCCCCGTGTCCAGCATCCGTGCGCACAGCGCCTCGGTCAGGGAGGCGGCCAGGCCCGCCGACCGGTGCCCGGGGTGTACGGCGATGCCCTCCAGGCGGCCGATGCGGCTGCCCGCCTCACCGTGGATGGCGGCGGACGCGGTCAGGGCCCCGGTGTCGGCGCAGCGGCCGACGAGCCACAGGGAGTGCGGGTCTGCCATGAGCCGGGCCATCTCGGCGGGGTCGGTGCCGAGGGCCACGGGGTAGTGCGGTCCGTAGACGGCGTAGTAGAGCTGGCGCAGTTCGGCGATGTCCGCGGCGGCGGCCGGGGTGATGACGGGGTTCACCGCTGCCCTCCGACGGGTTCCGCGCCGCGGCCCGCATCGGTGTCGGTATCCGTATCCGTATCCGGCTCGGCTGCGGGCACGGAGGGACCGGACCCGAGCAGGGCCAGCGCGCATGCGGCGGGGACCAGGCCGATGCCCTGCGCCAGGCACAGCGTCCGGGGCGAGAGGAAGTCGCCGGCGAAGCCGAACACCAGGGACGCCACCGGCAGGGAGGCGCCCAGTACGGCCTGCATGACGGCGAAGAAGCCGGGCTTGTCCCCCGTCGGCACCAGCCGCTGGAAGAGCGCCACGAAGCGGACACTGACGGCCCCGGCACACCAGCCGGCCACGGCCAGGCAGCCCGCGACGACCGGACGCTGCGCCACCAGCCCGGGCAGCACCAGGGCGAAGGCCATCAGGCCCAGGCAGTAGGCACCCGCGATCGTGGGCCGCCCCGGCACGCGGGCGCCCGTGAAGGCTCCGATGAGCGCGCCGGCGCCCAGCGAGGCCTCGAGCAGTGCCACGGTGCCGCCACCGCCCCGCAGGACCGAGCGGGTGTAGAGGGGGATGACGACGAACACCCCCGCGGTGAAGAGGTTCGCCGCGGTGAAACAGATCAGGATGCGTCGTACGTAGGGCTGTTCACCGAGGATGCGGCGCAGCGTGCGCCGCTGGGGCACGGCTGCGGCGGGACCGGTTGCGGCCGGGTCGGTCGCGACGGTGCGGAAACGCGCGCTCGCGACGAGGAGGGCGGCGCCCGCGTAGGCGGCCGCGCAGCCGGCCGCCAGCCCGGCCACGCCGACCCGGTCGACGGTCAGGGCGCCGAGCAGCGCTCCGCCGAGGCCGGCCAGGGACTGGGTGGACAGCTCGAATCCGGTGGCGGTCTCGATGTCGGCGTCGTCGACGAGTTCGGGCACCGAGGTGGTCAGGCAGGGGTCGAAGAACGCCTGGCAGGTGGCCAGCGCGAGGCCGGCGGCGTACAGGGTGGCGAGCGGGAGGCCGCTGCCGTACGCCCACACCGCGAGGGAAGCCGAGGCGGCTCCGGCCACGGCCGCGGCGGTCCGCAGCACCGAACGGTGCGCGAACCGGGCGACGGCCCCGGCCACGACGGGCGCCAGCGCCACGGCGGGCAGCGTGCAGGCCGCCATGAACAGCCCGGAGGCCAGACCGCGGGCGTCGCGCACGGCGTAGGCGACGATCCACCAGGACACACCGACCTGGAACATGCGTACGGCGGCCTGCGTGAGGATCTGGCCGAGCCACACGGCGCCGAAGGCACGGTTGCGCAGGATCAGCGGACGCCGCCGGCCGTCGGCCCCGGCTCGGGTCCCGGCTCGGGTCCCGGCTCGGGTCTCGGGCTCGCTCGCGGCCGCAGGTGAGGCGGTCATGCCGTCGGCCTCTCGTCGAGGACCCGGACGAGCTTGCCCGAGCGCGGGTTGACGGCGAGGTCGCGGTGGCGCGCCCACTCCACGGACAGCGGGTGCACGAACCCGGCCCGCACGCTGTCCGGATAGAGCGGCCGTACCGTCTCCAGCTCGGTGACGACGGCCTTGGCCAGCGCCTCCCGGCCACGTGTGACCTCGTCGGAGGCGTCGTCCGCGGGGGCCGTGGCCAGCCGCAGGACGAGCCCGTCGCGGCCGTCCCAGCGGCGGACGACGAGCTGCACACCGACCACCCGCCCCGTGGTGTCCGCCCTGGCCACGGCGGCCTGGGCGTCCTGGGTGTAGAGGGAGACGGGGCCCACCCGTACGCCCTCTTCGGCGCGGCCGAGGATCCGGAAGTGACCGGGCCCGGTGCCGGTCCACTCGGCCCGGTCGCCGGCGGGGTAGCGGATGATCGGCATGAGGCGGCGGAAGAGGCTGGTGACGACGACCCGGCCGGGACGCCCCGGTTCGGTGATGGGCTCATCGGTGGAGTCGTCGAGGATCTCGACGACCGCGTACGGGGCGAAGGCCCGGTGCACCCGGGCATCGGAGCCGGGTACGGGCCGGCCGAGCAGACCGGCGTCGACGCTGGCGTATCCGACGGACCGGGCCTCGGCGCCGGGGAACGCGGCAGCCAGCAGGCGTCGCTGGTCGTCGAAGAGGGCCTCGCCGCCGAAGAGGAGCAACTCCACCGTACCGAGCCGGACACCGGATGACACGACCTGCTCGGCGAGCCGGCACAGGGTGGTGGGCGTGCCGGTCAGTACCTGGGCGCCGAGTTCCCGCAGTGTGGGGATCGTCGACTCCGGCGGCGCGCCGCCTCCGATGGGCAGGCGGACGTTGTCCACGGGCGCGTGGGCGAGCGAGTCGAGGACGAAGAGGAAGCTGGCGTACAGCTCCCCGGCGTAGAAGAGGTCGGCGACGCGGTGTCCGGGGCGCAGACCCGTGTCCACCAGCCCCTGGCCGAAGGCGGTGACGAACGTGCGCCACTCGTCGCGCGTATAGACGGAGAACTTGGGGGCCCCGGTGGTGCCGCCGGTCTTGTAGACCGTCGCCTCGCTGAGCGGGCCGGTCAACACGCGGCTGTCGTGCAGGGTGTTGGCCTCCCAGAACTCCCGCTGGTCGACGACGGGCAGGTCGGTGAGGCGGTCGGCGTGCGGCGGGAGGGACGCGTAAAGGTCGCGATAGTAGGTCGAGTTGTGACGGGCGAAACGTATGAGGTCCGAGAGTTGCTGGGCGGACATGGGCCTTTGCCTAGTGACGGGAACGGGACGGGAGGCGCGGCACGGCGCGGCGAGAGCGAGAGCTCGCCTGCGGGCTCGGCCGGTGTGTACGCCCCGGCGCCCCCGCCTCCTCGACACACGCCAAGAGCTGACGTGCAGTCATGATGATGAAACATCAACACGCTTGTCACCAAATCGGGCAAATATTTCCGGCCAGCGCGGCCATATCCGGTGGTGTTTGTGGTTCTGGCTGCTTCCGGGCGCACTGCACGGCGGGCCGACCGGCTGAACGCCGTCACCGTAGCGCCGCCAACCGGGGGTGCCGGTGCGCGCCGCGGGCCCGGTCGGGGGGTGCGGGCTGCTAGTCAGGCGGATGTACCGCTCGGGTCCCCCAGGCCCACCGCCCACCGCACGCCCCACCGCACCCACGGCCCCGCCGCCCCGCCGCCCCGCCGCACACCAGGAGACACGCACGTGCCGACCCTCGCCCGCGGACGCCGCGTCCGCACCGCACTGTCCGGCGCCGCCCTCGCCGCCGCCGCGCTCGGAGGGCTGCTGCAGCCCGCACAGGCAGCCGTCGACCCCGGTCCGGCTGAGGGCGGGCCGGGCCACGACATGCGCCTCCAGCAGCAGCTCGACCGGCTCGTCGCGCAGGACGACGGCCCGCCCGGAGCGATCGCGCTCCTCACCCGGGCGGGCCGCACGCAGGTGTACACGGCGGGTGTCGGCGACATCGAGACCGGCCGGCCGCCGCACCCCGACGACCACATGCGCATCGCCAGCATCGCGAAGGCGTTCAGCGGGGCCGTCGCCCTCCGACTCGTCGACCAGGGCCGGCTCTCCCTCGACGACACCATCGGCGAGCACCTGCCCGAACAGCCGGAGGCCTGGCACGCGGTGACCCTGCGCCAGCTTCTGCAGCACACCAGCGGCCTGCCCGACTACTCGGCCGACCCCGGGTTCCTCGAGATCCTCCGCGCCGACCCGCTCCACGTCTTCGACCCGCGCAGGCTGCTCGACTTCATCGCCGGGGAGCCGCTGCTGTTCCGGCCCGGCTCCCTGTACGAGTACTCCAACTCGGACAACATCGCCGTCGCGCTCATGGCCGAGGCCGTCACCGGCCGCCGCTACGAGGACCTCCTGCAGGACCTCGTCTACCGCCCGCTGGGTCTGCGCCGCACCAGCCTGCCCCTGGACCACCGGCTCCCCCGGCCCTACCTGCACGGCTACGAGGTCCTCCCGCCCGCCGAACCGCAGGACATCAGCGAGGCCCTCGGCGCCTCCGGTGTCTGGGCCTCCGGCGGCATCGTCTCCACCCCCACGGAGCTGGGCGCCTTCATCCGCGCCTACGGCGGCCCCGCCCTGCTGTCGGAGAAGACCCGCAAGGAGCAGCTCGCCTTCCGCCCCGGCGACTCCTCCGAGCCGGCCGGCCCCGGCACCAACGCCGCCGGGCTGGCGATCTTCCAGTACACCACCCGCTGCGGTGTGCTCCACGGCCACACCGGAAACTTCCCCGGCTACACCCAGCTCGCCGCCGGCACTCCCGACGGCACGCGCTCGCTGACCTTCTCCATCAACACCCAGACCAGCAAGAGCAACAAGCCCGCCCTGCTGGCCCGCCTGCGTACCGTGCAGGAGGATTTCGCCTGCGCCCTGCTCAAGGGTCACTGACCCGCGGGCCGCCACCGCCCGTCCGGCGCCGGTGCCGGACGGGCGGCCGTCGGCCGTCAGGCGTCCTTGCGCTGGAACGCGAAGTAGCCGCCGGCCAGGGAGGCCGCGGCCCACAGCGCCATGATGCCGAGCCCCGCCCACGGGCCGTACGGCGGCCCGTCCGCCTGCTGCACCACCTGCATGACGCTCGTGCCCGCCTGGTCGGGGAAGAAGTAGCCGACCTTCCTGGTCGCGGGCACGAAGTTGAAGATCGGCGCGATCATGAAGAAGTAGGCCATCAGGACGCTGAGGGAGAGCACCGCCTTGCGCAGCATCGTGGCGACCCCGATGGCGAACAGCAGCATGAGCGCCAGGTACACCCCGGCGCCGGTGACCGCCCGCAGTACGCCGGGGTCGCCGAGGGAGGCGCCGTGGTCACCGAGGAGCGCCTGGCCGACGAAGAACGTCGCGACGCTGGTGGCCATGCCCACGGCCAGGCCCGGTACGGCGGCGGCCGCGGCCTTGGCGCAGTACAGCAGGCCGCGCTGCGGGACGGCGGCGAGCGTGGTGCGGATCATGCCCGTGCCGTACTCGCTCGTGACCACCAGGACACCGAAGGTGATCATCGCGAGCTGACCGAGACCCATGCCGATGAAGCTGGTCATCACCGGGTCGAAGGCGGCCTGCTCCGCGGCGCCGAGGGTCTCGAACTCCCCGCCCAGGATGACGCTCAGCATCGCGCCGAGGCCGATGGTCGAGAAGAACGCGGCCGTCAGCGTCCACCTCGATGAGCTGATGGTCCGGATCTTCGTCCACTCCGCCCAGAGGACTGCGGTCGTGGCGGCCATGGTCATGACTCCTTCCCGGCGCGGGCGAGGCCGGCGTCGACGGTGCCGCCGGCCTGGTACTCGAGCGAACCCGCGGTGAGCCGCATGAACGCCTCCTCCAGCGAGGCGCGCTGCGAGCCGATCTCGAGCAGCGCGATCCGGTGGGCGGCGGCGAGTTCGCCGAGTGCCTCGGCGTTGCCGTCCTGGATCTCGAAGGCCCCGTCCCCGGTGCGGACCGGCGCGATCCCCTCGCGGGCGAGGACGTCGAGCAGCCGCTCCGGCTGGGTGGTGCGCATCCGTACGACGGATCGGGAGTTCTGCTCGATGAAGTCCGCCGTGGAGGTGTCGGCCAGCAGCCGGCCGCGGCCGATGACGATCAGGTGGTCGGCCGTCAGCGCCATCTCGCTCATGAGGTGGCTGGAGACGAAGACCGTACGGCCCTGGGCCGCCAGTTGCTTCATCAGGTTGCGGATCCAGAGAATGCCCTCGGGGTCGAGTCCGTTGACGGGCTCGTCGAGTACGAGGGTCTCGGGCTCGCCGAGCAGCGCGGCGGCGATGCCGAGCCGCTGGCCCATGCCGAGCGAGAAGTCACCCGCCCGCTGGTGGGCCACGTCGGTGAGTCCGACGGTCTCCAGGATTTCGCCGACCCTGCGGTCCGGGATCCTGTTGGACCGTGCCAGCCACAGCAGGTGGTGGTGGGCGGTGCGGGCGGGGTGCAGGGCCTTCGCGTCCAGCAGCGCGCCGATCTGCTTCATCGGCTCGCGCAGTTCGCTGTAGCGCTTTCCGCCGATGCTGACGCTGCCACCGGTCGGCCGGTCCAGGTCGAGCATCATGCGCATGGTCGTCGTCTTGCCCGCACCGTTCGGGCCGAGGAAGCCGGTCACCGCGCCGGGGCGCACGGTGAACGTCAGGTGGTCGACTGCGGTTTTGTCCCCGTACCGCTTGGTAAGCCCACGTAACTGGATCACACGGCGCACTATAGGTCGCACGCATGTCGCGAATGGGATGGATGCGCCCGTTCATCCGGAGATGCCTCGGGGATGACAGGGGCTGAATGAGGGGGTTCCTCCACGGGGTTTTCCTCAGTAGGGGGCGCATGAGGGTGGTGAGGGCGACGGGAGGCGGGCCATCACGTGGGCGTCGAGGAAGCCCCGTTCGGAGGCCGGGTCGTGGACCAGCCGGGCGATCGTGGTGAGCCCGGCCCCGGCCAGCAGCTCGGCGAACCGGTCCACCGGCCAGCTGTAGGCCGGCGTCACCTTGTGGTCGAAGCGGACCGGCTCCGGTCCGTCGGTCGCGAAGAACGAGACCAGGAGCAGGCCCCCTGGTGCCAGGACGCGCACCTGCTCGGCGAGCACCGCGGGCAGTTCCCCGGGCGGGGTGTGGATCATCGAGTAGTGGGCCAGCACGCCGCCGAGCGTGCAGTCCTCGACCGGCAGGGCCTCCATCCGCGCCTCGTGGAACCGCAGCGCCGGATGGGCCCGCCGGGCGTGGTCGACCATGGCCGGGGAGAGGTCGAGCCCGAAGGCGTCCAGCCCCAGCTCGTGCAGCATGGCCGTCAGATGTCCGGGCCCGCACCCGACGTCGGCTGCCCGCGGGTTCCCCGTCCCGCGCACCAGCTCGGCGAAGGTGCCGACCATGGCCCGCGCGAAAGGCCGCGCCTCCAGCCGGTCGGCGAACATCGACGCGTACAGCTCGACGATCCCGTCGTACGCCGCCCTGGTCTCGTCCTGGTGCTCCACCACGGGCAAGAAGCTATCATCCGCGCCCGAGCGCACGCAGTGCCTTGCGCCGGTGGCTCAGGGCCAGGTCCACCGACTCGGGGCTGCCGGAGGCACGGAAGTGGTCGGCTGCCTGCTGGTTGACGGCGACGGCCTCCTCGTACCGCCCCGCATCCACCAGGAGGCCGCCGAGGAGCAGCAGGGCCCGGCCCTCGCCCTGACGGTCCCCGGTCTCCCGGCAGATCTCCAGGTACCTCTCGAACGCGGGGACGGAGTCCTCGTACTGCCCGAGTCCCACGGCCACGACGCCGAGCCGGAAGAGCGCTTGGCCCTCGTTGGCGCGGTCCCGTCCGGTCCGGAACAGGTCCGCGGCTCGCCGGTAGGCGGGGACTGCTTGCGCGGTCCGGCCCATCGTCTCCAGCAGCTGACCGAGGTGGAAGTGGAGCTGGCTCTCCCGCTCCCGGTCGCCGGTCCGGGGGTAGACGGTGGCGGCCCGCTGGTAGACGGTGACGGCCTCCTCCTTCCGGTCCACCGCCCGCAGGGCGCGGCAGAGGTTGAGGAGCGCGGATCCCTCGAGGTCCGGAAGGTCCAGTTCCTGGAACAGGCCGGCAGCTCGGCGGTACGTGACGGCGGCCTCCTCGAAGCGGCCCCCGTCCATGAATCCCTCGCCCACGCGGTAGAGGGCGAGGCCCTCGCCGCGCCGGTCGCCGCACTGCCGGTAACCGGCGGCGGCCTGCTGCATGACGGTGATGGACTCCGCTTCCCGGCCCCCCGCCGAGAGGGCGTTGCTGAGATGGAACAGCGCCTCGGCCTCGGCACTGCCGTCGCCGGTCTCACGGTGGATCTCGGCCGCCCGCGTAAAGGAGGCGATGGCTTTGCCCGGCCGTCCCTGACCCTCCAGGCCCCGGCCGACGAGGGTGAGGGCGTGGGCCTCCCGGGGGCGGTCGCCGGACCGGCGGTGGATCCGGGCGGCGTGCCGTCCGGCGGTGACGGCTTCCTCGAGCCGTCCCAGCCGGAACAGGGATACGGCGAGTTCGGCGTACGCTGCCCCTTCGCCACGGACGTCGCCCGCGGCACGGAAGGCGCTGACGGCCCGTTCGCGGACGGCGACCGCCTCCTCGACGCGCCCCAGCTCCATCAGTACGGAACCCAGCCGGTCGAGCGATTCGGCCTCGCTGTCCCGGTCGCCCGCTGCGCGGTAGCCGGCGACCGCCTGCTCGCAGACGGGCAGGGCCTCCGCGTACCGGCCCTCGTACACGAGCAGGAGGGAGAGGCTGTGCCGCGCTTTCTGCTCGCCGGCGCGGTCGCCGAGCTCCCGGTAGATCCCGAGTAGCCGCTGGTAGGTGGTGATGGCCTCGGCGGTCCGGTGCACCTGGGCGAGATGGATGCCGAGGCTGTGCAGCAGCGTGCCCTCGCGTGCCCGGTTGCCGGTCCTGTGGTAGCCGGCGGCGGCCTGTTCGCAGGCGGTGACGGCCTCCTCGAACCGCCCCGCCTTGGCCAGGGCCTCGCTGCGGTTGGCCAGCGCATGGGCTTCGAGCTCGTGGTCACCGGTCTCCCGCAGGAGAGCGGCGGCTTTGCCGCAGGCGGTGGCGGCCTCCGCATAACGGCCCGTCTCGGTACAGGCGTTGCCCAAGTTGGCCAGTGCCGCGGCCTCGCCCTTGCGGTCGCCCAGCTCGCGGCTGAGGGCGGCGGCCCGCTGGGTGGCGGTGACGGCCTCCTCGTAGCGCCGCGTGTTGATCAGGGCAGGACAGAGTCGCCCGAGCACCCACAGTTCCTTGCCGCGGTCGCCCAGGTCGTGGAAGAGCGCGGCCGAACGCCGGTAGGCGGGTATCGCCTCGTCCAGCCGGTCCGTCTCGTACAGGGCGTCCGCCAGGTTGCAGAGCGAGTCCGCTTCGCGGCCGCGGTCCCCCTCGTCCCCGTAGATGGCCGCGGCCTGCCGTGTGGCGGCGATGGACTCCTCGTACCGCCCCTGGCGGAGCAGGGCGTTGCCTAGGGTGTGGAGCGTTCGCCCCGGCCGGCGGCCGTCGCCGCTCTCGTCGGAGAGGGCGGCGGCACGCCGGCTGACGTCGGCCGCTTCGGCGAACCGCTGCGCGGCCGTCAGCGCAACGCTCAGGTTGGTGAGCGCCGCGACCTCGAAGATCCGCCCCCCACTGCTGTCCCGGGCGCCCCGGAAGGCGGCCGCGGCCCGTTCGGCAGCGGTGACGGCCTCCTCGGTGCGGCCCTCGGCGGCCAGGGCGGGGCCGAGGTTCACCAGTACGGTGCCTTCGAGAATGCGGTCGCCGATCCGGCGGAAATGGTCGGCGGCCTGCTCCAGGACCGCGACCGCCTCCTTGGTCCGGTGCATGCCGGCCAGGCCTACGCCGGATTCGAGGAGCAGTTCGGCCGCGCGGCGGCGGTCACCGGTGTCGACGAGGAAGGCCGCGGCCCGCTCCACGGCGGTGACGGCTTCCTCGAAGCGGCCGAGGCGGGCCAGGGTCTGGCCCACCTTCCCCAACGACGAGGCGTGATCGGTGAGTTCGGCGAGGCCGGCGCCGGAGGCCGTTTCGGTCAGCAGCCGGTACAGCTCGGTCGCCTCGCGCGTGGCGGCCAGGGCCTCCTCCCGGATCCTGCCGGGCGTCCGCGCCAGCCGCTCGCGGACGTCGGCGTGCTCGGGGAGGTCGACGGTGGGATGGGCGAGCGCCAGCCGCCGGAACAGTTCGTCCGCTTCCCGCGTGACGGCCAGGGACCGCTCCTCATGGCCCAGGGCGAGGAGCCGGGTGCCCAGGCTGTTCAGGACGTTCGCGAGATCGAGGCAGTGTGAGGCGAAGTCGTTCTCGGCCAGGCCGCGTTGGATGGCCACGGCCTCCTCCGCCGCGGCGAGGGCCTCCTCGCCGCGGCCCAAGTCGGCGAGGAACGCACCGAGGTTGACCAGCGCGGTCGTCAGGTCGGGCTGGTGGGCGGCGGGGTTGGCGTCCGCGAGCTGGCGGTACAGGTCGGTGGCGACCTCGGTGACCTCGAGGCCCTCCTGCGTGCGGCCCGCAGCGCGCAGCGCGGACCCGAGGTTGGCGAGGGACATCGCGAAGTGGTGCCGCTCGGCGTCGGGGTCGGCGTCGGACAGGCGCCGGTACAGTGCGGCCGCCTCTTCACTGGCGGCCAGGCCCTCCTCGGTGCGGCCGGCGTCGATCAGACGCAAGCACAGGTTGGCGAGCAGTCCGGCCCGGTCGGGCCGGTACACCGGGTCGGTGTCGGACAAGCGCCGGTACAGCTCGGCCGCTTCCTGCGTGACGGCCAGGGCCTCCTCGTGGCGGCCGTGCCGGGACAGCCGGTTGCCGAGCCCCGTCAGGGAACGCGCCAGGCGGTCCTGGTGGGCGGCGGGGTCGAGCTCGGCCAGGCGGCGGCTGATCGCCACGGACTCCTCGGCCACGAACAGCGCCTCCTCCCAGCGGCCCGCGGCGGACAGCCGGTCGCCGAGTACGCCGAGGGAGTTCGCGAGAGGGGGAAGGTGGCCGGGGTCGCTCCCGGCCAGCTCACGGTGCAGCCGCACGGCCTCCTCCGCGGGAGCGACCGCCTGCTCCCGACGGCCCGCGTTGGCCCGGCGCCACGCCAAGGTTCCGTACAGCCAGGCGCGTTGGTCGAGGGCCGTGGTCACGGCCAGACGGTGCGCGATCAGCGTCTCGACGAGGGCGAGGATCCCGTTGTCCAGGTCCACGTGGCGGCCCGGGGGCAGCTGGGACTCGATGGCCTCCAACACCGCCAGCAGGTCGGGGTCGATTCCCTCCCCGGCGCCGCCGCCCGCGTCGGCGAGAGCGGCGAGCGTGGTCAGGGCGGGGCTGCCGGCGGCGATCGCGAGGCCGGGTGCGGCCCGCAGCAAGGGGTAGAGCACCCGTTCGCCGATGTGGCGCCAGCGGGCGGCGGCGGACGCCAGGAAGGTCACGGCCCGGGGGGCCACGGCGGGTCCGAGCTCACCGTCCAACAGGGCGGCCGGGACACCGCTCGCCCACGGGTCCGGGTCGTACGAGGTGATGTCGTGCCCGGGGGTGAGCAGGCCGAGGAAGTCCTCGGCGAGCCGGTCGGGGTAGAGCGGCTCCAGGACCAGTGCGCGGTCGGAGGGCGGATAGCAGAACCGGTGGTCGAGGAGGAGTTCCTGCGGGTGGCCCGGCACATCGAGGGTGCGCAGCGCCTGCGTCCCGGTGTCTTGGCTCACCGCTCCGGTGAGGGCGGCGGTGAACACGGTCTTGGCCATGACCGAGGGCCGGGTCCGGTAGTCCCGCCCGTGCCCACCGGCGTCGAACAGCCGCTGCCACGCCAGGTATTCACGGTCCAGGAGGTAGGCCGACAGCTCGTGGGGCTCCGCGAGGGACGGCCGCTCACCGCGCGAGCGGGCATCGACGGAAACCAGGGCGGCCATGTGCAGGTTCAGCGTCAGGCCGAAGTCCCGGCGGTCCAGGGAGGCGGGCGGTTCGACGCTCGCGGTGTCCGGCAGGTCGTACAGGTCGCTCGCGCCGAAGCGGTCGCGAGCGGCGGTGAACATCCGCAGCCGGTCCGCGTCCAGAGAGGGAAGGAGCAGGTCGCCGACGGCGGCGCGGCCGTCGGCGAGCGCACCGCGCAGGGCCGCGAACCAGCGGACGGTGCGGCCGATCAGGAGGACGCGCGTGGGCCGCTGCTGGTGCAGAACGGGGTCGGACAGCAGGCGTTCCAACTCGCTGTGCGCCCAGCGGTCGGCGTAGTCGACGACGAGCAGGACACCGGCCCCGTCGTCGGGCGGGGCGGCCGCGTGGCCCGGGGGCGGGGCCCCGTCCCGGAATCCCGCCTGCAGGACGTGCCAGCGTTCGGCCGCCGGCAGGGCCGGGCTGCGGGACCGCTCGGCGAACTCCGTGGCGAGCCGGGTCTTGCCCTCCCCGCCGGGAGCGTGGAGCAGCAGCACCGAAAGCCGCGCGTCCCGTGCGTCCCGCCACTGGCGCAGCCGCTCCAGCTCGGTTGTGCGGCCCATGAAGGGGACGACGCGGCTGCGCGCGTCGAGGAGGCGGCTGGGCTGCGCCATCAGCCATGCGGTGTCCGGGGCGGCCGGGACGGGTAACGCCTCGATCGTGGGAGGCCGCGTCCCGTAGTAGTGGTTGACGGTCGCGCTCGCGTTCGGGCCCTGTGCCGCCGCCGATCCGGCAGCGAGGTGCTGTTCGTAGCGCGGCTCCGTCAAGATTCACCGAGGGGGGCCTGGGCCGGCGAACCACCGGGCGCGTAGTGGTGGTGGTTGATGGTGACACTGGCTCCCGGGCCCTGTGCGCCCGCGCCGCCGTTGTGGACCACCTGGTGGTAGACGCCGCCGGTTCCCGTCCCGCGCAGCGCCGCCGCGAGGGCGCGGATCTCGCCCTCGGCGCCGGGCTGACCGCCGATCAGTTCGCGCAGCAGCCCCTCGTACTCGGCCGAACGGCCGGCGCTCGACGCCAGGGCCGCGCCGAGCCGGGCCGCCCAGTCGTCGTGCGCCGCACCGAGGGCCGACTCGTCGCCCCGCTCGCGGGCAGTGAGGACGGCCTCACGCGCCTGTTCCAACTCGGCCTCGGCACCCGCGCCTTCATCGGGCCGGCCGAGTCGGAGCAGGCGGACGAAGCCACGCTTGGTGTGCTCCCACGCTTCCGTCGTCATCGCGGTGACGAGCGTGGTGGCGGCGGTGGCGGCGACGGCTGCGACTGCAGGATCCAAGACGCTCTTCCTCTCCCGAGGCACTCGACCACTCAGAGGGCACAAGTGTGCCATGCGGGCGTTCCCGTATGGCGGACAGGTGGATCTGTCCCCGAGGAGGGGTTCCGGCCCGGGGTGGAGGCGGCTCCGGCTGAATATCTGTGTTCGCGGGATGAGAATTTGGCGGACCGCGCCCTGAGGATTTTTCACGGCTTCACAGAGGGCACGGATATTCACGGCGCGGGGCAACATTCCGTGCTACTGTCGATCTCAGTTGCAGTTGTGGTTCCCAAAAATTTCAAGCACCAGTCGGACCTCGTGTCCACGGCAGGCGCTTGTGCATTTCCGGTCTTTTTTTTCTGGTCCGGCGGGGCAATCATTGCGGCGACACGTGATCCGCACGTTGCGGATCACGCTGTACTGCCCCAAAGGAGATTTGACATGGCTACTGGTACCGTGAAGTGGTTCAACGCGGAAAAGGGTTTCGGATTCATCGAGCAGGACGGTGGCGGCGCTGACGTGTTCGCCCACTACTCGAACATCGCCGCCCAGGGCTTCCGCGAGCTGCAGGAAGGCCAGAAGGTCAACTTCGACATCGCGCAGGGCCAGAAGGGCCCGACGGCCGAGAACATCGTTCCCGCCTGACGCTGACGCGTACTGTGCAGCTGGGGCCCGCATCCCTCGGGGTGCGGGCCCCAGCTGCACGTTTTCCCCGCAGTGGGTTCACCTGCGGGACGATCCGGTCATTCAGCGGCCCTCCACACGAGGACACCCGCCCGGGGGACACCCGCGTTCGCGTCCCGTCCCCGTTTCCAGCGCCTGAGCCCGCACGGATTCCCGTCGGCCAGATTCGCTTTCATGTTCCGTCCGGCCCATTCTCGCAATTCTCCGTGCGCTCGCCGCTGCGGGAATTCCTTGATATGCGCCGCATTCGAGGAAGGTTCCGCATGAACCGCACACGCACGAACAATCGATCCTCCGCCTCCTCCTCCCGCTCGGGCGGGAGCCGGTTCGGCTCGGCAGCCCCCAGCCGTTCCGGCGGCCAGGCCCGTTCCGGCGGCCAGCCCCGCTCGGGAGGACAGGGCCGCTCCGGTGGCTACGGCCGCCGGTCCGCCGCCGTACAAGGCGAATTCGCCCTCCCCCGGACGATCACCCCCGCGCTGCCCGCCGTAGAGGCGTTCGCCGAGCTCGGCATGCCCGCCCCGCTGCTCGCCGCGCTCGGCGCCGAGGGCCTGAGCGTGCCGTTCCCGATCCAGGCCGCCACCCTGCCGAACACCCTCGCGGGCCGCGACGCGCTGGGCCGGGGGCGCACCGGCTCCGGCAAGACCCTCGCCTTCGGCCTCGCGCTGCTCGCCCGTACCACCGGACGGCGGGCGGAGCCCCGCCAGCCGCTGGCCCTCGTACTCGTCCCCACCCGCGAGCTCGCGCAGCAGGTCACGGACGCCCTCACCCCCTACGCCCGCTCCGTGAAGCTGCGGCTGGCCACGGTCGTGGGCGGCATGTCGATCGGCAAGCAGGCCGGCGCGCTCCGCGGTGGCGCCGAGGTGGTCGTCGCGACCCCCGGACGCCTCGCGGACCTCATCGAGCGCGGCGACTGCCGGCTCGACCAGGTGGACATCACCGTGCTCGACGAGGCCGACCAGATGGCCGACATGGGCTTCATGCCCCAGGTCACCGCCCTGCTCGACCAGGTGCGCCCCGGCGGCCAGCGGATGCTGTTCTCCGCGACCCTCGACCGCAACGTCGACCTGCTCGTGCGCCGCTACCTGAACGACCCCGTCGTCCACTCCGTCGACCCGTCGGCCGGCGCGGTGACCACGATGGAACACCACGTGCTGCACGTGCACGGCGCCGACAAGCAGGCCACGACCACGGAGATCGCCGCCCGCGACGGCCGTGTGATCATGTTCCTGGACACCAAGCACGCCGTCGACCGGCTGACCCAGGACCTCCTCAACAGCGGCGTACGGGCCGCGGCCCTGCACGGCGGCAAGTCCCAGCCCCAGCGCACCCGCACCCTGGCCCAGTTCAAGACCGGGCACGTGACCGTCCTGGTGGCCACCAACGTCGCCGCCCGCGGCATCCACGTCGACAACCTGGACCTCGTGGTCAACGTGGACCCGCCCACCGACCACAAGGACTACCTCCACCGCGGCGGACGCACCGCCCGCGCGGGCGAGTCCGGCAGCGTCGTCACCCTCGTCACCCCCAACCAGCGGCGCGACATGACCCGCCTCATGGCCACCGCCGGCATCGTCCCGCAGACCACCCAGGTCCGTTCCGGCGAGGCCGAGCTGCACCGCATCACCGGCGCCCAAGCCCCCTCCGGCATCCCCGTCGTCATCACGGCGCCGGTGAGCGAGCGCCCCCAGCGCAGCGCCGCCTCGCGCGGCCGGCGCGGCCGCCCCTCGCAGGCCTCGCGCCGCGGCGGACAGCGCCAGGGCAGGTTCGACGCCGCGGCCTAGAGGCCCGGTGCGCCCGCGTCGAATCCCCTTCCCCTCCCCCCTCCCCTTCCTCCCCTGAGTGAGGCATCATGCGCTGTGTCATCGCCCGGTTCCCGTTCGACCTCACCAAGGCCGGCGTGCTGGAATCGATGAAGGGCGTCAAGCCCGAAACCGTCGTGGGTGAATCGGTGATCGTCGGCCGTCGCGTCTATCCCGTCATGCAGGTGGGACAGGTCATCACCCGCCAGGACCGCCGCGACTTCAGCGCGGGCGAGGTCATCCGGGCCATGACCCAGCTCGGCTTCACCGTCCGGGGCCTGCCGGAAGCTCCCGCGACGCCGCTGAGCCCGCTCCAGCTGGCGTCCGCGATGCTCGGCAGCCGCGTCTCCGTCTGAGCGGCAGAACGACACCGAAGGCCCCGACCGGCATCCGCCGGTCGGGGCCTTCGCCATGCGCGGCGTCCGCGAGCACGAGCACCCGCCCGCGGGGGGCAGGAAACACACCAGGGCCGGCAGATGGTGTTGAATTCCCTCCGGGGCCCTGGTGCCGTACGACGCCAGGGCCCCTCGACGCGCTCCCCCAGAAGAGGTGCAGATGACAGCGGACGACTCGCTCGGCGATCGGCTGGACGACGATGACTACCCCGCCTACACGATGGGCAGGGCCGCGGAGCTGCTCGGTACCACCCCCGGCTTCCTGCGGGCCATCGGTGAGGCCCGCCTGATCACCCCGCTCCGCTCGGAGGGCGGCCACCGCCGCTACTCCCGCTACCAGCTGCGCATCGCCGCCCGCGCCCGGGAACTCGTCGACCAGGGCATGCAGGTCGAGGCCGCCTGCCGCATCGTCATCCTCGAGGACCAGCTCGAAGAGGCCCAGCGCCTCAACGAGGAGTTCCGCCGCGCCGCGGACACACCACCCGACACGTCCGGCTGACCCGGCGCCCGGCGGACCGTGGCGCACCCGCCGCCGACGGTGCGGCCGGACGGCTCGGCTCTGTTGCACGGAGTCAGGATGAAGGTGAAGTCCGCCGGCGCGCGTCCGAGCCGGTACGGAGGCAGGACACCGGGTCCCACGGCGGCGGTCCCGAGGCGCTGGACGGCATGGGCCCCCGATACGGACGGCCCGACGCGAGTCGGGGTAGTGCCCAGCCCCGCGGCCTCGCCCTCGCCGGGGCCGGTGCCGGTGCCGAATCACTCCACCTGGGACCGGTCAGTGGGGATCTCCCCGTGCAGTCCGGCGCGGGCCAGTGAGCGTGCGCTGTTCCCGCGGACCTGCTCCTGGTATGTCGGGCGGGAGGGCCGGGCCCACCATCGTGTCGTGGAAGTAGCACCGAGCCGGTTGCCCTCGGGAACACGTCCGCCCGGCCGCGCGCCCGCTGTCGAGAGGATTGACAGGCGCCCAATTGTGAGCGTTAACATTCCTGCAACAGGCACACAGGCGGGTGCCGGACCCGGAACCTCCGGGCCGGCGACGTATGCCCGCGCCACGCACGGCGGCCCCCTCTCGGCAGCTGCTCCGGCGGCAGGGCCGGCACCTGGAGGTGCGCCGCCCCTCGCACTCCCCGACTTCTTCTCTCACGGACATGGAGTTCGCCATGCCGGCTCACCTCTTCAGCCGCCGCGCCGTGATCAAGGCGACGGGCGTCGCGGCCGTGGCCGTGGCCGCGGCCGCCGGCCCCGTCCTCGGCCTCCGCTCCGCCGCGGCGGAGACATCCCCGGTCAGGTCCGACGTCGGAGTGTCGACGTTTCCGTTCGACCTGGGCCAGGTCCGGCTCACCAGCAGCCGATGGCTCGACAACCAGAACCGCACCCTGGCCTACCTCCGCTTCGTCGACGTCGACCGCCTCCTGTACAACTTCCGCGCCAACCACCGGCTCTCCACCAACGCCGCCGCCCCGACCGGAGGCTGGGACGACCCGGCGTTCCCCTTCCGCACCCACGTGCAAGGCCACTTCCTCACGGCCTGGGCCCAGGCGTACGCCGCTCTCGGGGACGGCACCTGCCGCGACAAGGCCGACCACATGGTGGCCGAACTCGCCAAGTGCCAGGCCAACAACTCCAGCGCGGGCTTCTCCCCCGGCTATCTCTCGGGCTTCCCCGAGAGGGACTTCGCCGGCCTCGAAGCGGGAACGCTGAACAACGGCAACGTCCCGTACTACTGCATCCACAAGACCATGGCCGGTCTGCTCGACGTGTGGCGACTCATCGGCAACACGCAGGCCCGCGACGTACTCCTGGCGCTGGCCGGGTGGGTCGACCGCCGCACCGCCGCGCTCGGCCACACCAGGATGCAGTCGTTGTTGGGCACCGAGTTCGGCGGCATGAACGAGGTGCTGGCCGACCTCTACCAACAGACCGGCGACGTGCGCTGGCTGACCGCCGCCCAGCGGTTCGACCACGCCGCGGTCTTCGACCCCCTCGCCGCGAACCTGGACCGGCTGAGCGGCCTGCACGCCAACACGCAGGTGCCCAAGTGGATTGGAGCCGTACGCGAGTACAAGGCCACCGGGACGACCCGCTACCGCGACATCGCCGCCAACGCATGGACGATCTGCACCACTTCACACACCTACGCCATCGGCGGCAACAGCCAGGCGGAACACTTCCGGGCCCCCCACGCCATCGCCGGCTTCCTCGTCGCCGACACCTGCGAGCTGTGCAACTCGTACAACATGCTCAAGCTGACCCGGGAACTGTGGCAGCTGGACCCCGGCCGGGCGTCGTATTTCGACTTCTACGAGAAGGCGCTGCTCAACCACGTCATGGGCGCCCAGAACCCGGCCGACCCGCACGGACACGTCACCTACTTCACCCCCCTCAACCCGGGCGGCCGCCGCGGCGTGGGCCCGGCTTGGGGCGGTGGCACGTGGAGCACCGATTACGGCACGTTCTGGTGCTGCCAGGGTACGGGCATCGAGTCCTACACCAAGCTGATGGACTCCATCTACTTCCACGACGGCACCACGCTCACGGTGAACCTGTTCCTGCCCTCCGTCCTGAACTGGACCCAGCGGGGCATCACGATCACCCAGACCACCGCCTACCCGGCCGGCGACACCACGACGCTCAAGGTCACCGGCAGCGTCGGCGGGACCTGGTCGATGCGCGTCCGCATCCCCGCATGGACCTCGGGTGCCACCGTCAGCGTGAACGGGGTCGCGCAGACCGTCCGGGCCGACCCGGGCACGTACGCCACCCTCACCCGGTCCTGGACCTCCGGGGACACCGTCACCGTGAAGCTCCCCATGCGGGTGGTCTTGCAGGCCGCCAACGACGACCCCGCTGTCGCGGCGATCACCTACGGGCCCGCCGTCCTCGCCGGCAACTACGGCAGCGGCGCGCTGTCCTCGCTCCCTGCCCTGGACCCCTCCTCGATCACCCGGACCAGCGGCGACTCCCTCGCCTTCACGGCCACCGCCAACGGAACGACGGTCCGCCTCGCCCCGTTCCACGACGCCCAGGGATTCAACTACACCGTCTACTGGCGGACGGGCGGTTCCGGCTTCCGTCTCGTCAACGCGGCCAGCGGACTCGTCCTCGGCATCAGGGACATGTCCACCGCCGACGGGGGCCTCGCCCTGCAGTGGCCGGACACCGGCACCGCCGACCACGAGTGGGTCCTCGTCGTCGACGGCACCTCACTGCGGCTGCGCAACCGCAACAGCGGCAAGGTCCTCGGCGTGAAGGACATGTCCACCGCCGACAACGCCCCGATCCTCCAGTGGTCCGACACCGGCACCGCCGACCACCGGTGGACCGTCGCCGACGCCGGCAACGGGTACCACACACTTCGGAACGTCCACACCGGCAAGCTGCTCGGCATCGAAGGCGGCTCCACCGCCGCCGGTGCCGCGGCCGTACAGATACCCGACACGGGCGCGCTCGCCGGCCAGTGGCAGTTCGTCCCCGACGGTGCCCGGCGCATCCAGAACGTCGCCAGCGGGCGGGTCCTCGGGGTGAAGGACATGTCCACCGCGGACGGCGGCCTCGCCATCCAGTGGGACGACAACGGCACCGCCGACCACCTCTGGACGGCCGTCCTCGACACCGGCGGCTACCTGCGCCTGCGCAACTCCCACAGCGGCAAGGTCCTCGCCGTGGAGAACGGCGGCACCGCCAACGGCGCCCGGATCGTCCAGTGGGCGGACAACGGCACCGCCGACCACCGGTGGCGCCTGCGCCACGGCGGCGGCGACACCTTCAGGATCCAGTGCGCCAACGGCGGCCGCGTACTCGGCGTCTCCGGCGCGTCCACCGCGCAGGGAGCCCAGACGGTCCTCTGGGACGACAACGGCACCAGCGACCACCTGTGGCGATTCATCTGACCCGGCCCCGCTCCCGGCCGACGGTCCGGTGACCCTCCGGACACGCAAAGACGCTCGGCCGGGAAATAATCCCGGCCGAGCGTCTTCGTGCGTCCGCAGGGCGCTGGCGGCTTAGCGGCTTAGTACCAGTGGTTGGCGGACCAGAAGTTCCAGGCGCCGACCGGGCTGCCGTAGCGCTCGTTCATGTAGTCCAGGCCCCACTTGATCTG
>NZ_JBVJFA010000037.1:0-71480 GCF_055588085.1 Streptomyces sp. NPDC046303
CCTCCTGCCCCAGGCAGGAGGCCCGCCCCGCACCCACACCGTTGAACCAGCCCACCTGGGGGCCGTCCGCCCAAGCGAGCGGCCCCCAGGCGCTGTCACCTTGGTGGCGGCGAACTCGCCATGTCTGGGGCCCAGCCGGCTCTTCGTGTGCGACGACACGGTGAACACGAAGGGCTCCCGGGCTGGAGACAGTTGCCCTGGGCATGGGGCACCGCCGGGTCGCGGCCCATCTGGAGCTGTTCGGCATCGTCGGGGCCGTCGAAGGCGTCGTTGATTACAGCTGTCGGCAACGGGAGACGCCCGGAGCCGTACCAGTTGCTCTATCGCCCTGGTCTGCGGGCCGAACCCGTCGCGGTGTGCTCAGCCCCTCAGCCCTTCCCAGCAGGCAGCCCTCACCTATTGCCCGATAGCGTTCGGTTCGAATGCTTTGAAGCAGACAGCCCGGCCCGAACTGCAGATCTCAGCGTCCATCGGGAGACTCCTGCCCTCCGGGAATTCGTACGCGAGGAACGTAAACGTCCTGCCCGAGGGGAACCTCACGGTGGCTTCCTGCAGCGGGGTTGCGTGCTCCGGCGTACCGCCGGTGTAGGCGAAGGGCCCGCTGGTGTTCTCGACGACGCTGACGGTGAGCCACAACCGGTGCGGCTGGGATGAGCTGCCAAGGCCGTGCGGAGCAGCTCTTCCCACGTGCACGTATCCCTGCGGCTTCCGCTTCGCTGCAAGCCCGAAGCACTGCGTGCCGGCCGCCCCCTCGCGCATCGTCACCAGGCAGTAGGTGTTGGCGTCTGGCATCCAGACAGCATCGCCCGTATCCGCCGCCTGGCCGCGCCGGAGAACCGCCACCTCTGACGTCGCCGGAACAGGCCGACCCGTGGGAAATAGCGCTCCCTTTCTGTATGCCTTGACCAGCTCCGTGTCCTCCACGGTGAACGCCGCCGCGCCCAGTGGCGTGGCGGGACCGGGCTCGGGCGGCTCGGGAGAACTCGAGGAAGCGGGAGCAGAGGAAGGGGGAGGAGAACTGAGAGGAGGGTCAACCTCCGTGCAACCGGTCACCATCAACAGCAGTACGCCGACACTCGCAAGAAGCCCGCGCTTCATCGATCACCCCCCGGTTGCAGGGATCATAGCTGCATGCAGCCGTTGTGACTTAGCGTCAAAGATGACCAGTGCACCAAACCAATGTCGGGTCCGAACTGCCGGCTTGCCGCCACTTCAGTACTCAGGCCCGCCGGCTCATCCGCCGGCTCGCCGAGTGAAGTGCTCGGTCGCAGGCAGTTTTCATGGCGGCCTCACCACAGGCATTTGCCGGCTGGACGGGACGCCGTGGTCACGACGCAGGTGCGGCGGGGACACGCACTCCTCGGCGGCGCCCTTCAGCACCAAAACGGCGCCACCCCTTTAGCAAAGCCCCCACATCACAGCAAACATCTGGTCACGAGACACAGCGACTACTGAAGACGAAACGCCAAGCCACTGAAGAACCGCCGCCGGACATCATCCACGAGCTCGCCCGATGCCGGTGCTGGTCGCGGCGGGCCGGCTACCCCGCGGGCCTCGGGCGGCGGGGCATGGCGTCGAGGACCGCCCAGACGCGGCGGCCGTCGTCGGCGAGGTCGTCGCCGCAGCTCTCCACGGTAGCCAGGGCGTGGAGTTCGGCGAAGACGTCTCCTTCGGGGAGGGATCCGGCCTGGTGGCTGAGCGCGACCACGAGGATCTTGTCCGCCTGGTCGGCGACGTGCACGCTGACGCGGCGTCCGCCGTCCCGTACGGCCGCGTCGACGAGGAACCGTACGGCGGCCCGCAGATCGGGCTCGTCCAGTCCCGGGTAGCCCCAGCCGCGCACCGTTGTCACGGCCTGGTCGGCGGCCTTTTTCGCGGCCCACTGGTCCGCCCGATAGGTCAGGGCCGCGGTCTGCCGGTTCCGGATCTGCATCCGCGGGCGGGGCAGGCTCAGCTGGGTCGTCGATTTGGTGGCCGGCTGCGGCCTGGGAGCCTCCACCGGCTTCTTCTGCGGGGGCGGCGTCTTCGGCGGGTACGACGGCGGGACCTTGGGGCCCTTGGCCTCTGGAACGGTCAACTCGTCCTCCGGAAATCACACATGCGCGTAGCTCTGTCCCATCTTGGCAGTCCCCATGGGTGCGGGGGACGAAACGAGGCCTTCGGTGGTGCTGGCCCTGTTGCCTCTCCCCCGGCCCCTTGGGCGCATGGACGTCGTAAATGCCGGTGCAGGTGAAGCGAGGCTGCTTCTGCGCCTCACAGGGTCCAACGCAAGACGTGCAGGAAGTCGTCGTCGTCCATGGGGTGATCCGCCGAGCACCTCGGCGGCTCGGGGTTCGCGCCGTGCGCCAGCTCAGCCTGAAGCAGGAGATGATCCCTGGTCTCCGCGCATCCTCGGCACCGGTACGCAATGTAGAAGCTCGTAACGATCCCCGTGTATCGGCCGGGGGTCATGAACAGCGCCGAGGAGAGGGCTACCGGCACCTCTTCGATGGTCACTGTGGCACCACGACGCTCGTGAGCCGCGACGAAGGCGGCGAGCCCGGCAGAGCCGAGACCTTCCATCCCGCTGACCGATCGAAGGTTGATCCTGACGCTCGTGGCTCCGACCAACTCCCGTCCGCGGGGCAGCGTGGCTTCTCGGAACCCCGACCCGATGAAACCGGTGACGAAGACCACGGCCTCACCGCCGGTCCTCTCGACACTGATCCGCACAACGCGCTCCGTTCCTCCGGTCACGCCATCCAAGGCCGAGCAGGATTATCGCCAGGTCGCCGGTCCGGCCCGCGAGGGGCAGGCAAGCCAACGGGCCGCGGTGCTCCGCGCTGGCCGAGGTAGTGCGGGCGGCCATCACAATGTCTGGGTCATGACCATCGTGTCGCACTCGTCGGGATCCCCCAAGACGTGGTGCAGCCTGGGACGCTGCTTGGTTCCTGTGACCCGCAACGACATGCCCGTACTCCCCCCGTCGCGCAGCTCGAGATTGACGTGCACCTCCATCCAGTCCTTGTCGGACGGGTCCCTCTCCAGTCCCCACATGCCCTTGCCGGTTGTCGGGAGTGTGGGGTAATTGCTGATGTTTCCGACGGAGTCGTAGTCGGGGTGGTCCATGCAGTCGGCGACCGAGAGGGTCCCATCCTCTGAGAGAGTCAAAGCGCCTCTCGGAAGACCGGCGTAGGTCCCGACGACGTCGGCGGCGGCCACGTCCTTCAACGGTTTGCCCTCGCAGCCCAGATAGACGTCTGACCATGCGCACGAGGTCAGGCCGGCGGCTGCCGCCACGACCAAGGCCAGCGGCATGGCCCATCTGGCCTCGCTGAATATCGCCTTCACCGGACGACGTGACATCTCTTACCCCTCTTGTCATCGCGATTCCGCCCCAGCGGGTCGCCTCTCCATCGGTTGAACGCGTTCAACATAGCGGGTCGTCTGTTTCGCAGGTACGCGGGGTCGGCGTGCGGCGATGCACTCGGCGCCGCTGCCGAAGATGTGACTTGAACGCGTTCAAGTGATGTGTGAGCATGACCGCCGAAGGCTGCGGATCGACATGGATCCGGCCTCGCCGCCGACATCACAGCCGTCGGCAAACATGACTGCCCGTCTGGAGCCGACGCTGCCCTGCGGGCGTGAGAGGGATGAAATGATCCTGTGGCTTGCGTTGCTGCTCGTAGCGGTGGCTCTCACGATCTGGGCGCCCTTCGCCGCGGCTTGGGCCTCCATCGAGCTGACCCGCCACATGCCCGGTCTTGCTCGGATCGGCATCACGGTGCTCGCCGTGGCCGGGTCCTTGTGGTGGTTGGCGTTTCCTTCGCTCGGGTGGGCGACATTCGCAGCCCTGGTGACGTGGGTTGCGGTCGCCATGGCGACCGCCGAAGCGAGGCAGCGGCGGCGGGCTCGCCTCACCGTCGTGCCCCCCGTCTGGCAGCAGACGCAGACCTACGGCTCCCACGGCTCCAACGGCTCCCACTGAACGAATCCCGGGGGTGACGCCGTCCAAGGACGGCGTCGTCCGCGCCCTGTCATGGACTGTGACAGCGTGGTGTGGCGCGTGTGGGGCCACCGGCCCGCCGGAACGATGTCGCTCCCGGGGGCGATAACCCCCTTGGGGTGCGACGCACCGGGACTATGGTCGGGCGGGCAAGGCGAGGGCGAGGGCGAGGGAGCGGCCGTACGTGGGAAGCGGAACAGAAACGCCGGAGGAACCTTTCGGCTACGCGGTCGTGGCCAGCGTACGCCGGGAGCTCGCGTACGGGCCCGGCGCAGTGGAGACCAAGCGCGGAACAAAGCACTTCCCGCCGGGCGGGAAGGTCTGGCTCGTACTGCCCCGGTGGGACTGGGGGCACGGGCGCGTCATCGCCGTCGGCCGGCATCGCGGGTCACCGCGACAGGCGTGCGTCATCGTGCCCGTCTGGCACCTGGAGAACTTCCGCGTGCGGGGCCTCTACAGCCCGACCGTGGCGCGCCGGTTGAACGGGGCGTGGTCTTCCATGGGGTTGTGGGATTCCGCTGACGCAGCCCGCCCGTGGGTGGAGCGTTGGAGCTCCGGTGCAGGGCTGTACGAACAGGATCCCCGAGCGGCAGACCACCATTCCCCACGCTGACGTGGGCGCTTCGATCTCTGACGCGGGTCCGTCTTGACCGGAGTCGGGCCCTCACCGGGGTGCCCACGCGTCCGAAGTCGAAGCGCTGGGGATCAGCCGTTACGACCCCCACGAGAAGACATGGTCAGAACCCATGCCGTTCAATCAGTGGATCGGCCTTCCGTCGGGCGTTTGTCGGCGGACGATCTGTGCGATGGCATGGAACAGCTCGGCAGACATCGGGATCACCCTCTCCCGGTCGCTCTTGGAGGGCGCCACCACCAGGAGGGCGACGACCTCGCCGTTCGGCCGTTGGTATTGGCGGACGCTCAGGTGCGTCAATTCAGTGAGTTCCTCGACTCGGATGCCGCTGTGCGGCAGGAGTTCGACGGTTGCCCACTCCCAGAAAACGGTGTCTTCGGTCATGGTCAGGTCGAGTACGTCGGTCCGCTGCGGAGTCTGTGCGGCTGTAGCGCCGTCCGTTGACCGTGTACCAGACAGACCTCATTTCGACCGCGGAAGGGAACGAGCACTTCTTCGTCTCCTATACCAGCGGAAGCGTTCTCTCCTCGCAGGCGGTGATCGACGACCAATACCGATACGACCCAAACGCCGCCAGCGCCGCCTTCCGGCCGTGGACCACTTCCATCAAGTCGGGTTCCTTCTACTCCCAAAGCACCCTCGGGCTCAGAATGCACACGGCAGGGCGGGCACCACCCCACCGCGGTCCGCCGTGCTGGGCAAGCCGCCGTCCGGGGGCGGCTTGCCCAGGCGCCGTCGGGTCAGGTGGTGGGGGTGAGGCCGGTGGGGACTTGCCACTGGTAACGGCGGCCCTTGTTGGTCATGCGCAGACCCTGCTTGAGGACGGCCAGACCGAGTTCGTTGGACGCCTTGGCGAGGAGGGGCACGGTGTCGCCGGCCTTGCCGTAGCCGAGGCTGAGCGGGGACTGGCCCGCGAGGGCGAGTTTCGTCAGGTCGGCGGGTGGGACGGAGACCGTGTCGGCGGCCTTGTCTCCGATGATGTGGCGGATCAGGGAGGGACCCACGCCGGCGAACAGCGGGGTGGGCAGGACTTCGCGGATGAAGTCGAGTACGCCCTTGGTCAGGACGGTGCCTGCTTCGGAGGAGCGCTGGTGACGGTGCAGGACCGCCTCCACCAGGGCGGTGCCCTCCGCGAAGGACACGGGGTTGACCCGTTCGTCCACTCCGAGGACGTGCCCGACGATCCGCCACAGGTGGAAGAAGGCGTCCCGGTCCTGGACGGGGAGTTCCACGCCGAGCTTGGCCAGGCCCTGGGGGATGATGACGGAGAAGCTCATCAAGGTGGCGGCCAGGTCTTCCTGGTTGACCGGCAGGCCCCAGGCGGTGTCCCAGTCCTCCTTGCGGACGAGGTGGTAGCGCATCGTGGCGTGCAGGAGGCGGATCTTCTGCGCGGAACGCACCCCGTGCGCGGACGGCGCCAGGCTGCCGGTCTCCAGGACGTCGATGACGAACTGTGAGGTTTCCATCAGCCTGCGGTACACGCCCTGGGTCAGACGCGTGGAGCGGTAGAGGACCTGCGCGCCGTCGGCGCAGCCGTAGCAGAGCGGCAGGGAGCCGCACAGCAGGGTGGTCACGAAGTGGCCCTGGTAGCGGCCGAACAGGCCCTGGCCCCGGGTGATCAGGGCCGGGTCCGCCCAGTCGGGCAGGACCGCGCTGCGAATGAAGTACTCCTCGAGCTTCGGGGGCAGTCCGGCCGGAACCGCCTGGGCGTTCCCTTCCAGCGATAGCAGGGCCTCACGCACCTGATCCTGCCGGCCGAGTTCGTAGATCTCCTCGATCGCAGCGTCCGCCAGCGGATCGCCGGCCTTCCGCAGCGGGTCCAGCACTTCATCGGTCCACTTCGTCGTGGGCATACGCGTCTCCACACACAGATCGCGGGGAACAGAAGGGGAATGCGGCAGCACGGACGGAAGCACATCGCCGCCCGCCGCACGCAGGACCACCGTTCTATCCCCCGGCCTACCCCCGCGGCAGGGCTGCTCACCCGCACGGAGCAGGCAGAAACGACACCCCACCACCCGCACAGACGGCACCACCGCGTCCGGGGAGTCGGCGTCATACGGCTCAGCCGACAGCCTCCAGTCCGGGTCCGTCGAGTTCGTGTCCCCCATGAACCACAACAACGGCGCCGTGCCCCGCCCCAGTTCCCGTCGCCCGGTAGATCCGCAGTCTCTTGCCCTCGCTCAGCGCACCGTTCCTCTCGCACACATCCACACTGCCGCTACGCGGCTTGTCGAAGTACGAGTACGCCTCAGGGAACTCCCAGCGGCACGAGCCCGCGGCCGCGGTCAGCCCCTGCCTGCCCGCCGGGCAGCTTCCCCGGCGGGCACCTCCAGGCGCAGCCGCGGCCGTCCAGGACTCCAGCCACTCAAGCGCCTTGGCCAGGTCCGTCGTCATCGGAACGAGCGTCCACGGGCCGTCAGGGCATGGTCGGTTAACAGTGCCTCCAGCACCGTGCGCCACTCCGAGTAGGGACGCGTCAAGAGCTCTACCCCGTCCTGCTGCAAGTACGGGCAGCAGTTGGCCCCCGTAGACCTCGCGGTGGTCGATGAGGCCCACAGGACTTCGGGCTCGACGGGTAAGGCGTGGGCCGACATCCGCAACCAGAGCGTCATCCCGGTGCACCGCGCCGCTCCGGCCGGCCGGCCGGTGCTTGACCTGAACCTTGGTTGACGTACGAGAGTCGTGTCATCGAACGGCAAGACGAGGAGGTTCCGATGACACTGCCCAGGATCCTGGTGACCGGCGCGACTGGAAAGGTCGGCGGCTCGGTGGTGACCCAACTGCACGCGAGGGGCGTGCCCGTGCGGGCGCTGGTGAGAAGGGATGCGGACTTCCCGGAGGGTGTGCAGGCGGTACGCGGCGATCTCGGTGATCCCGCGTCGCTGGGCACGGCTTTGGAGGGCGTCGATGCGGTCTTCCTGGTGTGGCCGTTCCTTAGCGCGGAGGGCGCGTCGGACGTGATCGAGACGATCGGGAAGCGCGCCCGACGGGTGGTGTACCTGTCATCCGCGGGGGTCGGGAGCGAGAAGGAGAAGCCGGGCGAGGCGATCACCATGTTCCATACGGAGCTGGAGCGGCTGATCGAGGCATCGGGCCTGGAGTGGACGGCGCTGCGGCCCACCGGGTTCGCGAGCAACACGCTGGGCTGGGCGGAGGAAGTCCGTACTACCGGTGCGGTACGGGCGCCGCTGGCAAGGCTGGCTCGTCCGCTGATCCACGAGGCGGACATTGCTGCGGTAGCCGTTCAGGCGCTGACGACCGATGCCCTGCTCGGCGCCCGCCCCCTGATCACCGGCCTCGAACTGATCACCCAGGAACGGCAGGTGGCTCTGATCAGCGAGACGATTGGGCGGCCGGTCCGGTTCGAGGAGGTCGCAATGGACGAGGCCATCGAGCAGATGAAGGCCGCAGGCTACCCGGCAGAGCTGGTGGAGGCCGTATTGCCGGCCCAGGCGAAGATGCTCGACAATCCGGAGCCGGTCAACGATGAGGTGGAGCGCATCACGGGCACCCCGGCCCGATCATTCCGGGAGTGGGTGGTGGACCACGCGGCGGACTTCCGCTGAGAGGGCAGGCCAGTGGCGCCGCTGTCCGGCCATGGGGCAGCGCAGGTGAAGCCGCGTGTGTTCCCCGAGTGGCGCAAGGACGGTCAGTCGTTCAAGGTGAATGGGTGAGCCAGGTGAGCCCGCCCGGCTCAGTTTGCCGCCGCCGCGTTTGGCCACATCCGAGGGCTTGCCCGCCCTGATGTCCCAGGTCCGCCCTGTCTCTGAAGACGGCATCAGTTCCTCGCGGAGGTCACTATGCATACCTCGCCACGACGTCTGGCAGCCACAGCTGTGCTCGCGGCTGTGCTTGCCACGGGGGCGTCGACGACCGCCTCAGCACAGCCCACGCCTTCTCCGTCCCCGAAGTACAAAGTCGGCGAAGCCATCACACCTCCCGACCGGCCCCTGCCCCAGTGTGCCGCCGGCACCGGCAACGCCTACGTCATCCTCGACGAGGGACATGCGATCGTCATCGATGGCACCGCCCACTTCGTCCAAGCCGTCCTCACCCGCGGACAGACCTACACCGACGGAACCTTCAAGGTGACGTTCAACCAAGACGGCAAGACCATCACCCACACCTCCGACGGAAGCAGCGAACCCGTCACCGAGACCTGCGAGCCCGCCCGTTGACAGCCTCCCCCCGGTAGGAAACCGGCTGGATGCTGGGACCGGTTGTCGACCTCGACGAACAACAGCGGGACCTGGTCCTGCGGGGCGGGTGAGCACGATGTCGGCCTGGGCGCCGCCTTGCCTGGCGCACTCCACGTGCCGGTGGCGGTGACGGGCAGCGGGACCTCGGTCGCGTACGGGGCGATCGCGCTGACACCGGCGGGCGGCGTCGACGGGGGCCTGTGCGGCCGCCTGGGCTTCAGCCGGCTCCTCGGTGAGCAGCCGACCCAAGTCGTCCTGAATCCGCGCTCGCTCACCGCTGAACCGTGCCTGCCTCCTCAGCGCCCACTCGGGCCGTCAGCCGTTGGTCGCCTCGTCGCGGCTTCGGGAGAACAGGTCTCCGGGTCTCCGGGTGTGTAGAAGCTGAGATTGATGCGCGCTCCGGGGGCTGCGACGGGTTCGGCGAGGCAGGTCGTGAGCCGGCCGGGCCCGTGAACCGCGTGGCGGACGGGAAGCTCGGAGCCGTCGAAATAGGGGATCGGGGCCGCAGCGTGCTCTCGATAGAGCGGTCCGGACACGGGGTCGTTGAGGACGTCGTGTACGAGACGGCCGATCGCCGGGTTCTCCGGGCGCAGCTCCACGCTGTGCTTCAGGTGGGGCATCATCGCCGGCACCCAGTGGGTCTCCCAGTGCATCAGGACATCGGTGCGGGCCTCGGGGTCGAGGAGCATCCAGCGCATGATGTTGGCGGGGGCTTGGCCGCGGGGGAAGAGGCGTCGGTAGTCCTCGTTGTGGGCCACGACGTTCCATTCGGCGTCGCTGACGTACGCCAACGCACCGTGGATGTGGTTGGTGACCCGCTGCCACGCCCCGGCTATGGACGTCCCCGAGCTGCCGTGCAGGACATGAGGGGGGCTCTCCTTGCGGGTGATCAGCCACAGGAACGCCCACTCCTGCTCGTCCAGCCGCAGCGTCCTGGCGACTGCGGTGAGCAGATCAGCACCAGGGCCGGCGAGCTGACCGTTCTCGAACCGGTTGTACGTGCCCGGAGTGCGCATGAGCAGCACGTCCATCTGCTCCTGACTCAGACCGGCGGCCCGCCGACCGGGACCAGGCCCTCGCTTGGGGAAACCCATGCTCACAGGATCGATCGCGGCTCGGCGCGCCTGCAGGATCCCCTTGAGGCGGCCTCGGTCGCTGGCCGACGGCTTCATCCGGCACCTTCCACTCGGGCTGCGCCCGGGCGGCAGCCAGGGCGGCCCAATTATCTGCACTCACCGACCCTGGAAAGGATGATCACACAGCGCCATACTCACCTCGGAGCCGCCCGCCGCCCACTCCGTGGAGTGCGTTACCCCGCACGGCGGTTCGGACCGCCTGGACCAGGCAGGGCCCGAAGGTCCGGCCGGCGGCGCGACGTCCGCTCCGCTGGTGCCCGGTCCCAGAACACGTCTCACCGTCCCCGAGCGCCCCGTTCCCTGACCGGCAGGCGCCAAGGGGCCGACAGTAAACCCTCGTGGAGATCACCTTCATGCATCCAAGCCCACGCCGACGACGCCTGCTCGCCGCTGTTCCCGTGCTGCTGCTCGCCGCGCTCCTGTCACCGGCGGTGACCGCGAGCGCCTCCCCCGCAGCACCCGAGGTCCCGGAAGCTGCCCGGATCGAGCTGGTTCTCGACCTGTCCGGATCGATGAACCAGAACGACGCCGGCGGCCAGACCCGCCTCGCCGCCGCCAAGCAGGCGGTCACCCGGATCATCGAGACCGCCCCCGAACAGGCCCCGCTGGGACTGCGCGTCTACGGCGCCACGTATCCCGGAGAGGACAAGAAGCAAGGCTGCGCCGACACGCAGCAGGTCCTGCCGGTCGCTGTGATGGACCGGGCGGCGCGTGCCGACGCCAAGCAGCGGGTCGACGGCTTCAAGGCGGTCGGGTTCACACCGATCGGCGTGTCGCTGCGCGAAGCGGCCAAGGACCTCGGCACGAGCGGCAAGCGCCGCATCATCCTGGTCTCGGACGGTGACGACACGTGTGCGCCGCCGCCTCCGTGCGAGGTCGCCCGCGAGCTCAAGGCACAGGGCGTCGACCTCGCCGTGGACGTGGTCGGGTTCCGGACGCCCTCCTCGGCACGCGCGCAGTTGAAGTGCATCGCCGACGTGACCAACGGGTCGTACGCGGACGCCGACGACGCCGACTCGCTGACCGCCAATCTGGGCACCCTGTTCCGTAAGGCGTGGCGTACCTACCACGCCACCGGAAAGCCGGTCGCGGGCTCCCTCAACGGCTGCCAGGACGCTCCGCTGGTCACGCCGGGCCAGTACCTGGACAAGTTCACCGGGGGGCGCGACCTCTACTACAAGGTCAAGAAGCGGCCGGACCAGCGGCTCCAGGTGAGCGCCACCGCCGTCGCCGAGGAGGGGTACTCGCGCGGCTCCATCATCACCGTCGCCGCCGGGCCTGCGAGCGACGGCAAACCGTACCGCTGGCTCCGGGAGTTCGAGCAGTCGATGGGCTGGGCGAACATCATCTCCGCCGGTGGTCGCAGCAAGCCCGCAGCGGGCGACGAGACGCCCGCGCCGGACGACACCGGCTGCATCCTGGTCGAGAACCAGGTGACCCGGTCCGGCGACAAGCCGATGCCCGTCGAGCTTCTCGTCGGCATCGCCGACAACACGACCCAGGCGGCCGGCCCGCGGGTTCCGCAGCCCCGCACCGGGGCCGACGCGGAGGGCGGCTTCTCCTTCAACAGCGCCACCCCGATCGGACCGGGCACGCACCGGCAGTCCATCGCCGTCGGTGAGGCCCCCTTCTGGCGCGTGGAGCTGAAGGCGGGCCAGAAGTTGACGGTCAAGGCCGGCGTGGACATCCCCGGCGACTTCCCCAACTCCACCGTCACGGGGTGGGGCCTCACCGTCTACAACGCCCAGCGCAACCCGACGCAGTGCAACGGGGAGCACAGCTCCACCGAGCTCTTCGCCGGCCGGACCGGGCACATCGAGCGCGTCTGCGGTCCCTGGAACATCACCGAGCAGGACGACACGAAGAGCCCCGACTCCAAGGGATACGACGTGCCCGGTACCTACTACATCCAGGCGCAGGTCGCCGAGCCGGCCGACAAGGCGAAGGGCATCGTCGTACCGATCTCGCTGACCGTCGACGTGTCCGGCACTCCGCGTTCCGGAAACAGCCCGGTGTTCTTCTTCGGTGACGAGGCCGCCCAGGGCCCCGCGCCGTCCGGTGCGGACGGGAGCGGCGAACAGGGCGGGACCGCCGGCCCGACGGCTGCCGCGAAGGACGAGGAGTCGCCCGTGGGCAAGCTCGCGCTCCTGGCCGGCGCCGGCGCCGGGGTTCTCCTGCTCGGCGGCATCGCCTTCTACGCCCTCAGGCGCCGCGGGGCAGCCTGACACCGGCGCCGGTCGTCCGCCTCGGGCTGAGCAGTGGACCACCGTGTCGACGCCGCGGGGGCAGCCGGGATACGGCTGCCTCCGCGGTTGGCACGTACGGCGACCCGGTTGCGCATACCTGTGTCCGCTTTGACGTTGCGCCCTGCGACCCGCGCCGATCTTCCTGCGGTGCTCGCCCTGCTCGCAGACGAGGAGGACGTGGTGGATCCGGTGATGGTCACGGTCACGGAGGCGTACGAGCGCGCCTTCGCGGCGATTGACTCGGACCCGCGCAACGAGATGCTGGTCCTGCTCGATGACTCCGACGACCAGGGCGCGGGCGCGGCCGGCACCGTGGTGGGCTGCCTGCAGGCAACGTACATCCCCGGTCTCGGCAAAGGCGGCGCGGAGCGGGCCCTGATCGAGGCGGTGCGGATCCGTGCGGACCGGCGTGGTGGTGGGCTCGGCCGGATCGTGATGGAGCGCGCGGTCATCCGGGCACGCGCGAGGGGCTGGGAGCTTGTCCAGTTGACCAGCAACAAGGAGCGGGAGGACGCGCACCGTTTCTATGCGGGGCTGGGCTTCACGAGCAGTCACGAAGGGTTCAAGCTCGCGCTGTAGGCTCTGCCGCCTGCGGTGATCGTGCGGGGCGGAGGCTGCGGAGCCACATCACCGCCCCGCGCAGGTGGCGCTTGGCGAGGTAGCTCTCGAGCGTCTCGTCGTAGCTGGTGGCGAGCCCACGCCATGCCTTGATCTTGTTGATGCAGCGTTCCACACCGTTGCGTTCCTTGTAGAACTCGGTGTCGTGGGAGACCGGGCGCCCTGCCCCTGTCTCGGCGACCGCGCCCGGCCGGGTGCGCGGGCGGCCGACCGGCCTCCCTCACGCGTGCCCGGCACCGGCGGCTTCGCGCGGGCGAGGTGGCCGACCGCCGAAGCTGTCACCCGCGGCCCGACACCGCAACGAAACGCCCCCAGGGCTTCCGTCAGCCGGTCCGCCGCCCACCCCGCACCCACCGGACCCCGTGATCAGGAATCGCATCAGGGGCTCCTACGAAAGGACGGGCCCCGGGGGGCGCGCCTTGACGCCCCTCAACCGACGGGTACCTGCTGGTTCCGCCCCTGCTCCGGCTGCCCGGGATGCGGCGCCGAGCCCGGACTGAATCCTCTGACGATCAGCCACCCGGCCAGCGCCAGCTCCCAGGCGAACACCGGAAGCGCGGCGGCTGCCCCCGCCACTGACAGCTGTGCGTAGGCTCCGAACATCACCGCGACGGCCGAGGCGCAGATCAGCGGCCCGCCGACCAGCCCGAGCACGGCGATGAAGCGCGGCACGAGGCGTGCCCGGTACGCCAGGTACGCGAGCAGGACGGTGTTCAGACCGAGGGCGATGTTGGGCCCGAGCAGGAATGTCCAATCGTGCACGGCCGCCAGCGCCATGTCGGCGCCGGCCGCCGCCGCATCCGCATCCGCGTCCCGCCGAAGGGTGACGAGCGCGAGGACTGCGACGATCCCGAGGGCGATGACGGCCGCTTCCAGCAGACGCCCGAAGGCGTACCCGAGCGCGAGCCCCTCGCCGTGGCGACGCAGGACGGGGAACAGCGTCGCCCCGGTACCGGCTACCGCCACCACCAGCAGCACTTCGCAGAGCACTCCGAGCAGCGCCTGCGTGTCGGCGCCCCGCGGGAGTTGGCCGTCCGCCGCGCCCAGCAGGGGGCGGTACAGGACCGCCCCGGCTATCGCGGCGACCTCGGTCAGCAGGAACAGCGACCCTGTGGCCACTGCGGTTCTCCGGTCCGGACTCATCCTTTGGTGCTCCTCGCTCCATGGTGGTGTACGCCGTACACCTGGCAGCAACCCTAGGTGTACGGCGTACACTCGTCAAGGAGAGGGCACTGCCGCTGAGGAGAGAGGTCGAACCGCGATGACCCGCCGGGAAGCCACGCACACGCAACGGATCCCTCTGACGAGGGACCGCGTCCTGGCCGCCGCCGTCGCGCTCGCCGACGCCATCGGCATCGACGCGCTCAGCATGCGCAGGCTCGCGCAGGACTTGGACGTCGTACCGATGGCTCTCTACAAGCACGTGGCCAACAAGGAGGAGCTGCTCGACGGCATGGCCGACGCCGTCATCGGCCAGATCGACCCGCCGGCCGCGGGCCCCGACTGGCAGCCCGTGGTCCGCAGGCGGATCCTCTCGGCCCGGCAAGTGCTGCTGCGCCACCCCTGGGCGGCCCAGGTCATCCAGTCGCGGAGCGGCCCCACCCCGGCCGTGCTGGCGTACCTGGACTCGATGGCCGGGAGCTTCCGGAACGGCGGCCTCTCCGCCGACCTCACGCACCACGCCATGCACGCGATGGGCAGCCGCCTGCTCGGCTTCAGCCAGGAACTGTTCGCGCCCTCGGGCACCTCCGCCCCGCCGGACCCGGGGCTGGCGGCGCGCTACCCGCACATCGCGGAACTGGCCGCGACGGCCGCCCACGACGGGGGCTCCACGGTCGGGGGCGGCGGCTGTGACGACCAGTTCGAGTTCGAATTCGCCCTGGACCTCCTCCTGGACGGCTTCGAGGACCTCCGCCGCCAGGGCTGGACGTCCGCGCGGAAGGCGTAGGGATGCCGGGCGGGTGGGGCTGGCTGGTCTAGGTCTGGAGGGCGGTGGGCGGGGAAGCCGGCCGAGGCCGGGCCAGGGGTCGCGCGCCAGCGCCGTGCGCTCCGCCGTTCACACGAGGATACGGCCACACACAGCTCGCGGGCGGCGCGACGACCCGTAGAGCAAGTAGGCCCGTCCGCACGGCCATCCAGGGCGCACGGGTGCCCACCCGGCCTGACCCTCGCGCGGCGCACGGCCTCCACGGCCCCCGGCGGGCCGCGCTGATGTCACGGCCTGCATCGGATCGTGCAACCAGATCGGGCGGCCGGCGCCGTGCGCCGGGCGCCCCACCCCGGGCCGGAGCCACGGCCGTCTTCCTGTGGTCAGCGTGGTGGGACACCGCGCAGCCGGCCAGGACGAGTGCCGCGACAGCGAGCCGAGCGCCGGAGTCTTGTCAGTGGATGACGTCGAAGACCTGCTTCTGCAGGCCGTTGGCGTACGTCTCGTGCTCGACCAGCTTGAGCTTCTGGGTGTCCTTGTCGGTGGCGCTGAAGAGCCGCTTGCCGGCGCCGAGCAGCAGCGGGAAGACGAGCAGGTGGTAGCGGTCGATCAGGCCGGCATCCGAGAGGGCCTGGTTCAGGGAGGCGCTGCCGTGGACGATGACGGGGCCGCCCTCGGTCTCCTTGAGCGCGGCGACGTCGTCGAGCGAGCGCAGGATCGTGGTCTCGCCCCAGTTCGACACCAGGTCGTCGCCGGTGAGGGTGGTGGAGACGACGTACTTCGGCATCACCTTGTAGTCGGCGAAGTCCGCCATGTCGGGCCACACCGGGCTGAACGCCTCGTAGCTGGTCCGGCCCATCAGCATCGCGGTGGCTTCCTTCTGCTCCCGGCCCTTGATCTCGAATGCCTCGGGGAGGAACTCGATGTCTTTGAAGGTCCAGCCGGAGTTCCGGTAACCGGGCTCGCCTCCCGGGCCCTCCACGACGCCGTCGAGCGATATGAAGGCGGTGCTGATCAGGGTACGCATCTCAAGTTCCTCTGTGTCTCGTGTCTGGGTCTCGGTGTGCGGCCGGTGCATGCTGTGGCCCACCTCGTGGCTGCGGTGCAGCAACCATGATCTATGACTGTGGATCTTGGAAGAACTCATCGGTCGTCACCCAGCCTTTTTCGTGGCCTCCGTCGGGCTTACCTCGGGAGCCACACACGTGCCGATGGCGAGAACCGCCGGCACCGCAACAGCGACGGGCGGTGCATGACGGCAACCGGTGGCACGGGCGTGGTGATGTAGGCATCCTCGCTGATCCAAGCGCGACGACGTGGACGCCTGCTTGCGAAACGCTGGTCACAGCCGTCTGCGGGGGACGTTGCCCACCGCCTCCGCGGCCCACCGGCCTTCGCGCGCAGCGGAGTTGTTAGATTCAGGATCATGGGGAGAAGCGCCTGGGTGACCAGGACATTGGGTGGGGGCGCGCTGCTGTTCGCGGTGCTGGCCCTGTGGACGTTGTTGTTTCACGCCGGTATGTCGGTGTACCGGCCGGACGTGGCCGTACTCGGGGCGGTGGCACTGGCGCTGGCCGCCGGGTGGGTGTGGTGGGCCTCCCGGCCGATCCCGGTCACGCCACCGAGGCAGGTCGAGCCGGTGCCGGCACCCCCCGCGAAGCTGCCCTGGAAACGGCCGCTGCGGGACTTCGTGCCCTTGCTGCTGGCCGTGGTGGTGGTACTGCCCGCCCTGGCCGCGGTCACCGAGCTGGCGACCCGCCCGGACGGCGAGGACCTGAAGCGGATCGCGGCGATTCAGAAGGCCGGTGCCGAAGCGACGTGGGGCTCCATCGTGGAAGTCCACCGGGTGCGCCAGAAAGAGGGCAAGGTCCCTGTGGCCAGGGGAGACGCGACGGTCGAGGTGCCCCTGCGGGATGCCGGCGGCGGCAGTGCGGGCACCCGGCGTCTCAAGGTGGTGAACGGGCACTTCAAGGTCGGGTTCCCCATAGGCCGTACGCTCACGCCGGCCGAGGCACTGAGCGGCCTGCCCGGCGAGGCCGCCCTGGTGCTGCACGCCCCGACGGCCCCCGAGCTGGGGGGCGTCGTCGACGCTACCGGCCACATCGACCGGTACCTGGAGGCGGACTCGCCGCTCGCGGTCTCCCTCCCGCCCATGACCACCCAGATCGGTCTCGGCGTCGGAGCGGTCGCGACGTTCTTCGGGGGGCTGCTGTTCGTCCGGATCCGCCCCTCCGACCCCACCCTCAGGACCCTGCGCGAGGACGCGGCTTCCGGGTCGGCGCTGCCCGCTGTACGGGCTCGTCTCGTCGCGGCCCGGCGGAACGAACACACCACGTTCGGAACGGTGGACGGCACGGTCCGGGTGCGGTCCGACCACAAGCTGCGTTTCGCGCTCGAGGACGGTTCCGAGATCCTGCTCGGCCACCCGACCGTCGAGCCGGCCGGGCTGGCCCTCCTCGCGGCGCGCATGGGAGAACGGCCGGGCTGGCTGTGCGGTGCCCGGAACTGGCGACTGATCCGCCACGGTGAGCAGCCCGTCGTGTTCGTCACCGACGAGGGGGAGGTGGCGTGGCTGACGATGGACCGCGAGGAATTCCAGCGGGTCCTGGAGCCCGCCACCCCGGTGCAGCCCGACCCGCAACGCTCGGCACGGCTGTCACCGTGGCCCACCACCGTGGTGCCTGGGGCTCACTGGCCGTGGCTCGGGGGCATGGCACTGGTCTACGGGCTGGTCGTGCTCGCGCTGAGGATGCCGATGTCCTGGCTTGCCGCGTCGCTGACGACGGCGCTCGCCGCGGCCGTGGCCGTGGGGGCCTGCGTGGTATTGGTGCGCCGCCGGGCGGCCCTCTCCGACCGGACTGGCCGTTGGGAGGTCCGCGCGACCCGCGACCCGGAACTGGGCCCGGCCTGACGGCTCCCCGCCCGGGGTTCCGCGTGCGTCCTTGAGCCGCCTCGATGCGATGCCGCAGCTGCTGGTGGGTCGGGTCGGCGGGGCCGGCCAGTCCGGCCCCGCAGGGCCGGGCCGTCCTGCGGCGAAGCGGCGGCTGCGAAGAGCTGCAGCTGCGCAGAGCTGCTGCGAAGAGCTGCTGCGGCGAAGCTGCGCCGATCAGGGTGGCGATGTCGGCTCGGCCGGGAAGGTGCGCTCCGGCTTCCCGCAGCACGTGGTGGTGAGGAGTGCCAGGCTCATCCGAACCTCACGGGCCCTCGGCCCGGATCAGCAGCGACCACCGCATCCCAAACGGCTGCGGTGATGTCCTGGCTTGCCCGTCCCGTCACCGTCAGTTGTATCCGCGTGGTGTGTCGCCTGCCGTCTTGACCTGTTTGCGGTAGGCCCCCGGCGGCGACCCGAAGTGTCGTTTGAAAGCTTTGGCGAAGGCGAACTCCGACGTGTACCCCGTGCGCTGCGCGATGGTGTTCAGCGGCGCCGGCGATTGGTGCAGCAACCGCGCCGCGGTGGCCATCCGCCAGTTGGTCAGGTAGGTCAACGGAGGCTCGCCGACCACCGAGGCGAAGCGGCGGGCGAACGCCGCGCGGGACAGCCCGGCGCGGGTGCCCAGCGACTCCACCGTCCAGGGATGGCCGGGATCGTCGTGGATCGCCTTCAGGGCCGGGGCGACGGCCGGGTCGGTCAGCGCGGCCGTCCACCCCCGGGTCCGCTCCTTCGGCAATTCCGCGTACCACGATCGGAGGATGTACAGCAGCAGCAGGTCGATGAGTGCCGTGACGACCGCGTCCGAGCCCGGCTGCGGCGCGTGGAACTCGGCGCACAGCTGATCGACCGCCGAGCGCAGCACCGGGTGGCGGCCCGGAACCGCGGGGAGGTGGATGACCTCCGGCAGATCGCCGAACAGCGGATGCGGGCGATCAACGTCGATCGCGTACGCACCGCACACCAGCACCGTGTGCGACCCCGGTCCGTCCATGGTGACCTGGCCGATCGGCGAGGACCGGTCGACGCGCTCCGGTACGAAGTCCACCGGAGCGCGGCCCGGCACGTCGCACAGGATGTGTCCGCTGCCGCGCTGCAGGAACACGATGTCGCCGGGGCCGAGCGCGAGCGGTTGGCCGTGCGGTGGCAGGAGGTGGCAGTGGCCTTCCACGACCACGTGGAATCCGGCTCCCGAGATGGGTTGGAACTTCAGGGCCCACGGGGCGTGCGCGTCGGTGCGCGTCACCATCGGGCGTCCCGTGCGCAGGACTTCGAGGGTGTCGCTCAGGATGTCCATAGCGTCACTCTAGCTCCTGCACGGCGAGACGATATGACAGGGAATCGAGATCTGAAGGCATTCATCGTCTCGATGTGGAGGCGTACGTTCTTGCCATGGCGGTGGCCGAAACCCGGCACCGCACCGACGAAGGAATGGGATCCCATGTCTCTGGCCGGCAAGAAGATCGTGATCATCGGTGGAACCTCCGGCATCGGCTTCGCGGTAGCCCAACAGGCCGTGGCGGCCGGCGCGGATGTCGTGGTCGCCTCCAGCAATCAGGACCGCGTGGACGCTGCGGCGAAGCGGTTGGGCGAGCCGGCCGAAGGCCGCCGCCTGGACGTCGCCGACGGAAACGCCATCGCCGCGTTCTTCGAGCAGGTCGGGGAGTTCGACCACCTCGTCTACACCGCGGGCGAATCTCTGCTGATCAAGCCGTTGGTCGACACCACCCCTCAGGAGGCCAGGGCCGTCTTCGAGCGCCGGTTTTGGGGCGCGTTCCTCTGCGCGAAGTACGCTGCACCGCGACTGCGCGGCGGCGGCTCGATCACTTTCAGCTCCGGCGTCCTCGCGATCCGCCCCCTGTCCGGAACCGCGCTCACGGCAGGTATCACCGGCGGCATCGAGGCCCTGTCCCGGGCACTCGCCGTCGAACTCGCCCCTCTGCGCGTCAACGTGATCCAGCCCGGCGTGATCCGCACCGAGCTGTGGGACGGCAGTGTTCCGGACCCGGAGGCTTTCCTCCAGGGTGCCGGGTCCGAGCTGCTCACGCGGCGCGTCGGCACTGCCGAGGAAGCCGCGGCGGCCTATCTCTTCGTCTTGTCCAACGCCTACGTCACCGGCACCACGCTCGCGATAGACGGCGGCGCGGCACTGGTGTGACGGGGGAGGTCCTCGATCGCGTCGGTCACCGCCTGGGAGGAGAGGAGGGACTGGAGTTCGGCGGGCGGCGTGACGGTTGTGAGTCCGGCGTGACCGAGGTGCTCTTACCGAGAACCCACGGTGTCGTCGGCAGGCAGGCTCGAGAGTGCGGCGGGTTCGTCGCCTTTGATTTCGGCAGGATCCGGATCCTCATTCGCTCTCGGCGGTCTGCTCGATCTGATGCCGATCTCCACGATGGGCTCAGTGAACGGACAACCCGCCATCGACGAAGATCGCCTGCCCGGTTACGTAGCCGGAGGCGCGGCCGGCCAGGAACACTGCCGCTCCGGCGAAGTCCTCGGCCAGGCCGTTGCGCCCGACCATCGTGCGCGCGGCCAGCGCCGCCACCTTCTCCGGGTCGGACGACAGCCGCGCATTGAGCGGGGTCATGACGAAGCCCGGCACCAGCGTGTTGCAGGTGACGCCATGTGGCGACCACGCCTCGGCTTGCGAGCGGGCCAGCGACTCCAGCGCTCCCTTGGAGACCCCATAGGCACCACTCTGGACGAACGCCCGGTGCGCCTGCTGGGAGGTGATGTGGATGATCCGCCCGAAGCCCCGCTCCGCCATGCCGGGCCCGAACCGCTGGCCCAACAAGTAGGGCGCGTCCAGGTTCACCGCCATCGTGGCGTCCCACACGTTCTCGCCCAAGTCGCCCATCGGCGGCCGCAGGTTGATCCCGGCGCTGTTGACGAGAATGTCGGGCTCGCCGAACACCTCGGCGGCCTGTTCCGCCGCCGCGCGTACCCCGTCACGGGTACTCAGGTCGGCGCTCACCCAAGCCGCGCGGCAGCCGTCCGCCACCAGCTCGTCGACCGTGGCGGCCAGTTCCGACTCCTTGCGCGCCACGATCACCACGCTCGCCCCTGCTCGCGCGAGCGCCCCGGCGATGGCTCGGCCGATGCCGGAACTGCCGCCCGTCACCACGGCGACCCGGCCGTCCAGCGAGAACAGTTCGGAGAGGTAGCTACGCGAGTTCATGCCTGCACCCTAGGCGGCGCGTCCACGGCGACAGCGCCCGGGGCGGAACACACGGGTGGGGAGATCGACTGAGCAGGTGGGCCATCCCTTGAGAAGCCGGCCTTCGTGCAGGTCGCCATGCACTGGAATTCCTGGTCCCCGGGCGAGTTCCGCTCCTTCACGAACGGCACCCGCACCTCGAGGGCGGCACCCACGCAGTGGGCTTCCGTACCGCACTCACAGACGTCGTCAACGACTACGCGCGCCGACAGGAGCAGTTGACCGCAGACGACGAGGACATCACAGTCGAGGCCATCCACGAGGGCCTGACTGCAGTCGTGTGGCGCGGGAGACAGCGCGTCCGCAGGGCTCAGCCCGCCACCGGCCCGCCGCACCGCCCGTCGCGACGAGGAGGGTGCATCTCGGCAACCATTCCGCCCCCGCCTCGGTCTTTACTGCCGGGGCCCCGGGCGGGGCCGCGACGTACTCGACTGGACGCTGAGGGGGAACCCGTGGGAGTTCGCAGGGCAGCGAAGGGCGTCGCCGAGTTCCTGATGGAGACGGTGGGGGAAGCCGTCGCCGAGGTGATCCTCACTCTGCTCGCATGTGCCCTCCTCGCCGCCCTGGTTCTGGTCGCCTACCTGAGCTGGTCCTTCAGCCCGCGCTTGACCCTGGCGGCCGCCGGACTGCTCAGCCTCTTCCTCGCCCACGGAGCCTGGCGCACCTTCGGCAACCCGGCGAAGGGCCGCCGTCATCGAGGTCTCGCCGCCGTGACCACGACCGGCTTCACGCTGGCCGCCGCGACGGCCGTCTTTCTGGTGTTCTATGCCCCGGGCAGCTGCTATTGCCTGTGAAACCGTTCGCCGCCACGTGCTCCACAGTGAGCCGGCCAGCACAGGCGTGCCTACCCAGCAGCAAAAGGAGACGGCCACCAGCTCCGCGATAGCCATAGTCGACGCTCGCGCCAGGTGGCGTAGTACTCGTCGCGGCTGATGCGGTCGATCGCCTCGCCCTGGAGGACACGGACACCGTCGCCGTTGATGTCGGCGGGGCCGAACTCCTCCTCCACGGTGCTGGGGCAGGCGGAAATGAGCGCGTCGGGGACCAGCTCTGAGGTCAGCCGGTGAAGGACTCGGGGCCGAAGCGGCCCCAGGCGACGAATGCCGCCAGGACGAGGTAGATCAGGTCGCCGGTGATCGTGGCCTTCTCGCCGCGGCGCAGGCGCATGGTGAGCGCGCAGATGAACAGCACGACGAGTCCGGCGGCGGCCAGCGGCACCAGGACCGGAGCGATGTTGAGGACCGCGGGCAGGATCAAACCGGCCGCGGCCAAGAGCTCGACGGCGCCGATGGCCCTGAGGGCGGCGGGGCTGAAGTCGAGGGCCCACTGGGAGGCAGTCCCGCCCAGTGCGGCGATCTTCTCCTTCGGTACGAACATCTTGGCGCTGCCGGCGAGGCAGACGGCGGCCAGCAGTCCGGCGGTGATCCACAGCGCGACGTTCATCATCCACTCCCTGTTCGAGGTCTTCCGTACCCGAGACGAGACAGCGGCTGGTCCTGTGACATCCCCGGAGCGGGGTATCGAGGAGACGTGGGTCACATGGACCGCCGTGTCACAGGGGCGCCGTCTGTTTCGTCTCGGGAACGAACCCACTGACGAGCACGGAGGACGAACACGATGGACGCGCGACGGAACGTGCTCCCGGTCTCGTTCCTGAACACGCTGTACCGGCTGAAACATCGTGAACAAGAGGAACATCGTGACCCGGCAGCCCGTCGGCGTGTTGCCCTGGTTCGTCGCCGGGCCACATGATCACCACAGGATGCCCGCGTCGCCGAGACCGGCCGGGGCCGGGAACACAGGGGGACAAGACACGTGAGCAAGGTCGAGGAGTTCGAAGAGCTGCGGCCGCTGCTGTTCTCGATCGCGTACCGGATGCTGGGCAGCGTGGGTGAGGCGGAGGACGCGGTGCAGGAGACCTGGCTGCGCTTCGACACGTCGCCGACCCGGCCCGAGTCGGCCAAGGCGTTCCTGTCCGCCACCGTGACCCGGATCGCGATCGACGTACTGCGCTCCGCCCGGGTACGACGCGAGGAGTACGTCGGCCCATGGCTGCCCGAGCCGCTGCTGAACGATCCCTACGAGGACCCGGCGCGGGCTATGGAACTGGCCGACTCCGTGTCCATGGCGTCGCTGCTCCTCCTGGAACGGCTCAGCCCGCTGGAGCGGTCGGTGTTCGTACTGCGCGAGGTCTTCGCCTTCGGCTTCGACGAGATCGCCACAGCGGTCGGCCGCTCGGAACCTGCCTGCAGGCAGCTTCTCGTCAGAGCACGCCGTCACATGCACGAGGGTCGGCCCCGATTCGAAGCCGACCGGCGGGAACAGCAGCGACTGGCAACGCGCTTCTTGGAAGCGCTGTCGCAGGGCGACCTTGACGGTCTCCAGAGCCTGCTGACCGCAGACGTCCAGCTCGTCGGAGACGGTGGCGGCAAAGCCCCGCAGCTGGCCAAGACCATCGTCGGCGCCGAGAACGTGGCCCGCCTGCTCGCCGGCGTCTACCCGCTGATGGCCCGGATCGGCATCACCTTCCAACCGCACGAGATCAACGGACAGGCGGGGGCGCTGTTCCGTGACCGCGACGGCAAGGTCCTCCACTCCCTGGCCCTCGACGTACGCGACGGACACGTCCAGGCCATCCGCTCCGTCATCAACCCCGACAAGCTCGGCCACCTCGGCCCGGTCGCCGATGCCTGGGCCGTCGACCGGGAAGTGAAGCAGACGCGCAAGCGGACACCGTGACCTCACCTCAGGAGCAGCCTGCGAACGTGGGACCGGACGGTCTGGTCCACATACAAAGTGATCAGGGCGGCTCGAGGCCGCTGCTGCGCATCGGCGCCTGCGCGGTCGTGTGATGTGATGTCCGCGGGTGCGGGCGCGGGTGCGGGCGCAGGAACGTACGCCGAGGCGGGGACGGCGCGAAGGGGTGGCGGGGCACAGTGTCGAGCAGGCGGGACACTCCAGTGGCGATCTCCAGTGCCCCACAGCCGGCGGTCCTGGCGTTGGCTCGCGAGGCGGGCCGCGCCCGACAACTGCTGGCTGCCGGGGAATGGCGACCCGCCGCGGCGGACACCGACGCGGCGGCCAAGGTCCTTGCCCGCCTCGTCGCACCCCTGCCCGCCCGCGGGGCGGGGAGTGCGGGGGTGCGGGCGCGGGCCGTGGACCGGGACCGGCGGCTCCAGCGGATCTGGCGCACCGCAGTGCACCACCTCGACGCAGGTGCAGTCAGTCCGCCGGCCGCCGCTCTTCTCGCCGCTGTCGCGCGCGCGTTCCTGCCGTGGTTCGCCACCCCGAATCCGCCAGCCGCTGCGGCGGCTGCGCGTTACCCCACGCCGCCGGGCAAGCCGGGAAGCCTGCCGGGCCCGCCGACCGATGCGGGCGAAGCCCTCCTGCCCGACCTGATCGAGCTGTTCGCCGCGCTTGCGGCCCCGAGTCCGTTCGGGAACAGATCGCGCACGCCCGCAGCCGCCCCCTGGCAGGTCCGGTATGCGGGCCGGCTCCGGCACTACGAGAGACCTGCCCCGGGGGTGTGGACGGCCGAGACATTCCGCTGCTCCGGGTGCGGGAATGCGGACGGCCCATGGACAGTGGCCTGCGACTGGCATCTGGTAACGCTGGGGTGCCCGTGCGGGCTGATGACCGACCGTCATGGCCTCACGTTCTCCGAAGTCTTTCTCGTTCTGCCGGACATGTGAGAGTTGCGGGGGCGGTATGGCCGAAGGTGCCGCCCAAGGCAGTCCGCAAGGGCGTCCAGGCAGCCGCCGAAGTAGCCTCCCGGCCCTTTCACAGCCTCGCCGAGCGCCAGGTAGAGCCCCGGGACGTCGGTGATGTGGCGGCCGTCCAGCTCGTACGTGTGTCCGGCGGGCCGGTCGTGACGCTTGCGTAGGCAAGCCCGTTCGCGAACGAGGTCAAGCCAGGCCTGGCGCCGGCGGGTGTCGAGATCGGCCCAGGCATTAAGGGTGTCCGGCGGGCCGGTCAGCCAGCGCTCCCAGAGCGGCCGGGCGTATTCCGGTACGGGCGTGAAGACAACTCCGCCGAGCTCCAGGTCGATCAGATCCGTCCCGCGGGATGACGTATCTCCAGCCAAGCCTCACCCAGGTTGAGCGCTCGCCGCGTGCCCGTCGCCAGCGCGCGCCTCAGCTGATCCCCCGGCGCGAGCCCCTTCAGGACGAGCGGTGGTTCGACTTGTCTGAGCGGCTGGACACCGCATCTGCCTGCTCTGGCCCCTCTTCCGTGCCCGGAACCCTAGGGGTTTCCCCAATGCTGCGGCGGTCCGCCGATACGCAGACTGCTGACGTGCACAGGGGCGATCCCGTGGCCGAACCACGACGGAACCCGCGAGCGGTCTGCGCGCAAGTGAAACCCCCGGGCAGGCCGCGAAGCACGCCCTTCCATCCCACCCAGGAAAGGACATCCCCATGACCGGTGTCTCTGCTCGCGTGAACGACGTATCGCCGACCCTGTTCGGTGAGTTGACGGCAGGGGACGAGGGCGGCCAGCTGTCGGAGCTTGCGCCCGCCATGGCCACACCCGCCGCCGTCGCCGCCGGAGTGGCCCTCAGCGCCGCCGTCTTCACCGCCGGTATCGCCGTCGGGGCCAGGGCCGTGGGCGGGACCCAGCCCTCGTAACCCCCGCCCCGCGAGCGAACCGCTGGAAGTGCCGCCGAGTGCCGGGCTGCCCCCGTGGCCCGGCCCGGTTTCTTGAACCATCACCATCACCACCACCATCACCACGACACGAAGTCTGGAGCTGTCATGTCTGTACTGACCGAGCATGCGAATTCCAGTGAGGAACTGGCCGGGTTCCCGCTGGCTGCCGAACGGGCCCGGCAGATGGGTGACCTGGCACCGGTCCTCGCGACCCCCGCCACCGCGGCCGCCATCGCCGCCGGAGTGGCGGTCACTGCCCGGCTCGCCGTGGTGTTCACCGCCGGTATGGCCGTCGGGGCCCGGGCCGTGGGCGGGACCCAGCCCTCGTAGCTCCCCGCCACGCGAACCGCTGCAGTGTGACGGGAAGGCGCACCACCGCTGGTGTGCCTTCCCGTGTTCGTCAACAGAAGGAGTTCGCCCCGTGGCGCGATCTCCCCATCCATCGTCTATCGAGCGGGCGGTATGAGCGACATTCAGGACCTCGGTTATGGGCGCCAGTTCGCTGATTTCTACAACCAGATCTTTCCGCCGGGCGACGACACGGCGAAATGGCTCGCCGGTCTCCACCCCGGAGACGGTACGCCGACGCTGGAGCTCGGCGTCGGCACGGGACGTATCGCCCTGCCGCTGGCGGACCACGCCGGCGAGGTGGTCGGTGTCGACTCCTCCCCGGAGATGCTGGAGGTGCTGCGCAGCGCCCTGGCGCGCGAGCCCCGGCCGGTCACCGCGGTGCACGGCGACATCCGGACGTACAGGAGCGAGCGGAAGCACGGGCTGGTGTTCTGCGTCTGCGGAACACTGTCGATGCTGCTCGAACCCACCGAGCAGCAGCAGGTGTTGGAGACGTGCTCCGAGGCCCTGGCGCCCGGCGGTGCCGTGGTCATCGAGACCCACAACCCGGCCTTCGTGGACGGGATGCACGAGGGGCGCCTCCGCGAGAACTTCTTCATCTCCTGCGGGGAGAACGCCGGCCTCCAGTCGTACTCCCTGATCATCCCCTCGCGGCAGATCTGGCACCTTTCGCACATCTGGCACGCGGACGGCCGCACCCGGCTCGCGTCCGAGACCAGCAGGTTGACGGCACCGGCCGAAGTCGACGCGTACGCGCAACGAGCGGGACTGCGCCTGGAGGCCCGCTACGGGGACTGGCAGGGGTCGCCCTTCACGGGCGCCGAGCCCATGGTCACCTCCGTGTACCGGCGCCCGGGCGAGCAGGCCGGCTCCGCGGCCTCAGAGCAGGAGCGGTGAGGACCCGCCATGGCAAGCACTTCGCTGAGCACCGAGGCCTCGGACAGGGACACGAACACGGACACGAACACGGACACGGGCATGGACACGGGCATGGACACGGGGTTGATCACGGAGGAGCCGGAGACGGGCGCGGGTGCCTCCGCAGCCGTCGCCTCGCCGGGTGACGAGCTGTCCTTGCGCGAGACGCTCCTGGCCTTCCGGAGCTACGTGCGCCCGCATGGGCGGGAGATCGCGCTCGCCAGTCTGCTGCTGGTGGGGGCAGGGGTACTGGGCCTGCTCCAGCCGCTGGAAGTGAAGGACGTGCTCACCGCGTACGCACAGGGCAGTCCGGTGGCGCCCGGGTTGCTGAAACTGACGGCGTTGGTGCTGGTGGCCTCGGTGGCGCTGGCCTTCGGAAACTTCCTGCTGCTGCGTGCCGCCGAGCGCGTCGTGCTGGCCGGGCGCCGCGGGCTGGTGCGTCACATATTGCGCCTGCCGATGCGGGCCATGAGCGGCCAGGCGCCGGGCGATCTGCTCGCCCGGGCAGCGGGCGACACCTCGCTGCTGCGGCAGGTCGTCACGCAGACCCTGGTGCAGGCCCTCACCGGAGTGGTGATGATCATCGGCACGCTGGTGATGATGGCGATCGTCGACCCCGTGCTGCTCGCCGTCACCGTGGGTGTGATCGTGCTGCTCGGAGCCGTCGTCGGCGTCATCCTGCCCCTCATCCGGCGTGCGGCGCTGCGGGCGCAGGAGTCGGTCGGCCTGATGGGCGCCGCCCTGGAGCGCGCGCTGAGCGCTTTCACGACGGTCAAGGCGTCCGGGGCGGAGGAAGTCGAGGCCGAGCGTGTCGACGTGGCGGCGCGGGACGCGTACGACGAGGGTGTCGTGCTCGCACGCTGGGGCTCGGTGGCGGGCACCGCCGCCGGGCTGGCGATGCAGGTGGCCTTCCTCGTCGTACTGGGTGTGGGCGGGGCGCGGGTCAGCAGCGGCGCCATCTCCGTCGCCACGCTCACCGCTTTCCTGCTGTACGTGCTCTACCTCACCCAGCCGGTCATGTCGCTGACCAATGTCGGCACCTACTTCCAGGCCGCCCGGGCCGCCGTACAGCGCCTGGCCGAGGTCACCCGGCTGCCCGCCGAACTCGTGGACGAGGCGCTTCCACCGGCGCACGCCGACGATGCGGAGTGCCCGCGCGCCGCCTCCCTGGTCTTCGAGAACGTGTCCTTCACCTACCCCGGCCGGACCACCCCCGCCCTGGACCGCTTCTCCCTCCGGATCCCCGCCACGGGCCTCACCGCCCTCGTGGGTCCTTCCGGAGCCGGCAAGACCACCGCGCTGAGCCTCATGGAGCGCTTCTACGCACCGGACCGGGGCCGCGTCCTGCTCGACGGCCGCGACCTGCACGACTGGAACCTGAACGCCCTGCGCGCCGGCATCGGCTACGTGGAGCAGGACGCCCCCGTGATGGCGGGCACGCTGCGCGAGAACCTCGCCTACGCCGCCCCCTCCGCGACCGACGAGGAGCTGCGCTCGGCGCTGAAGGCGACGAGGCTCCTGCCGCTGTTCGAACGCCTCGGTGGCGACCTCGACGCCAGGATCGACCACCACGGCACCTCACTGTCCGGCGGCGAACGCCAGCGCATCGCCATCGCGCGGGCCCTGCTGCGCCGTCCCCGCCTGCTCCTCCTCGATGAGGCGACCTCACAGCTCGACGCCGTCAACGAGGCGGCGCTGCGCGAGGTGATCGCCGAGCTGTCCGCCCGGACGACGGTGGTCGTCGTCGCCCACCGCCTGTCGACCGTGCGCTCGGCCGCCCGTATCGCCGTGATCCAGGACGGCTGCTTGCGGTCCGTGGGCACCCATGCCGCGCTGATGCGCGAGGACTCCCTGTACGCCGAGCTCGTCTCGCACCAACTGCTCGGCTGAGGTCCACGAGGCTGAGGTCCACGGCCTCGGATCGGGAGCGCGCACCGCTTCCTGTGAGACACGACGAAAGCCAGAAAAGAAAGGACTTTCCCTCATGACGCGATGGCCGAAGCTGATGCGTGCCGTCCTGTCGCCGCCGTCCGTGAGCCGGGCCACGGCCCTGTCGCTCAGCGAGCGGCTGAGCGCGGCGACGCACCTCGTGGCGAGCCTGGAGTATCTGACGACGGAACGGGACCGCAGGCACGGCGGGCTGAACAACTGGGAGGTCAACCGGGAAGCCACCTTCTCGACGTGGTCGCCGGCGCTCCGCAAAGTGCTCGACCTGGCCGCCCGTCCGCGCGTCACCCGGGCGCTGCACGTCGCCCGGGTGGGCGCCGCGGCGGCGCTGCTGGCGCCGTCGCCCCGTCCGGCGCGCGTGGCGGCGAACGCCGTGCTGTCGGGTACCTCGCTCGTCCTGTACCCGCTCAACCACTACGGGACCGACGGTTCCGACCAGGTGTCCTTCCTGGTCCAGTCCGTCGCCGCGGTCGCCCGGGCGGGCGAGCGGAACCCGCGGCTCGTGGACGCCTGTCTGTGGTTCGTCGCTCTGCAGTCGACGCTTTCCTATGCGGTGTCCGGCTGGGTCAAGATGACCAGTGCCGACTGGCGCAGCGGCCGGGCGCTGGCCGGGGTGATGCGGACCCTGACCTACGGAGACCGCACCGCCTGGGAACTGGTGCGCCGTCACCCGCGTGCCGCGCACGCGCTGTGTGCCGGTGTGCTGGCCCTGGAGTGTGCCTTCCCGGCCGTGTTCCTCGCGAAGGGACGGGCGGCTCCGCTGATGCTGGGCTCGGCGGCTGCCTTCCACCTCGCCAACGCCCGGGTGATGGGGCTCGGCCGGTTCCTGTGGTCCTTCGTCTCCATGCACCCGGCCGTGCTGTACGCCGTCGGGCCGCGTGAGCGCACCGCGGCGGACGGCCGGGTGGAGCGGCGCGACGACGCCCTCCCGGTGCTCTCGCTCGGGATGCTGGCAGCCGCGCTGGCCGTCCTTCAGGTGGAGAAGAGCCGCCAGAGCCGCAAGGTGCTGCGGGGCCGGGGTGATGAGCAGGAGTTCACCGCCGATTCGGGCAACACGCTCTCGTACCGGCGCACCGGTCCGGCCGGCGCGGCGGCGGGCGACGGCACACAGCCGGTGGTCATCCTCGAGAACGGCCTCGTCGCGAGCGCCGAGCACTGGGAGTGGATCGTACGGGGGCTCTCGGAGCGGTTCCCCGTCGTGACCTACCACCGGGCGGGCTACGGCCGCAGCACCTATGCCGGGCCCGAGGACGGGGCGTACCGGCTGGACACCGCCGTGGAGGACCTCGTCGACCTGATGAGGCACACGGCGGGTGACCGTCCGGTCGTCGTGGCCGGCCACTCGCTGGGCGGTTACCTGGCGCTGAAGGCGGCCGGCCGGCTCCCGGACCGCATCGTGGGTGTCGCTCTGCTCGACTCGAGTCATCCCGCCGAGCTGCAGCGCTCGTCCCGGCAGGCACAGGGCCAGAAGATGTTCAGCGGCGCGCTCTCGTCCCTCGCCACCTCGCTGAAGATGGGCATGGGCGGACTGCTCAGCCACCCCGACTGGGTCGACCCGCTGCCCGAGGAGGTACGGACCCTGCTGACGGCGCAGTACCGCGACGCGCGGATGTGGGTGGCCGGGCGCCGCGAATGGCGGGCGGTACAGGAAGAGTTCACCTCCTTCGACGGGACACTGCCGGACCCTGGTGTTCCGCTGCTCGTCATGACGGCCGGACACACGGCCGCCCAGGACCCGGCCCAGGCGGAACTCCACGCCGAGCTCGCCGAAGCGGCTCCGTACGCCTCGCACCACGTCATCGACGGCGCCGACCACGACTCCGTGCTCACGGACCGCGACACGGCCCAGTACGTCGTCAAGCTGATATCGGACTTCGTCGCGAACCTCGGCGAAGGCGCTGCGGGGACCGAGACGAAGGGGGATTCCCATGACGTCCGTACGCGTTGACGGCGGTGCGGTACGGGCGGAGTCGCGCGGGGCTCTCACCCTGCTGATGCTCGGCGGGCTCGCGGTGTGGCTCGGTGCGACCGTCGCGGGCCAGCATCCGCACAGCGGATTCGACCGCGTACGCAGCCATGACAGGAGCGGACTGTTCCTACCGAACTGGAAGTTCTTCGCCCCCGAACCGGCCCAGCACGACTTCCACGTCCTGCACCGCGTGCTGACGGCGGACGGCACTCCGACGCCCTGGGAAGAGACCACGCGGATCACGCCGCGGGCCTGGTCCCAGCTCCTGTGGTTCCCGCAACGGCGCCGGGAGAAGGCCCTCTTCGACGTGTGCGCCGAGCTGATCACGCTGATGAACAAGCCCGGCCTGGATCTGACCTTGTTCCCCGCGTACCGGGTGCTGCGGGACTTCGTGGGCCTGACCGTGCGGGACTCCCGCGCAGGTCAGGAGCCCCCGCAGGGGTTCCAGTTCCTGATCGCCAGGCACACCGGGCATGACCAGAACCACGACCCGGACTATGTGTTCCTCTCGCCGTTCGTTGCGGTGGCCCCAGGCGGAGGTGTCCCCGCGGACGGCCGGACCGTGGCGGCGGGAGGATGAGCCCTCGGTACGCCGGGCGGAACGGGGAGGGGTCCGACGGGAAGGTGGACGCCGTCGTCGTCGGCGCCGGTCCCAACGGCCTGGCCGCCGCGCTCGTCCTCGCCGGGGCCGGTTTGGAGGTCCTGGTGTACGAGGCCGCGCCCACCATCGGCGGGGGCGCCCGCACCGCCGAGCTGACCCTGCCCGGCTTCCGCCACGACGTGTGCTCCGCCGCCCACCCCATGGGCCTGGCCTCGCCCTTCTTCCGCGCCTTCGACCTCGCGGCGCACGGGGTACGGATGCTGCGTCCCACGGTGTCGTACGCCCACCCGCTCGACGGGGGCAGGGCGGGGCTCGCCTGGCGGGACCTGGAGCGCACGGTCGACGGACTCGGACGGGACGGGCCGGCCTGGCGTTCGCTCCTCGGACCGCTGGTGGACCGCTGGCAGGGGCTGACCGGCGCCGCCCTGTCGGACCTGCGAAGCACCCCTCCGGACCTCGTCACGGCGGCCCGTCTCGCGCTGCGCGTCGCGGAGCAGGGCTCACCGCTGTGGGGAGCACGCTTCGGCGGCTCCCTCGCACCCGCGCTGCTCACCGGCGTGAGCGCGCACGCCATCGCCCCGCCGCGGGCCCTCGTGCCGGCGGGGGTCGGACTGGTCCTGGCGGCCCTGGGACACGCGGTGGGCTGGCCGATCCCCCTGGGCGGCAGCCAGACCATCGTGGACGCGATGGCCGCCGAACTGCGGCGCCGCGGTGGGCGGATCGTCACCGGCCGGCACATCGGGTCCCTCTCCGAGCTGCCGCGGGCACGCGCGGTCCTGCTGGACCTGAGCCCGGCCGGGCTGCTGCGCATCGCCGGGGACGCGCTCCCCGGCGGGTACGCCCGCCGCCTGCGGGCGTACCGGTACGGCGGGGCCGCGTGCAAGGTCGACTTCGCGCTGTCCGGACCGGTGCCGTGGAAGGCGTCCGGTTGCGAACTCGCGGGCACCGTGCACCTGGTGGGCACGCGCGAAGAGGCGCTCGGCGTCGAACGGGAGGTCGCCGCGGGCCGGCACCCGGAGCGTCCCTACGTCCTCGCCGTCCAGCCCGGCGTCGTCGACCCGACGCGCGCACCGGCCGGCCGCCACACCCTCTACACCTACGCGCACGTTCCGCACGGATCACCCCTGGACATGGGGGAAGCGGTGACCGCGCAGCTGGAACGTTTCGCGCCGGGTTTCCGCGACCTCGTGCTCGCCCGCCACGTCGTCCCCGCCGCCGGACTGGCGGAGCACAACCCCAACTACGTCGGCGGTGACATCACAGGAGGCGCGCTGTCCCTGTGGCAGACGGCGATGCGCCCGGTTCCCGGCCTGGATCCGTACGCCACCCCGCTCCCCGGGGTGTACCTGTGCTCGGCGTCGACCCCACCGGGCCCCGCCGTCCACGGCATGTGCGGGCTGTACGCCGCGGGGCGGGTACTGCGCCGGCGCTTCGGCGTCACCACCGATCCGCTGGAGCTGGTACGGGCCCCCTCCGCGGGAGCCGTACGGCGATAGGCGATCAGCCGGTGTCGGAGCGCAGGACCGCCCCGGCCGCCGCGAGGCACCGGCTATCCGGCGAGGTTGCAGCGGGTGAGCAGGGCCGAGGGATCGGCGTCTTCAGGCCTGGCGACGGTGTGGCTCGCGGGCGGGCGGTGGCCGGTGAGCCAGCCCTCCAGGGCGGTGAAGGCCGAACGGTGGCAGGGCAGGAGGGGCCGGAGCCGGTCGGGGAAGCTGTCGACGAGGGCGTCGGTGTGGGTGCCGTCCTCGATGCGGTAGTAGCGGTGCGAGCTGCCGCGGCCCGCTGCCTCGACCATGCGGGCGTAGACGTCGGAGTCCTGGCTGATGGGCAGCAGCACGTCGAGGGTGCCGTGGAGGGTGATCAGCGGCTTGCCGATACGTCCGGTCAGCGCGATGCGCTGCACGGCCCGGCGGACTTCGGCGGGCCGGGCGGCATAGTCGTAGTCGGTGTCGCAGGCAGGCGTCCCCGGAGTACAGAAGGGCGTGCCGGCTTCTGCCGGGCCGTCGAAACCGGGGTCGAGCTCCTCCCGGTAGATGCGCTGGGTGAGGTCCCAGTAGACCTGGTGGTGGAACGGCCACAGGAACTCCGAGCCGGCGGGGAAGCCGGCACGGTGCATCGCGTCACGCGCCTGGTCCGCGGCGGGCCCGCCCGCCGCGTGGACCGGGTAGTGGCGCAGGGCGGACGGCAGGAACGTGAACAGGTTCGGGCCCTGCGCGCTCCACAGTGTTCCCTCCCAGTCGACTCCTCCGTCGTACAACTCGGGGTGGTTCTCCAACTGCCAGCGCACGAGGTAGCCGCCGTTGGACATGCCCGTGACCAGAGTGCGCGCGGACTGCCGGTGGAAGCGCTGGGCGACCGCCGCGCGGGCGGCACGGGTGAGCTGGGTGAGTCGGGTGTTCCATTCGGCGATGGCGTCACCGGGCCGGGTGCCGTCACGGTAGAAGGCAAGGCCGGTGTTGCCCTTGTCGGTGGCCGCGTAGGCGTAGCCGCGGGCGAGCACCCAGTCGGCGATGGCCCGGTCATTGGCGTACTGCTCGCGGTTGCCCGGAGTTCCTGACACCACCAGGCCGCCGTTCCAGCGGTCGGGCAGCCGGATGACGAACTGGGCGTCGTGGTTCCAGCCGTGGTTGGTGTTGGTGGTCGAGGTGTCGGGAAAGTAACCGTCGATCTGGATACCGGGCACACCCCTGGGGACGGCCAGGTTCTTGGGGGTCAGGCCGGCCCAATCGGCCGGGTCGGTGTGGCCGGAGTCCACGGTTCCCGCCGTGGTCAGCTCGCCCAGGCAGTCGGCCTGCTGATGTGCGGCACCCGGTATGCGCAGCTGCGAGAGGCGGGCGCAGTGGCCGTCAGCCGGGACGGCGCCGGGCTGGGCCGAGACGGTCGACGACAGCAGGGCCAGCGATGCGCCCAGGGCGAGTGCGGCGAGCGAGGTCCGCGTGCGTGGCGGTGATGTCGTGGGCAGGGCCATGAAGCACCTCCGTGCGTGGAGGGGTGGATGGGTGGATGGCCGCACGCTAGACGTCCGAGAGGCGGGACGGGTACGGGTGTGGCCACCATGACGGGGCGCCCCGGAGGGGGGACCGCCACCATGACGGATTCGCCATGGCCGCCTGATGGACGATCTCAACCGGCGATCCGCCGACGTCGTGGGCCGCCGAGGTGGCAATCCGCCGACGTCGCGGGCCGCCGTGCAGTCATGTGACGTCGCCGTCCTGCGCGGCGCCCGTGGTGCCGAAGATCTGGGACAGTGCCCACCTGTTGCCGACCCCCAGTTTGCGGAAGGCACGGGTCAAGTGGGCCTCGACCGTCTTGACCGACACGAACATCAGCTCCGCGATGTCCCGGTTCGACATGCCCCGGCCTGCCATCTCGGCGACCGCGCGCTCCCGCCGCGAGAGCGCGGCGGTCGCGGCGGCCCGCGCGCGCGGGCCCAGCGCACCGATCCGGCGCTGAGCGTTGACCGCCTGCGTGTGCAGATGGCGGGCGCCGTACTCCGCCGCGGTCTGCTTGGCGCGCCCGGCGTTCTCCACCGCTTCGTCGAAGCTTCCCGCCCGGGACAGCACGTGGGTGAGCAACAGCCGGGCCCGGGCTTCTTCCAGGACCTGTCCGGTGGAGTGGAAGTCCGCCGACGCGGAGACCAGAAGCTCCACGGCGGCATCCGCGCCGTCGGGGCCCAGGGCGCACGCGCGAGCGACCGCCGCGTGTCCCAGCTGTCCGCGCAGCCCCACCGCCCCGGCCGCGTCCTCGGCTCGTTGCGCCCACGCGTGCGCCGCCGCCGGCCGGCCGCGCGCAGCCTCGGCCTGTGCGGCGGTGCTGTACCAGGCTGCTCGTGCGGAGTGCGTGGGCCCGGAGTGCCGGGGCCGGTCCACGATGTCCTGCATGAGCGTGAGGCAGTCGTCCAGCCGCCCCTGTTCGAAACGTACGGTGGCGAGCACTCCGGCGGTCAGCCCCCACAGACGCCCGCGGGCCCGGACGGTCCGCAGGGCGCGTTCGGCGAGCGGTGCGGCGGACGCCGGATCGTCCCGCAGCATGATCGCTGTCGCGCGCAACGCCAGCGCGCAGCCGCCCAGGTCGGGCTTCGCCAGCAGATGCGCCATCTCCTCGGCCGCCTCCGCCGATTCGACCGCCTCCGTGAGTTGGCCCACCTCACGCACCGCCCACGTGTGAGCGAGCAGGAGGTACGGCAGGACATGGCTCTGCCCGGTACGCCGGGCGATGCGGACACCGCGGCTGGTGTGGCGGACGCTGTCGTCGTAGCGTTCGGCGAGCAGCTCGGCCCAGCCGAGCTGGCTCAGCGGGTCGAGGAGAGCGGTCAGTTCCTCGTCCTCCATCGCGTCCGCGGCCGTCGCGGCCCGCGTGGCATGCGCCAGCAGAGCCGTGGTCCGTCCTCCGTAGGCCGCGCCCAGGGCCCGGCACGCGGCGGCGGCAGTGCGGGTCCCCCGGTCGCCGGTGCCTGCGGCGTGATGTGACGCCGTGTCCAGGTGCGCGGCCGGCTGGTCGTACGCTCGCTGGATCATCCGTACGGTCGCCCACTCCAGCCGCAGGGGGTGGGCGACGGCACTGGCTTCGGGCCACGCCGCCAGCTCCGCCTCCAGCACGGCGCGGGCCTCGCCGGCACTGCCGAGGATGCGTTCGACGTGCGCCTGCAGGACCACCGCTTCCACCCGCCGCGCACACCGGCCGGACGGCAGCAGCTTCATCGCCTCGCCGAGCGTTTCCCGGAAGCCGGCGAGGTCGCCGGTGAGCCCCAGGGACCGCGCCAGCGCGAGCAGTACGCCGAGCCTCGGTTCACCCGATGCGGCGGTGGGTTTCAGCAGCTGGAGCGCGGCCCGCAGCCAGGACGCGGCGGTCGCCGGGGCGGAGTACATGAGGTGCTCGGACGCCTCGCACAGCAGCCGGACCGCGGCCGGGTCGCCCGGCTGGGCCGACCGAACGACGTGGGGCGCCCGCTCCACCGGGCCGGCGCCGGCGTCGCGCAGCGCCCGGTCGGCTCTGCCCTGTGCCGCCAGCCACCAGCCCGGCGGCGACTCACCGGATATCAGCTTGCGCAGCAGCGGGTGGCGGAACTCCAGCATCCGGCCTGATCCGCCGGGGCGGACCAGGTCCATCCGGGCAAGGGTGTCCAGTGCGGCCAGAGCTGTCGCCGGCGGCAGGTCCGCGACCGGCGCGAGCAGCGCCGGCTGGAACGGGTCGCCGAGTACGGCGGCGGCCCTGAGCACGGTGAGCTGTTGTGGCTCGAGCAGGGCCACTTCCCTGACCAGCGCGGCCCGCAGCGAGCGCGGCAGGTCGGCGAAGCGCGTCGCGTCGCCTTCGCCTTCGCCTTCCCGGGGTCGCGCCGCCAACCGGGCGAGTACTTCGAGGTAGAGGGGGTTGCCGCCGCTCGCGGCGTACAGCGCGTCCCGCCGTTGCCGTGGCAGTGACGTGCCGAGCAATGCGTCTGCCTCCCTCCGGTCGAGCGGTGTGAGGCGCAGTCGTTCGGCCCGGTAGCCGTCGGCGGTCTGCGACAGGTACGTCAGCAGCCGCGGCCGCGCCTGGCGCGGCCGGTAGGCGCAAGCGAGGATCACGGGGACGTGAGGAGGATGCCGCAGCAGATGGTGCAGCAGCTCCAGCGAACCCTCGTCGGCCCAGTGGAGATCGTCGAGGCACAGGAGAACGCCTCCGGCCCGGCGTGTGCCCTCCAGCACCCGGGCCACCGCGCCGAACAGCCGGAACCGTTCGACGATGAGCGACGGCGCCGAGCCCGGGGAGGCGTCGCGTTTCGAGGGATGGGCGAATGCCAGATCCAGCAATTCCCGCGTCCGGTCGTCCACAGCCGCCTCGGCGAGCCGCTGCGGGTCTTCGAGAGGGGCGCGCAGGGCCTCGGCCATGACCCCGAAGGGGTGCTCCCGCTCGTATTCCGACGCGCGGCCGGACAGCACGGTCAGGCCGCTCTCCCGTGCTCGCGCCGCCAGTTCCGCCAAGAGCGTGGTCTTGCCCAGTCCGGGGTCGCCGGTGACTTCGACGACCGTCGACCGGCCCTCGGCACAGGCCTCGACCACGCTCCGCAGACGGTGCGACTCCCGCTCCCGGTCGGCCGGCGGCGCCACCGGACGCGGCACGGCGGCAGTTTCGCCCCCTCCGCTGAAGAGGAGCGGTGGCTCGCCCGATTCTAAGCAAGGGGTGTCACGTGACCTGACCGACCGCAAGGGAACGCGCATAGGAGTGCTCTTTCGAAGTAGAGGGCACGGCATCGCCACGGTGGCGGACGTCCAGGTCACCGCCATTCCGCCCGCACCGAATCACCCTGGGCGCTCGAGTCTAATACGATCACGGCCAGAACGAGCGTTGCTTGCGTGAACGTTTCTCGCGGATCGTGGATCGGCCCTCCACGGGGCGCCCCTGAGCGCTACCGCTCGGCGACCGTCGCTCCCCGCTGCCGACCACCCGGGGGTGGTTAGAAAATGGAGTATGACCGACCTCCTTGGACATGTCCGGCGTCGGCTGTTCGGCTCGACCACGAGCTCGTCCTCCTCCCCTCGGCGTCCCCGTTCAGGACACCAGCAGGAGTCCCCGAAGCCCCAGAAGCCCCAGGAGCACGTCCGGCTGCCCGAGGGAACGGCACGGCGGCCGAAGCGCCTGTCCCTGCTGAGCGCGCGCAGCGTGGCCGGCGAGGTGTTCCTCCTCCAGCTGGCCGTCGTGGCGCTTCTCGTCGCCGCCGCGGTGGTGACGCTCGTGGTGCAGGCTCAGAGCGCCGGCATGCTGGACGCCCGGCACCGTACGCTCGCCGCCGCCGGAGCGTTCGCGCAATCGCCGGGGATCGTCGCGGCCCTGCGCGGCCCCGATCCGAGCGCGGTGCTCCAGCCGAGCGCCGAGGCCGCCCGCAAGATCGCCGGGGTCGACGGCATCAACGTGTACACGCTCGACGGGCTCACCCTCACCCACAGCGACCCGGAACAGATCGGGCGGCACGTCGTCGGCCCCTTCGCCGGGGCGGCGGCCGGCAAGTCCTTCACCGAGACGTTCGAAGGCTCCTTGGGGCGGTCCGTGGTCTCGGTGGTCCCCGTCAAGGACGCCGACGGATCCGTCATCGCCGTGGTCTCCGCCCCGGTCACGGTCCAGAACGTCCAGAGCATGGTGAACCGGCAGCTGCCGGTCGTCCTCGGCAGCGCGGCCGCGGTGCTCGGCCTGTCCGCGGGCGGGACGGCTCTGGTGAGCCGTCGGCTGCTGCGCCGGACCCACGGCCTGGGACCGGCCGAGATGACGAGGATGTACGAGCACCACGACGCGGTGCTCCACGCGGTGCGGGAGGGCGTACTGATCTTCGGCGAGGGCGGTCGGCTGCTGCTGGCCAATGACGAGGCGCGGCGGCTGCTGGATCTGCCGGCGGACGCGGAAGGGCTCCCCGTCACGGACCTCGGTCTGGAGGAGGGGCTCGCCGAGCCGATCGCATCGGGCCGTTCCGCGAGCGACGAGCTGCACATGGCGGCCGACCGGCTGCTGGCGGTGAACATCCGTCCCACCGCCCCCTACGGCAAGGCCGGGACCGTCGTCACGCTGCGGGACACCACCGAGCTGCGGGCACTCACCGGCAGGGCCGAGGTGGCCCGCGAGCGGCTGAAACTGCTCTACGACGCGGGGGTGCGGGTCGGAACGACGCTGAACGTGGAGCGCACCGCGGAGGAACTGGCGCGGACGGCGGTCCCGCGGTTCGCCGACCTGGTCACCGTCGACCTGCTGGACCCGGTACTGCGCGGCGAGGAGCCGCCCGAATCGAGCACCGAGATGCGCCGCACCGCCGTCGCCGGCCTCCGCGGCGACCACCCGCTCTCCCCCGTCGGCGAGCTGATCCGGTTCGCTCCCACCGGTCCCGTGGCCGCCGCGCTGGCCGGCGGCCACGCGGTCCTGGAGGCGGACCTGCGCGCCACCCACCGCTGGCGGGCCCAGGACCAGGCCAACGCCCTGCAGATCCTGGACCGCGGCATCCACTCCCTGATCGTCGTACCGCTGCGGGCCCGGGGCGTGGTGCTGGGGATGGCCGGCTACTGGAGGGGACAGGACTCCCCGCCGTTCGACGAGGAGGAGGTGTCCTTCGCCGAGGAGCTGACCGCCCGGGCGGCCCTGTCCATCGACAACGCCCGCCGTTACACCCGCGAGCACCACATGGCCGTCACCCTGCAGCGCAGCCTGCTGCCCCGCGGCGTGCCGGAGCAGTCCGCCGTCGAGGTCGCGCACCGCTATCTGGCCGCCCAGGCCGGGGTGGGCGGTGACTGGTTCGATGTCATCCCCCTGCCCGGCACCCGCGTGGCCCTGGTGGTCGGCGACATCGTGGGCCACGGTCTCCACGCCGCCGCCACCATGGGCCGCCTGCGCACCGCCGTGTACAACTTCTCCACCCTCGACCTGCCCGTGGACGAACTCCTGAGCCACCTGGACGAGCTGGTCACCCACATCGACTCGGACGAGCAGGAGTGGCAGGGGATCACCGGAGCCACCTGCCTGTGCGCCATCTACGACCCCGTCTCGGGGCAGGTGACGGCCGCCACCGCCGGGCATCCGGGCCCCGCTCTGGTCCGCCCCGACGGAACCGTGTCCTTCCCCGAGGTGCCGGTCTCCCCGCCGCTGGGTTTGGGCGAGGGGCTGCCGATGGAGACCATGACGCTCACGCTGCCCGAAGGATCCCTGCTGGCGCTCTTCACCGACGGGCTGATCGAGAGCCGCGAGCGCGATCCGGACGCGGGCCTGGCAGCGCTGCGCGCCGCCCTGGCCGGGCCCGCCCGCACTCCGGAGGAGACCTGCACCGCGGTGATCGACGCGATGCTGCCCGTCAGGCCCGGCGACGACGTCGCGCTGCTGGTGGCCCGCACGCGCCGACTGGACCCCGCGAGGATCGCCGAGTGGGACGTGCGCCCCGAACCCGCGGCGGTGTCCCCGGTGCGCAGCGCCTGCGCCCGCCGGCTGGCGGACTGGGGCCTGGAGGACATCGCCTTCACCACGGAACTCATCCTCAGTGAGCTCATCACCAACGCCATCCGCTACGGCTCCGAGCCCATCCGGGTGAGACTGCTGTACGACCGCAGCCTGGTCTGCGAGGTCTCCGACGGCTCCAGCACCTCGCCGCACCTGCGCCGGGCGGAGGCCACCGACGAGGGCGGCCGCGGCTTGTTCCTCGTCGCACAGTTCGCCGAGCGCTGGGGCACCCGGTACACCGCACGCGGCAAGATCATCTGGAGTGAGCAGGCCCTCCACGACGGGGCCGCGCCGCCCGCGATGGATCTTGGGGAGGCGCTCCTGGCCGGGTGGGACGACGAGGGGCTCTGAGACACGCCGGTACGGCGGGCGGTAGGACAGCCGTAGGGCAGGCGGTAGGGCAGACGGCGGACACTCCGGTCCGGGGCTGCCCTGCCGAGGCCGCCGACCGTACGCTGGCCTCGATCAGTACGCGACTGACCGTTATGGAGCCTTTGTGCCCGTACCCCGTCTCCGGACAGCCTCCGTCGCCGTCTGCCTGGCCGTCGCGGCGGCGCCCCTCGGCGCCTGCGGAGACGAGCCCCCCGCCGCGCCCCGAGCACCCGCGGTGGCCACCTCCGCCGCGGACGCCGGCGGCATGGCGGCGCTGACCGCGGCGGCGAAGAAGGAGGGCTCCCTCAACACGATCGCGCTCCCGCGCGACTGGGCCGGCTACGGCGCCCTGATCGACGGCTTCGAGAAGAAGTACGGGATCAAGGTCCTGGTGGAGAACCCGGAAGGCACCAGCCAGGAGGAGATCGACGCCCTGAAGGAGCACAGGGGCGAAGGCCGCGCCCCCGATGTGGTGGACATGGGGGATTCGTTCGCACAGTCCGCGGCACGGCAGGGCTTGCTCGCTCCGTACGAGGTCGCGGCGTACGACGAGATCCCCGAGGAACAGAAGGACGAGCGGGCCCGCTGGTACAACAACTACGGCGGCTACATCTCGATCGGCTGTGACGCCAAGCGCGTCAAGACCTGCCCGTCGACGTTCGCGGACCTGCGCAAGCCCGAGTACAAGGGCAAGGTCGCGCTCAACGGCAACCCCACCCGGTCCGGCTCCGCCTTCGCCGGGGTGTACGCGGCGGCCCTGGCGAACGGCGGTTCCTTCGACGACATCCGGCCCGGCATCGACTTCTTCGGCGAGCTCAGCGAGAACGGCAACTTCATCCCGGTCGAATCCACCCCGGCCACGATCGCGAACGGCCGGACGCCGATCAGCATCGACTGGGACTTCCTCAACCTCGGATACGCCGACGAATTCCGCGCGAGGGGCACGGACGTCGACTGGCGGACCGCCATCCCCTTCGACGGGAGCTTCGCCCAGTACTACGCGACCGCGGTGAACAAGGACGCCCCGCACCCCGCGGCGGCCCGCCTGTGGCAGGAGTACCTCTTCAGCCCGGAGGGTCAGAACCTGCGGCTCGGCGCCTACGCCCGCCCCGTCCTCATGGACGCCATGGAGAAGGACGGCACCCTCGACGAGGCCTCCGCGAAGAAGCTGCCGACGGTCGAGGGCACGCCGGCGTTCCCGACGGAGGCTCAGACCGAAAAGGCGAGGGAGACCGTCGACCGCGGCTGGGCCCAGGCCGTCCCGGGCTGAGGACGGGGGCCATGCCGTGGCTCCGCCACCGGTGGTCGGGAACGCATCAAGCGGCGCGGCGGACGCGCGCGAGGACGAGAACCGTGTCGTCGGACGGCGGGGAGGGGCGCAGGCTCGCGAGGATGCGGTCCGCCGTCGCTTCCAGCGTCCCCGGCGCCCTGCCCAGCTCGGCACGCAATGCCTTCAGGCCGACGTCGAGGTCCCCGCCGCGCGTCTCGATCAGGCCGTCGGTATAGAGGGCGAGGATCGCGTTCGCGGGGAGTTCGACCTCGATCGTCCGGAACGGACAGCCGCCGACGCCGAGAGGGACGCCCAGGACGTCGCCGAGGGTCTCCACCGCGCCGTCCGGCCGGAGCACCAGGGGCGGCGGGTGACCGGCGCTGGCGATGCGGGCGCGTCCGCTCCTCGGGTCGTAGACGATGTACAGGCACGTCGCCAGCTCGATGCCCGCCTCCTGGGCGCACGCGTCCAGCTCGGTGAGGAGGGCGTCGGGCTCGCTGTCGTGCCTGGCCAGGGCCTTGGTGGTGATACGAAGGCGGCCCATGGCCGCGGCGGCGGACACCCCGTGCCCCATCACATCGCCCACCACGAGGGCGAGCCGGCCGCCCGGCAGGTCGATCACGTCGTACCAGTCGCCGCCGACCTCGGTGATCCGGCTGCCTGGTACGTACCGGTGGGCCACGTCCACGTACGGGCTGGTCGCCAGCGCGCTCGGCAACAACGCCCGCTGCAGGGTGAGGGCGATGTCCTGGACACGGCTGTAGAGGCGGGCGTTGTCCAGGCAGATCGCGGCGCGTGACGCGAGCTCCCCGGCCAGGCTGACGTCTTCCCGGGTGAAGGCCGGCCGGCTCGCGGACCGGCCGAACATGGCGATGCCCTGGACCGTGCCCCTGGCGATGAGCGGGGCGACGAGAACACAGGCCAGACCGCTCTCGGCCATCAGTCGTGCGCGTGACTCGATGAGGACGGTCCGGGCCACGAACTCCTCGTCCACCACTGCGGAGATGGCGCGACCGGTCCTCAGCATGTCGTGGATGACGGAGCCGGGCGGATACCGCACCTTCTCCACTCCGCTCACGAGCTCGGTGGCCGGAGGGGGCAGGATCGTTCCGGAGGCGATCCGGCGGGTGAACAGCGGCCGCCCCGGATCAAAATCCTCCGTCTCGTCCATCCACTCCACGACTTCCACCACGGCGCCGTCGCAGAAATCCGGCATGGACGCGTCCACCAGCTCCTGGGCGGTGACGTTCACGTCCAGGGTGGTCCCGATCCGCGTGGAGGCCCCGTCCAGCAGGGCCAGCCGCCGACGGTTGGCGGTGGCTTCCAGGATGGCCTGTTCCCGGTCGGTCACGTCCAGCATCAGACCGCCCACTCCGGGACGCGAGCCGACCGCCTGGCTCAGGGGGAAGAAACTCACCGACCGCACCTGGTCACGGTCCGGATGTCCCCGTGTGCGCATGCCCACCAGCGCGCCCACGACCGGCGCACCGCCCAGGGCGACGCCGCGGAGCATGCGCTGGTACTCGCCGCCGTCGGACATGATCATGATTTCGTCCATGCGCCGTCCGAGGTGCGCCTCGATCGGGAGGCCGTCCATGTCGGCGAGCGCCTGGTTGAGGTGGACGTACCGCAGGTCCGGGTCGAGCATGACCAGGCCGATGGGGCAGGTCTCGAAGAGGGCGTCGAGGAAGGCGAGGTTGGTTTTGACCCGATCGAGCTCGTCGCTACGGCTCGCCAGGACCATCACCATCGAAGGCCCTCCGGTTCCGGTCATGGAGAAGACCCGGAAGCCGCAGTCGAAGACCGTGCCGTCCCGGTGCCGTGCCGTCAGCCGGCCCCGCCAGTACCCCTGGGTCCGGCCCCGCTCCGTCAGCGAGGCGCACGGATCGGGGGCGCCCCGGGGCGCTTCGGCGAAGAGGAGGGCGCCCGGCTTCGACAGGATCGCGGCGGAGTCGTACCCGAAGAGGTCCCTCGCGCCGGGACCCCAGTAGCAGACGCGGTCGCCGTCATCGATGCCGAGGACGGCCACGGGCACGTGCTCGAGCAGGACTCCCGGCTCGGACCAGAACGGGCCGTGAGCCTTCTCGCCCCCCGGCCGCGCCGATCGCACGGGATGTCCCCTTCCACTCGCCGCTCCATCCATTATCCGGACACCCTGGGCATTCTGCGGCGTGAAGTGCGCCGCGGCGAGGAGAACGGAGCCGAAAAGGGACGCCCCCCGGCCGCCGGTGGAGGGCTTCCCGGGCCGGGTCCGGCCGGGCAGCCTGCCCACCGCTGCGGGTGACCCGCGTGGCACCGCCCACGGGCGGTGCCACGCGGTGGCTTGCGGCCGGTCAGCGGTTGTCGCCGAGTTCCTGGTGCATCTGCGGCTGGTCGTCCTGGCCCTGGGTGAGCGCGGCCTTCTCCATGTCGCGGAACGCGGTCGAGGCGACACCGAGAATGTCCTTGTAGGGGTTCACGCCCGCGGCCTTCTCCGCGCGATCGCCGAGAAGGCCGCCGCCGATGCCGCTGACGACCTTGTGGCCGGCCGCGATCGGCTTGCCGGCCGCCGAGAGCAGCCCCTTGGGCAGGCCGGCCATGTCGGCGTACTTGTCGCCCAGGCCTGTGCGGACCATGGCGATGAACGCGTCATGCGACGGGCCGGGGAAGAACTTCTTGTAGTAGTCGACGGCCTGCTTGGTCATGAAGACGCCGTCGTCGGTCTTCTTCCACTCCTTGTCGCGCTCCTGGTTCCACAGCCGGTCGACCTCTTCGGCATCCTTCGGCAGAACCCACTTCTCGGGGGTGCCCAGGTAGTGGTTGACGTAGTGCCACGCACACATGAACCCGTGGGCGTCGTCCTTGGAGACGTCCAGGCCGAGGTTGCGCATGGCCTGGAGGATCTGCACGGAGAAGACGCAGGCGGCGCCGGTGGTGTACTTCTGCGAGACCGGCTCACCCCACTTGCCGTAGTCCCACTCGCCGGACTTCTTGTGGAGCTGGCGGACGGAGGCGTGGACCAGGCGGACCTTGGTGACGTTCGCCTTCAGCGTGCCGTCGGTCAGCGCGTTCTTCTTGTCCATGTCGACGAACAGGCGCGAGGACTGGGACAGCCGGCGGCCCGGGCCCTCTACTCCACCGAGGCGGCCGGTGGAGCGCAGGGTGAACGCCCCGGTCGGGGACAGGTAGGTGCCGATCAGGCCGACCGTGCCCTGGAGCATGGCGACCTCGCCGCGGTGCCGGTCGAAGAACTTCTCCGCGGCCTTGACGTCCGCGGCCGTCCACCCCGGCGGGTCGGCCTCCGCGCTCTTGAGGAACGCGCCCAACTTCGGGGGGAGAGGGGAGTGGTCCTGGCCGGGCTTGAGGGTGGCGATGGTACGGAACAGGGCGTTGACCCCGTCGATCTCCTTGTTGTCGATCAGCTCCGAGACCAGCTCGTCGGCTTCCGGGTCACCGACCTTGCTCGCGGCCTCGAGCTCTTGGGCAACGTACTGCGCGGTCAACGGCATACGGGGGCTTCGCTTTCGTGTTGAGGGGCGTGAGCCGACCGTCGGCCCTGCAGGGCGGGGGTCGGCACCACGGCTGGCAGCTTTGCCACAAGAGCTACCAGCACGCTCACCACCGGGGATCGGCCACACGAGTGGCGCGCGGAGGCGCCCGTCCGGCTCACAGCGCACGCCCGCGCCCTGAACTCCGATCCGCCCGTTCGGGCACTCCGGCCAACTGGACCAGGCATGATCGTTTCCCCGGTGGAGCCCGTCCCCCGCACGGGTGAGAGCCTGCCCCCACCATGCCGAGATCCTGCTCGGTGGGGCACTATGCGCAGCCCATCCCAACACGCTGGGCAGGGTACAAAGACACCGGCCAGTGGGACTCGTGTCGCGGCCAGCCAAGGGCGCGGATGGGAAACGGTGTTGCGTCCCGTGTGGTCGGCACGGATGCTGGCCGGCTGGAGGCGGTTGGGATGATCAACGTTGTGTTGAAGCTGCATGCGCGCGATCTGGTGCATGGGGATCTGGCGTCGTGCGGGTGGTCAGGGACTGAAGACCACTTGATGAGCGTCGCGGAGCAGTTGCGGCGTGTACGGCTGGGCGAGGTCGACTACCTTGCGGTGTGCCCTCCGACGGGCATTCCCGTAGCGAAAGGCGGGGTCGACTACCGCGTCAAGGAGGGCGTCGGCACGCTGTGGCAGCTTGCAGTCCATCCCGCATTGCAGTCGTGCGGGATCGGCACGTTCCTGGTCGACGCGGCGGAGCAACGCATCAGGAACCGGGGTTTGTGGCGGGCCGAGCTCGGTGTGGAGGAAGGCAATCACCGGGCCCGGGCGCTCTACGAACGACTGGGCTATGTCGCATTCGACTGTCAGCCGGATTCGTGGGACGAGCGCGCGCCGGACGGGTCGTTGCGCCGCTACGAAACGATGTGCACCTTGATGGGGAAGGACCTCTCCTGAGGGCAGTCCCGTGATGTCGTCGTGCGCCCGCCGGGGATTACGGGGACAGCCCTTGGGTTCGGCTGCCGCTCGCGCCGAGTGGCCCTCGTGGATATTCCCTTGCATGGGGGCTCTGAAGAGCCAAGAGTCCATCCATGGATGATGCGAAGCTGTCGGACGGCGTAGTCACCCTGTCCCCTCTGCGCGTGGATGACGCTGACGCGCACGTGGCGGGTGAGGATGAACTTCTGGTGAGGTGGCTGAACGGTGGGCCAGGAACACGAGCCGGCACTGAGGCGTACTTCCGCCAGTGCGTGGAACAGTGGGACATCGGTGGGCCGTTGCGTGCCTTCGGAATACGAGTCGGCTCCCAGTCCACTCTGGCCGGCACGATCGACGTTCGATTCGAGAGTGCGGGGCTCGCGCCCGGGCAGGTCAACATTGCCTACGGGCTCTACCCGGCCTGGCGCGGCCAGGGGTTGGCCACACGTGCGGTCAACCTGGTCTGCCAGTACGCGGCAGCAGAAGGAGCAGCTCAAGCGGTCATCCAGGTGGCCGCGGAGAACCCTGGGTCGGCAGCTGTCGCTCGACGTTCGGGCTTCACCTACACCAAGCAGCTTCCTGATGCGGACGGAACACGATTCGACTGGTACGTCCGCGACATCTGAGCAGTCCGCCGGATCAGTCTCTCTTTCAGGGGGCGCCTCCCTCTCAGAAGCGCTTCTCGATCCTCTTCGAGTGCTGCGCGTCAGCGGCGTTGAATGATCAACCGGTTGGTGCTTGTTCACGAGGAGGAGTGGCACGGTGGCGAGGGGGGGTGTCGTCTCTGTCACGTCAGGACGACGCACCCCCGCCGCTCCAGCTCGCCGAGGAGCGGTAGCGAGGGGTCGATCTCGTTCCACCGCAGATCCAGCTTCTCCAGCGAGGGCATCTGGGCGAGCCACTCCGGCAGCCGGCCAAGGTGGTTGCTCCGCAGGTCGATCTGACGCAGGCGCGGGAGGCCGGCCAGTGACTCCGGCACCCCGATCAGAGCGTTCTCGCGCAGGTCCAGGTGGCGTAGTTCGCGCAAGCCGGCTACCGACATCGGCATGTGCTCGATCTCGTTCCCGCGTAGCCAGAGTTCGCGCAGGTTGCGGAGCCGGCCGATGGCAGCGGGCAGGTGGGTGAGCCGATTGTGCTGGGCCCTGAGCTCGATGAGGCCGCCCATCCCACCGATCATCTCCGGCAGGGTGGTGAGGGAGTTCTCACCGACATTGAGGTAGCGCAACCGGGTCAGGTTCCCCAGAGAATCCGGAAGCCGTGTCAGCTGATTGTCGTGGAGGTAGAGGCAGCCGCTGAGTTCGGTCAGCTCTCCGAGTTCTTCGGGCACCGACGTCAGCGCGTTGTGGCCCAGGTCCAGGGTGTTCAGCTGGTGAAGCTGACCGATGGCCGGAGGGATGGCCGTAAGCGCGTTGTCCGCGAGGATCAGCACGCGCAGCTCGGTCTGGCGCCAGACCGACTCGGGGACCTCTCCGAGCTCTTGACGCCACAAGTTCAGCGTGTGCCTCACGGCCATCTCCCTTCACCAGTCCTCCGGGGCTCCGATTCTTGTACAGATCTCGGGCCGACAGGCCGGCGCCTGCCGCGTGCGGATCCGGCCAAAGATGACCCGGTCGGACGTCCACACGACACTTCGGTCCCCGTACACCAGTTGTGCCGCGCGTAACGACTCCTACGCAACGGCAGGAATCACACGGATGACCACCCCCCGTACCGTCACCCGGGCCGCGATCACAGCCGCGATCACGGCCGCGCTGACCACCGCACTGTCCGCCGGAATCGCCTCCACCGCCATGGCCGTCCCCGCCGGTCCGGACAAGGCCGGCACCTCCCGGACGGCTGCCGCCGAGCAGCCGCAGGACGGATGGACCGGGGAAGGCGGGCTCTCGCTCAGCCCGGCCGACAACGAACGGGTCGACGCGTACGTCGAGAACGCCAAGCGGGCCGAGCGGAACATCAGCCCGCAGGTACGGGCCGCGGCCTGGATCGCCGGCGCTGAGGTGATCGGCTTCGACAACCGGCTCAAGTCCCCGGACTCCCTCAAGCGGAAGGTCGCCACCTCTCTCAAGGAAAACCCGGGGCAGAGCGCCGAGGCGGCCCTCGCCACCCTCAGCGACGCCGTCCGCTACACCCTCCAGTGGCGCGATGACCAGTACACCGACGGCGTCACAACCGCCGCGCGGGTGCTGTCCGCGTGGGGCAACGACAGCACGAAGTGGTCCAACACCTGGGGCCGCACCCAGGGATACAAGGGGCTCAACACCGGCTGGCGCGCCCCCCGCTCAGGGCAGCTCTTCGAAGTTCAGTTCCACACGCCCGCCAGCAAGGCGGCTCAGGAAGCCACCCACAAGCTGTACGAGGAGCAGCGCCTTCCCGGCACCAGTCCCGAGCGGAAGAAGGAACTCCAGGAACAGCAGAACGCTCTCTTCGCCGCCGTGCCCGTCCCAGCCGGCGCGGACCGGCTGACCGCGCCCCTCCCGGCCCGGGAACCCGCGCCCCTGGGGTAAACGGTCAGAACTCCATCAGCCGGAGGCGCCCGGCCGACTCCCGCGGCCCCGTCACACGCGGTCGAGTCCGTCCTCACGGACCCGCAGGGCCAGGTCGATCTTGGTGTGGGCCGGGCGTCCCGCCGCCAGGTACTTGGCCTTCACCCGGCTCAGGTAGTACTTGGCGGTGTTCGGGGCGATGCCGGCGCGGCGGGCGGCGGAGTCGAGGGTCAGGCCCGAGGTGTATTCGAGCAGGACCCGCAACTCCTTGGGGGCCAGGTGCGGCACCTCGGCCGACGGCCCGCCCGGGGATCCTTCGCCGCTGCCGACCCGCTCCAGCCAGCCGGGTAGATCGGGGGCGCCGAGGTCGTTGCTGAAGACCTGCGGACGGTGGCCGCAGCGGTAGACGTCGTCGTGGACGGCGCCGTGCGCGCGAAAGCCCAGGCCGCGGACCAATTCCTGGTAGTCCGGGCTCGCGGTGGACACCACGAGGCGCCCGGCCGCGACCCCCTGGCGCAGGACGTACCGCAGGAGCAGGGCGCGCGCGGCGGGGTCGTCGCTGTGGGCCGCGCCCAGGAACAGCCCGCCGCCGGCCAGCGTCCCGCTGTGCTGCTGGAGCAGCGGTTCCGCGCAGTCTGCGCTCTGCGCGCCGATCGGCAGCAGGTTGGCCACGCCGATCGGCCGGCCGTCGCGGTCGTGGGCGAGGTGGAAGGTGGAAATGTCGTGGCCGGCCCAGCGCTCGGTCAGACGCGCGCTCCGCCGGCGGTCGAAGCCGCTGTGCCGGGCCCACCGGTCCATCAGCCGTGCGATGTCGTCCCCGTCCGCCGCGCAGGCGCGGCGGAAGCCCACCGCGCGTTCGCCGGCGGGGAAGAGCTCGCGGCGCACCAGTGGGTCACCTGTGAGGAAGAGCGCCTGATCGGCGAGCGCGGCGCGCTCCTGGCCGTCGCCGGCACGCCTGAGCAGGGCCAGCCGGTAGTCACGGGCCCGGTTCCGGGCGTCCTCGTACGCTTCCGGCCGGCGCCAGCGGTAGGCGAGTTCGAAGACCGTCCGGTACGGCTCGGCGATCCGCAGGCCGAGGGCGTCGCGGTCGACGATGCTGAGCGCGGCGAGCCTGGTGAACTGGTCGGGCCCGCCCGGCAGCAGCCGCTCGTCCGCGGTGCGCACGGTGGCGAGCATCCGCAGGGCGTGCTGCCACCGCCGGCCCGGCAGTTCGCGGCCGAGCCGCTCCAGCACCACCTCCGCGAGGCGGTCGGCGACCGCGCCGGCCGGTTCGCACTCCGTCCCGCCGGCGAGGGCGCGTCGGGCGGTGTCCGCGAGCAGCGGGATGCCCCCGGCGAGCCGGTGCAGCAGGGCTCGGAGGCCGGGCTCCCGGATGTCGGCGGTCATGGCCGTGATGCGCTCCTCGCAGGCGGGTGCGACGGCGACGGCGGCAACGGGGTGCGTCCAGCGTCGGTCCGTGGCGACCGGTCGGCGGCTGACCACGACCAGGCTGCCGGGCTGCCGGTGCCGGGCGTCGTGCAGGGCCGCGCTGACGGCCGCCACCCGCTGCGGGCCGTCGACGCTGTCGACCACCAGGGTGCACCGGGCGGCGGCCGGCTCGGCCAGGTGCCGGCGCAGCGCATGGAGCGCACCGGGCGGGTCGGGGTCGAGATCGACCCTCGTGGCGCCGTCCAGGTGCGCGAGGAGGTGTGACTTTCCCACCCCAAGCGGGCCGGTCAGGTTGACCTGCCGACACCTCGCTAACTCCGCCCGTACGTCCTGCAGTATCTGCGAGCCGTTCCCCCCGGAGCCGCCCACGAACACCCCCCTCATTCGGTCGTGCACGTGGTGTGACGCACTGCGGCGCGAGCGGGTTGCGTCCCTGGCTGACTGACTCTTCGTCATGTGCTGCGGGAGGACGGCGAGCAGCCTGCCGTCGGGGCGGCAACCCGCCCGAACGGGCGGGTGCCCCAGGCCCGGAGTGCCGACCTAGCCTCGATGACGAGGGGCCGCCACCGTACGGACCCCGGGTCGGTGCACGGATCGCCCGTGACCACCGAAGCGAACCGTGAGGAGAATCCGTGAGCCGCTCGTCCGTCCTGCCTCTGCGCGTTGCCGCCGTGGCCCTGGCCGCCTCGGCGTGCATCGCCGCCGGCATCACCTCCGCCCATGCGGCCCCGGCAGGTGCCGCCCGCACCTCCGTCACCGACGCGTGCCCGCTCGGGCCCGTCAGCTCCTACGACCCGGGCGCCGCCGCGGCCGGGCGGTCCGACTGCGGCGGCGGCTCCCCGAACAAGGCGGCCGCCGTGCCGGAGGTACGGACGTTCACCGGTAGTGGGGTGGGCTCAGGGCCGTCCCAGGCGGTGGACGGCGCGGTCCGGATGGCGTACATGCACGCCCAGTGGGCCGAGTGGCAGGCCACCCAGTGCCACGTCCGCGGCACCGACGTCCGGTGGGCCGGCCTCGGCGTGTACGCCGCGGTCGCCGAACTGTTCTGCCAGCGCTGAATCCCGGCGCTTCCATCACCGAGTCATCACCGAGAAAGGAAACACTGACATGACCTCCAGGTTCATCCGCGGCGGTGCCGCCGTCACCCTCGCCGCCCTCGCCGGCCTCGCCGCGCTCGTTCCGACCGCCGCCCACGCCGGCACCGGCGGCAGCGTCAGCGCCCCCGCCGCCGTGCAGGAGCGGCAGGTCTTCACGGGCTGGGCGTACGAGAACAGCCCCAAGGAAGCCAAGCGCGAGGCCGAGAACATGGCCCGTCGACACGCCCTGATCAGCGGGTTCACCCCTGAGCAGTGCGCGCTGCTCTACGCCGACTCCTACCGGCTCGGGCCCGGCTACTACGGCGCCAACGCCGGGATCGCCTGCACCCGCTGAACCTGCTTGATCCCGGCCGCACCCCGCTGAACCAGCCCGCCCCGCTCGTCCCGCCGGTGCGCACCGGCGGGACGAGCGGCCCTTCTGTGCGGAAGGGCCGAGCGGGACTCAGTGCCCCAGGTATCAGGGGTGCCTGGTCACACGCGTGCCGCCGGGTTCCCCCAAATGAAGGACAGGCGGGGTATGTCCCTTGGCTTCTTCACCGGACGCCGATATCAAGATCGGGCCCCCCTCGTCTGCTCTGAACGGACCCACATGTTCTCCACCCCCGTACGGGTTGCGGCCTGCACCGCCCTCGCTGCCGGTCTCCTCACCGGTGCCGGCCCCTCCGAGGCGGCGGCGCCCCCCGCTCGGAAGGCCGGTGAGTGCCTGTACAACCCCGCCCAGGAAGCGGGGGCACCCAAGAACCTGGGAACGCCACCTGCCAAACCCGCTTACAGGGACACCGTGAAGGCCGTGCTCAAAACCAACCGGGGCGACATCAGCCTGGACCTGGACGGCAAGAAGGCGCCTTGCACCGTGAACTCCTTCGTCTTCCTGGCCGAGAAGAACTTCTTCGACAAGACCGACTGCCATCGCCTGAGTGCCGTTACCGGTCTGAAGATGTTGCAGTGCGGGGATCCAACGGGCAGCGGCTCGGGTGGACCGGGCTACCAGTTCGCCAACGAGAACACGGAAGGGGCCACATACCCGAAGGGGACCCTCGCGATGGCCAACTCGGGCCCGGACACCAACGGGAGCCAGTTCTTCCTGGTCTTCGGCGACTCGCGGCTCTCTCCCGACTACACCGTGTTCGGCAAGATCACCGGTGGCATCGACCTGTTGGAGAAGGTCGGGCAGGCCGGAGATGACGGTTCCAGCCCCGCAGGCGGCGGGAAGCCCAAGATGAAGGTCGAGATCGAGGACGCGGTGATCGCGCACGGGTAGACGGTCCCTGTCTGCCGCCGGCCGCTGTCCACAGTCGGATTCCTTCAGCGTCGCGGAGCCGCCGTGATGCCCGCGCCGGCCGACAGGTGAGAAGACCTCCTTGCCGTACCTGAACGATGCGCACCCGGGCAGGACGAGTGGCTCCTTGTGATTCCGCCAACCTGAAGTGTCAGATCAAAGGCTGGTGTTCCGGTCCGTCGGGGGGTCGCTCACGCTGGTGGAGGGAGGAAGCCGGCGGAGAAGATCGTCTGGTGGAGCGGTCGGTCCGCCGGTTCCTGTGCTGGGACCGCTGCGCGAGGGGCTGGTCAGACTGACCGCTTCCTGCTCCAAAGCGGCGAGGTCGTGTCGGTTGCCGACGACCGCTCGCCCGCACCCGGGAGGCAAGCGCCCCGCCACCATCTTGACGGCTGCTTCGGCTGCGTCAGCCTCACCGACGTACTCCGCCCTGGACGGCCCCGCCACGACGAAGCCCCCGCCTTGTCGGGGGGCGATGTAGGGCACGTCCCACGTACAGGGATGCTCGGTACATCGGCTGAAGTGCAGCTCCCACATCCCAACCCACGGGAAGAGCCGGCGCAGTCGGGGCTCGGCATAGGCAGCTCGCACCACAGCACCATCCACGCGGTCCGAAGCGAGAAGCCGCGCCCACGCCGCCTCGGTGATCTCCTCTGCTGCACTCGCTGTGTCCATGGGGACAGGGTGTCAGGTTCAGATGTCAGGTGTCAGAACACGGCACGCCTGATACAGCCTGCGGTTGGAGAACATGCGCCCGGAACCGGGGCCGGCCCAACTCGGGTGAGGCTGCCTCAGCCAGGGGCGGCCTGGTATGAGTGGATCATGAATGCGGACACTCTTGACCCGATGGAGCGCCTGCTCGCAGAGCGGGCTTGTGAGCGACTGGTCGTCGAGTTCGTCCACCGGCTCGACCTCGGGGACCCGGGCTCGGTGGCGGACCTCTTCACGCAGGACGGCACCTGGGAATGGCCCGCCGGCGACCGTCGCATTGCGGGTCACGACGCCCTGCGCATCTACTTCGGCAACCGGCCCGCAGACCGACTGTCACGCCGTATATGCACCAACATCCTGGTTACCGTGACCTCTGCGGACACCGCCGCCGCCACCACCTACTTCACCACGTACCGTGTCGACGGCTACAGCGAGGGCCTCGTACCGCCGCGGCCCCCTGTCCAAGTGGGGCACTACGAAGCCACGTTCCGCAAGGTGGACGACACCTGGCTGCTCACCACGCGGACTCTCTTCCTCTCCTTCGCCGGTCCCACGGAACGCCTTGACGGCCCCGGCCAGTCATGAGAACGGCTCGGTGAAGGGCGCGTAGTGGACCTGGAAGGCGACGTCCGGGACCTCGGGTCATGCGTGTCGACGCGGCCGCCAGCCAGCTCCGTATGCTGCATAGCCTCCACCCCGGCCGGCGGCGGCCTGGCAGACCCAGGCCGGGACGCAGGGCCAGAGGACGGTGTCCCAGGCCTAGCAGGGCCGTTGCCCAGTACAAGGCCACCCGGGACGCCTTCCGGATCGAGTGAGGACCTGTTCGACGCCCTGGGCTTCCTGGCGGACGAAGCCCAGACAGCCGTGGGCCGCGGACTGACCGCCGCTCGCACGCACTGTTCGAAGGCGTGGACTCCGTCCGCGACTGGTGACCGCCGCCCGTCCAGGAGCAGATCGGGCGTCGGGGTCACCGCCCGTCGGGCGCAGTCCGGGGGGCTGAACCGTGTTGTCCTGCCGCCCGACTTCCCCGGATGCGGATACTGATCGCCTCCCCGCCCGGTGAACTCCGGCGCGCCGAACAAGCCTTGACCACCGCTGAAGGGGCCGAGGCCCCGCCGCACCCCGGCGGCTGCTGGGGCGCCGGGAAGCACTGCACGGCCGTAACCATGGAGGGACGACTCCAGCAGTCGTTCGACTTCTGCCCGGATCGGCAGCGGATGAAGTTTCAGGAGGCCCACGCGAAAAACCCCTTGCTCAATGGTCAAGAATCGTTGACCATTGCTCGCATGCCTACCGATGATCTTCCCGGGACGTTTCATGTCACCACGGACGAGCAGCTGCGCGCCGTCTCCAATCTCACACGCCACCGGATCATGGCCGTGCTCCGCTTCGAGCCGGCGACCATTACGCAGATCGCCGAGCGGGTGGGCCTTGCGAAGGGGAGCTCGAGCTATCACGTACGGCTGCTGGAGCGGGCCGGCTTGGTGAAGGTGGTCCGGACGCGGAAGGTGCGGGGGGTCACCGAGCGGTACTACGCGATGGCCGCGCGGGCGATCGTGCTGCCGGATCCGGGCGAGGGAGGGCCGGATGTGCTGATGCGGCATGCGGTGGCGGACCTTGAGTCCTCGCCGGTGGGTGAGCGGCACGTACGGATGGCGCATCTGCGGCTCACCGAGGAGCAGTTCACGGAGCTGGGGGCGCGGTTGCAGGCACTGGCGGACGAGTACCGGGAGCTGTCCGATCCGTCGCTGCCGGACGCGTCACTCGTCTTCGCTCTGTTCCACCCGGCATCGCGGCAGCAGGCCGAGGGGGGCGCCAAGTGACCTCAAGTGAAAAGAAGTTGCCGACCGGGTTCGGACGGCTGTGGACTGCGCAGACGGTGTCCTCGCTCGGTGACGGCGTGTCCCATGCCGCGCTGCCGCTGCTCGCGTTGACGTTGACGCGGGATCCGATCGCGCTCGCCGTCGTCACGGCCGCCGGGACGCTGCCGTGGCTGCTCTTCGGGGTGCTCGGCGGTGCGCTGGTGGACCGCTGGGACCGCCGACGCACGATGTGGGTCATGGACGCGGCCCGTGCGGTGCTGCTCGCGATACCGGCGGCAGCGGCCGCGCTCGACGTACTGAGCATTCCGCTGCTCGCGGCCGTCGCCTTCTTGCTCGGCCTCGGCGGACTCTTCTTCGACACGGCCGCCACGGCCTATCTGCCGGACCTGCTCGGCCGAGACCCCGCACTCCTGGAACGCGCCAACTCTCGCTTGCGCGGAGCCCAGACCGCCATGTCCGGCTTCGCGGGGCCGCCTGCGGGCAGTGCGCTGCTCGCACTCGGACGGGCGGTGCCGCTGCTCGCCGACGCGGTGTCGTTCACGCTCTCCGCACTGCTCGTACGGTCGCTTCCCTCCATGCCCCGGCCCGTACCGGAGGTCCGCGAGTCGCTGCTCCGGCAGGCGCGGGCAGGGGCGTCGTACGTCTTCCGGGACCGGTTGCTGCTCGGGCTCGCGCTCCGTCCTGCCGTCGGGAACATCGCCTTCCTCGCTGTGGAGACCGTCCTGGCCCTCTTCGCCCACGACCGCCTGGGCATCGACACCTACGGCTTCGGCCTGCTCCTCACGGCCGAGGCCACCGGCGGTCTGCTCGGTGCAGGCATCGCCTCCTACCTCGGCCGACGACTCGGCACCGGCACCGCACTGACCTGCACGGCCGTCGTCGAAGGGCTTGCCATCCTCGGCTTGGCCGCCGCCCCGAACCCGTACGTGGCCGGGCTGGCGCTCGCCGTCTGCGGGGCAGGCATGGGCGCCACGATGGTGCTCGGGCCCTCGCTCCGGCAGGCGATCGTCCCGGCCCACCTCATGGGCCGGGTCGCCTCCACCTCCCGCATGCTGGCCATGTGCGCCGCGCCGTTCGGGGCCTTCCTCGGCGGCTGGCTGGCCACTACGTACGACATCCGCACCCCGCTCTACGCCGCCGCCGTTCTCCTCCTGGCGATGACGGCCGTCACGGCATCCATGACCAGCAACCGCCGGGTCGAAGCGGCGCTGCGCGCCGCCGACCCGGCCGGCGGTCCGAAACACCCGACAGCCAAGGATCCCGCCCAGGAGCACGCACCTGACGTGTTGTGACGCCGGCCGCGAAGGCGTCACCTCGATGTCACGACGCTCAAGCGGTTCGACTCGGGGGACTACACCTCCCGCCCGCAGACGAACAGCAGGACCAGCTCCGCGCGCTCGGCCTGCGACGCCGCCGGCGCCCGCGTCAAGGCCGAGGGCCACGAGATCCGTGGTGAGGACATCGCCCGGCCCGGCCCTACCCGCTCAATCAAGCACCGCAACGTGAGGCTGGACGACAACGGCGCCGTGCAGGACTGAGCCGTCCTACCGCCGACCTGCGTGGGGAGGGTGCCGGGACGTCATGCCGACGAAGTCGCGTCCTTCCTGGTCGGAGTTCCGTCCGGGGCGAACGAGTCGTGGAAGGTGAAGCCGTGCGGTGCGGAGCCGTGGTCGTGGAGGTGTTCCAGCCTGGAAACCCCGTCCCGCCAGGTGGGTGTGACGCCGTCGGAGACCCACCAGAACACGTAATTCGGGTGCCCTGTCCTCTCGAACCAGTCGTACCTCCTGTTCAGCGCCTCACGGTGCAGACCGGTGTAGACGGCGTCGAAGGCGGACCGCAGGTCGGTCCAGAGCGAGAGGGTCGCGGCCAGGGCAGTGGTTTCCGGAGTTTGGCCCTTGCCGTACCAAGTCGGTACGGCGAACTCTCCCCACGCACCCCAGTCCGCTTCGAAGAGCACGCCCCGGTCACCGTCTGCCGCTTCGGCACGCGCGACGAATCCGGGATGGTGACTGATCTTCCCGTAGACGGCCTCACCCATGTCGTAGAACTCGCGCGTGAGAGGTGCGGGATCGGCGAGAGGTGACTTCAGGACACCGAATGTGTACAGAGCAAGCTGGGGCATGTGTCTCTCCCTGGTTGGGGCTGCCTGGCGACCCGGTTGGGGGCTACGCCTGGGGACGAAGATTCGGGGGCGCGACCGGCTCATACCGTCGCGGCTGGCCCAGCCCGAAGGAACCCGTGTGCGCCGTGGTCGACCACCGAAGACCACATGAACGTAGTTGCCCCTGCGGGCCCTGTCGAAGTTGCGTTTTCCCTGCCCAAGTGGCCTCGCGTCCACGTCCTTTGCGGGAGCTGGCGCGGTGGCGCAGGGGCCCCATCCGAGGCCGGGACACCGAACCGAGCGCGTGCGTGCTGGACGCCCAGAGCGTCAAGGCGTCCGCCAACGTCCCGGCCGTCGCCCTGGGGCTGCTCCACCAGGTCAAGCGCCCGTTCAGGCCGCCGGGTTGTGGTCGGGGCATCCCCCGCATCCCCCTCCCCAACACTCTTGCTGAGACGAGCTTGAGCGGAGCTGCCGATGCTGCTCCTCCGCAGTTCCCGGGCCGATGTGGACTACGCCGGATCTGCGGTCCACGGCCAAGTGGCGTGGCGGCCGGCCTCGATGAGACCGACCATCCGGAACGCCGCGTCCGTGAGCCCGCCGAAGGTGTGCCGGTGGGGCCCTGAAGGGATGTGGGCCGGCTGGTACCCCGCCAGGTTCCAGGTGTACACGGGGACCTCGGACGGTACCGGTTCGGCCGGCCTGCCGGGGCCGTGGTGTGCGGCCTGCTCGTCAGTGACGATCAGCACGCGGTCGTGGTCCCGGTAGTGGGCGCGCAGGGCCGCCGTGGTCTGTGTGCCTCCGAGGCTGTGGAATCGTTTCAGCACCTCGAGTACCGGTTCCCCGGCCCCGAACGGCACCGGCGCGCTGGACCAGCCGAATTCCACCAGGTCCGCGTGTTGGGCGCGCATCGCCAGGGTGGTCCCGAAGACGGCTGCCGCGTCCGCGCGGCTCAGCGTGGACCGCTCGGAGACGGTGTCCCAGAACATGGAGTCGGACCGGTCCACCAGGATCAGCGTCCGGCCGGGCAGGGCCGGCACGTTGGCGAGGGAGTGGCCAAGTGCCCGTTCCAGGGGTGCGGCCCAGCGCGGCGACGGCGCGTGCCGGTGGGCGGCCAGGTAGCGGAACGGGAACTGCCGGGACCGGGCAACCTCGTCACCATCGCAGATGCGTGCCGCGACCCGCGCCGCCGCCTCGTCCGAGATCCCTGCTTCGTCGAAGTTCCGCAGGTTCCGCAGGAGCGCCATGGGGCCCATCGACGGGATCACGGCTTCCCAGACGGCGGCGTCCAACGGTCCGTGCAGCCAGCCCGCCAGCGCCTCCCAGGTCATGCCCGCCGCAGCCAGCCGCTCGGCACCGCCCGGCCCGGTCACCGCGGCCCGCCGCTCGTCCAGCGGCAGCTCCCTCAGCGCCCGGTGCGCGGTCAGCAGCCGGTCGGAGGCCGGCACGGAAGTCCGCTCCGGGTGGTGGCGGCGGTCCAGGGCGTGCCGGAAGAGGGCACCCTGCCAGGGCTTGTCCGGGTCGGGGGAAGCGTGCACGAGGTTGAGCACGTCCCCGAAGCGGAAGGCCTTGGAGGTGGTGTCGTACTTCAGCAGGGACCTGGAGGAGTACAGCCGGCGCACGGCGTCGGCGATGCCCCGCTTCACGGGCTGCGGCACGTTCCGTCCGTACCGCGAGGTCCAGTAGGCGAGCAGTTCTCCGGGCTCATCGGCCCGCTGGAGCACCGAGTCGATCACAGACCGGTTGGACGGGCCGCCGGCGGACCCGGCCTCGAGCCTGGCTCGGACGTACGCGGCGGCGCCCACCAGGGACGCGGTGCGCATGTTGCCCTCACTGCGGAGCCAGCGCAGCAGGCCGGCCGTCCATACGGGGTCCTCGACGGCTAGTTGTGCCACGAGTCGGGCGTAGCGGTCGTCGCGCTCCTGGCCGCTCTCGTAGAAGGTCCGCTGGGAGACGAAGTTGCCCACGGCCAGGAGGAAGAGCTCTTCCCGGGGCTCCCGGACGATGCCCGGACCGCCTTCGTAGGTGCGCATGGCCTGGCCGGTGCGCCAGTGGTGGATCGCGGGGGCGGACGTGGCGCGGGCGGCTGCCGCCGAGACGTGCGGGGCCACGAGCATCTCGGACCAGATCTTGGAAACGCGCTGGGTGTAGCGAGGCAGTGAATCCCCCCGGATCCAGAGAACGGACGGCCCCGGCCAAGAGGTCCGACGGGGCGAGGTGCGGCCGCGCCGCCCGAGATCAAAAGGGGCGGCGGCATCACTTGGTTGTCAGAAGGAAGTAGCCGCAGCCGGGCGCATCGGGGGCGCGGTCGCGAGCACACTCAAGCAGGCCAGCTGACCTCCCGCCAGTGAATAAACGGCGCGTGCACCTGTCCCGCCCTTGACCAGCCTGTAGGTCTACGTCGCCTCGGCCGCCGATTGACCGCGCCCTCGCTGCTGCCGGAGCTCGAGTCGAGAGCGGGCCCGGCTGTCACGGCGTCGAGGTCCCGGCGCGGGTGGAGTGCGAAGCCTGTGAGGCCGGGCGGGCTTCTCGGCGGTGCAGTGGACGTACTCCCCCGCAATGTGGCGATGGGTGCATGGAACCGGTCAGCGGCCGGCAGAGCGTCGGCGGCGCCGCGGCGGGCTCCCTCCGCGTCGGCCCCCGACCCGGGTCCCGGCAGATGACCTGGCCGGACCCCCGAGGGCACGGTTCGTACGGTCAGCGCAGGTCGACAGGTCGATACCGACGGCCTTGGCCCTCGTCATGATCTCCTGATCGCTGGGGGCGTCCACGGTCCTGTTCCGGTCTCTTCAGGTGGGTGGCTAAAGGCATGGAGCGCCCGTGTCTGGGCGCGGCGGCCGCGTCAGGAACTCCGCGATGCGCTCTCCCCACGTCCCGACGTCGGCTCGCGTGCGTGCCACGCGCAGCCGGGCGTCAGGCAGACAGGCGGCGAGGGTGTCGGCCGTCGCCTGCGGGTGGCCGGGGTCGTCCGCCCAGGTCAGGATCAGGGTCGGGTGGCGCAGCGTGGCGATCGTGGCGGGCGGGGGCAGGTCGCTGAGGGCGAGGCCGCGCAGTACGGAGGGCAGGACGCGCTCCTCGGGTGTCGGCGGCAGTTCGGGGACGTCCGCCACGGCCGCCGGACGGGGCCGGCCGGTCCTGGCGGCCTCCCAGGCCTGCGCCCCCTGGCGTTCGATGGTGTCGGCGGCCGTCCGGTTGGCGCGTGCGTAGGCCTCGCGGGTCGCCCATGCGGTGGGCGGGATCAGCAGCACGAGCCGGGAGAACCGGTCGGGCGCGCGGAGGGCGGCGTGCAGGAGGGTGCCGCAGCCCATGGAGGCTCCGATGCCGTCGACGGGTTCCGTGGCTCCCAGATGGCCGAGCAGGGCCAGCAGGTCGTCGGCGAGGGAGGGGTAGGTGTAGTCGGCGGCGACGGGTTCGCCGGTGGACCGGCCGTGGGCCCGGGCGTCGTAGCGGACCAGGCGCCGCCCGGCGTCCAGGACGGGTGCCCAGTCGAAGAGGCCCATCCGCTCCTCGTTGGCCTGGCTCCCGAACCCCCCGTGTGCGTACACGGCGAGCGGGCCGTGCCCGGCGTCGTCGTACGCGAGCTCCGCGCCGCGATGGCGGAAGCGGCCTTCGGAGACGGGATGTCCTCCCATGGTCCTCATGGCCCCACGCTAGCGCTGTGGCCGGAAAGGCTGCCGGAGCCCGGAACGGGCGCGTGGCCGTGGCCCGGTCCGCTGCTTCTCGCGTGATGTCGGCGTGGACGCGGAAGGGGACCGGGCGGCCTTCGCCGGGTTGTGTTCGTACAGGGGGGCACAGCAGCACGCGACGGGCTCCCGGGGCCGCCCCCGCGACGCGACGACCACCGCCGGCCCCGAAGTCGCAACAGCCGCACGCGAAGCCGTCCGCCGCCTCAAACGCTACGTCGCTCGCGAGCATCGGCGGTCAGCTCATACATCGGACTCGTTCGTCTGGACCGTCTGTGTGGAGCGGCAGTCTGTTCGGCCGAGCCTGCTTGGCGGGGGGTGGACTGCACCGGAGCATGCTGCTCACGGCCGTCGGCGGCGACTGGCGCGAACAGTGCGAGTCCGGCGGCTGCGGGATCGATCCGGAGCAGCCGGTTGGGAGCAGTGATGCACACCAGTTCAGAAGGTGATGAGCACCTGTCGGGTACGCGTACCGGCCACAGGCCGGGGAGGGTGTGGCGTCTGCGAAGGTCGTGGCTGGTGGCTGCGCTGTCCCTCAGCCTGATGACGGGCGTCGGCTCGACCCAGTCGATGGCTGCTGACACCGTCGGTTCCCGGCCGGTGCGCTGCGACAAGAAGCCGACCGGCAGCAAGGTCGTGGATTACTGGCTGCGGTTCACGGTGCCGCCGGGGTTGATGCCGGATCCTCAGTTCGACGGGCGCCGGGCCAGGCTCCACGTCCACCGTGTTCGGCCGGTGTACGCCCACGGCAAGTGCGCAAAGGTTCCCAACAGGGCCGCGGTACTGGTTCACGGCCGCACCATCCCCGGCCCCGCGGTGTTCGACCTGCGACACCCCGCTCCTGGCGGCGGACACCTCAGCCTCCAGAAGAGGCTCGCTTCGGCGGGAATCGACACCTTCGCCCCGAGCCTTCTCGGCTACGGCCGCTCGACGCGCTTCGACGACGGCCTCAACGACCCCGGCAACGCGAGCCTCCGCCCGTATCTTCCGGACGGCTCCTGCCCGTACCCGGAGGGGTGCGACCGCACCCACAATCCGCTTTCCCCCTCGACCAGCAGGGAACGCTGCTCCTGAACAACCCGCTCGACGGACAGCGGCGCCCGCACTCCAGCAACCACCGCTTCGCACGCACGGATGTCTGGGTACGCGATATCCGCCAGGTCATCGACGACGCCATCGCCCGCGCCAAGCCGACGGACGGCAAGGTCACCCTGCTCGGCTACTCGCTCGGTGCCCAGCACGTCGGGCGGACACTGTATGCCGCCAACCCGGTCCTTCCGGGAAGCGCCGCCACCATCGCCAAGGTCAACCGTGTCGCGTTCCTGTCGCCGTTCTTCGGCGGACCCACCGAGGAGACGACGCCCCCGACCGGATTCGCCACCTTCCCGCTGACGCTCACGACCCGTGCGGGACAGGATTCCGGCTGGCGCATTCCCCCGGAGCGCGAGGCCGCCTGCACCGGTCATGTCGTACCGGGCAGCCAGGAGCAACTGTGGGAACAGACCCTGCAACAAGATGAGTTGGGGCGTAGCTGGGGAGGGAACGACCCCGGGAACCCGGTCGGCCTGAACCGGACACCGACATTCTCGACCTATGGCTGGAACGCCGCCGTGGCCGGGCAGTTGACACCGCCGACGCTGGTCATGGCAGGTGTCGAGGACCTCGGGGTTCCCCCGGGATCAGCCGTCGCGGTCTTCAACGCCCTGCCGGCATCGATGACGAACAAGGTGCTGGTGCAGGTGCAGTGCGCGAGCCACCTGATGCATCTCGAGGGCTGTTCCGGTCCGCGTTGTACGCCGGAGTCGGGAACGCCGTACGGCGGGCGTCCCGGCCGCCCGTGGGCAGGCCCGCATGCCACGGTCAAGGCAGCCTTGATCGAGTGGATCAAGAACGGAACGTTCAACGGCGCCGCGAACGGGCGGTTCGTCGTGGACGAGAGCGGCGTGGCCCGAGCCGCAGCGCAACGCACGGCTCGTACGGCGGAAGGAGCGGGTGTCCGCACGCTGGCGCCGTGATGGCCACCGCACGGACGGCGTGCCGGCACGGGCCGGAATGCCCATGAGGACGAGGGCCCGGCCGGCCTGTCCGGCCGGGTCAGGGATGAGCCAGGTGGCACCGGCGTCGCGGCCTCGTCGTGTGCCGTGGCTGACGCAGGCTTGATGTTGCCCTTTGCCGCGCCGGCAGGACCGGCGGAGGACGTGGCCGGGGCTTGGGAGGGGGCGGGGTCGGATGAGGCGAGTGATCAGGCGTCGGAGTGCGGGGAGGGAGAGGGGTATGAGCGGGGAGGCACAGCCTGATCGACATGGTGCCCAGTGGGAGAGACAAATGTCGTGGCCCAAGGTTCCTGCGCGTGACATGATCAGCCGCATGATCGAATTCTCTGCACGGAAGGGCGACGGCCGCCCCGTCCGATGAAGTGGCTGGACGAGGCCGTGTCCGCCGGACACGCCACGACTGCCGGCCACCCTGCCCGCATCGCGGTCCTCGACGCGATACGGGCCGACCACACCGGCCCCATCCCCGTCCGGCTGCTTCAACTCGCCCGGAGCGGCAACGCGTTCGTCCGTCGTGAGGTCATGGACCTCCTGTCGTCCCCCAGGGGCAAGCACCCGTGGCCCGAGGCCGCCGAGGCCGCGCTCGCGCGACTCACCGACCCTGATGAAGAGGTACGGCGCCGGGCCGCGTATCTCGTCGTGCACGCCGGAAGCCACGACGTCGCGCTCAGGGCTCTCGGTGAACTCACCGAGCCCGTGGTGCGTACCGCACTCGCCGATTGGCTCCGGGGCTCCGTCGCGCACCTGCACAACGACCCGTTGGCCTCCGTCCGCTTCCTTGCCCGGCTGGAGACCCTGCGCGTCGCCCCGCCGCGGCAGTGGCTGCCGCTCGACAGGGCGCTGCTCGCCGATGCCGAGGAGGCTGCGCGCCATCTGGACGGCGTCGGGTGGCGCTGGGGTCGGGTCCTGTACGGGCTGGGGCGCGAGCGTCACGTCTACACCCTGGTGGCGCGGCTCCTTGACGATCCCGCCACCCGGGACATCGGCGCCGGCTTGGCCCGCGAGGCCTGCCATGACTGGCGGGCGGCCCCGGTAGAACTCCTGCCCCTGCTTGTCCGTCACTGCGGACAAGCAGTCAGCCCGGCCATGGCCAAAGCCCTCACCACCGCCTCCATCTCGGAGGCGGCGATGCACACACACGGCGCACTGATCGCCGCTGTCCCCTTCACTCCGTACCCCAAGTCCCGTCGGCTGTGCGGCAGTCCGAAGCCGTCGTACGACAGCACCACCGCCGCCGAGATCCTTCAAGCCAAGCCCGTGGACACGGGGCGACTTCAACGAGCCCCTGAGATCTTCGGGGCGCTGCTGGACGCGGGTCCGCTGACGTTCCGGCAGGCCGCCCAACTGTACAACCTCACCTTCAAACGGCCTGGACGCATACAAGCGGCATGCGCTCCCCTATGGTTGCGCCACGCCGGCCCCGCAGCCCTGCCCCGCATTCTCGCTCTCCTCACACCGCACCTCGGTGACTACACGATGGGCGAGTACTACTCGGAAGCCCTGGCAGGCATGGGCCGACACGCGACGCCCGCACTGCCGTCGCTGACGGCCTTGATCGACCGGCGTACCCGTATACCGGTCAACGACTCCACGCGAGACGCCGAGACGATGCTGGACGAGAGGCTGCTCGCGGCCGCGATCGGCGCCCGTCGTGCGATCCTCGCCGACACCGCTCCCTGAGGTCCTCGCGCCTGGGCCCGTGGGCGGCGGGTCGTCGTCAGCGGCTCGTGGAGCGGACTCAGCGGGCCGGGCACTTCTTCCAGGAGAGGTGGTACGTGGCGTTGATGCTGCTGTCGGTCGAGTCCATGGTCATGAAGCTGGTGGTCGATGTCGTGTCGGACTGTCCGCCGTCCACGAGCAGCTCGGTGTGGACGTTGAAATCCCGCTTCTGGCCGCAGGGCAGCCATGCGACGGCCTCCGAAGGCGTCGTATCGGTGGTCTGCCAGTTGTCGTGGAACGGCCCGTGGAACACGTGGTCCGTGCCGGCAGTTTCACGCGTGCCCTGGAAGGAGTAGCCGGCCTTCTGGGTGCCGACTGCGCCCGTCTGCAGGTTTGCGAAGCCTCGGTAGTCGGCCTGGGGGACGGCGTAGGTGTATCCCTTCGGGACGTTCACTCGCAGGTCGAGCCGGCAGTCCTTGTGAGAGTCGGTGGACTTGGCGCCCTTGCCGACCTGCGCGAGGTAGTCGCTGTAGGTCACGGTGAAGGCCGTGTTGTCCGGCGCGACCGCGACCGAGGCGCTGCCGGGCCGGCACCCCGAGCCGTTGACCTTGACGACGTCGATGGTGACCTTGTCGGACGGGGCGGAGGCCGGGGGCGCAGCGACCCCCACGTCGGACAGGAGAGCGGTAGTGGCGAGCGCCGCGGCCGCGACAGTGAGGGTGGCCGTGAAAGTGCGGGGGGTTCGGATCATGCTTGGTTCAACGACACGGGACCGCGGACCGTAACACTCGATCTGCGCCGGCCTCCGCCGCTTCCCCGACCTTGGGGACAGGGCCGACAGTGCGCTGGCACGGCCACATCTGGCGGGCCAACCTTCGCCAGGGGCGGAGGACGCGCGCTACGTCTCCACGGTGTAGCGCAGTTGCGCGAAGCCGCCGCCGACGTCGGCGACCGAGTCCAGGCGCAGAGGAACGTCCTGGATCAGCTCACCGAAGAGGCGGTGGCCGGTGCCGATGAGGACCGGGGCGACGCTGATGATGAACCGGTCGACCCGCCCCGCGCGGATGAAGCTTTGGACGAGGCGTCCGCCGTCGGGGTAGACGTGCTGGATCCCGCGCTTGTCGAGGTCGGCGAGGAGGCTGTCCATATCGCGGTAAACGGTGATGCGTGGGTCGGCCTGCTCGGGGAGGGTGGTGCTCAGGACACCGACGTGGCGGTCACCGTAGTGCCAGTTCTCCTCGCCGAAGCCGATCACCTTGTCGTAGGTGTTACGGCCCATGATCACGGCGTCGACGGAGTCGAGGAACGCGAAGAAGCCCATGTCGCCGGCCCGCTCGCCGCGCGAGGTCAGCCATTCGATGTCGTCGTCGGGACGGGCTATGTAGCCGTCGAGGCTGGTGCCGATGAAGACGGTGGCAGTGAAGGTCACGGGGTCCTCCTGAGCAGGTGGTCGAGGTCTTCATGGAGAAGGGCGGCCGGATTGCCGTCGCCGGTGAGGGCCCACCGCAGAAGGGAGCCGTCGGTGGTGATCTGGACGGCGCGCGCCAGGCGCGGCACATCCGTGCCCGACGGAAGCTCGCCTTGCGCGACCGCGTCGGCGAGCAACTCCCGCAATGCCGCGTCGACCGCGCGGGTGTGCGCGGCGGCATGGGCCCGGAACTCGGGATCGGTCAGGTCGAGCTGCAGCATGCCGAGGTGGTTGGCCATCTCCTCGGGGGTGGACATGTGGCCGGCGAACTCATCGGCGACCGCGTGCAGCGCCGTCAGCGGCGAGCCGTGCGCGGCCCGCGCCCTCCGGTAGGGCTCGGCGGCCCCTGCGGCGGCGTCCGCGGCGAACGCCAGCAGCAGGCCCCGCTTGGACCCGAAGCGCTGGGAGAGCGTCGCCGGGGACACTCCGGCCTCGGCGCCGACGTGCGCAAGGGTGAGCTTGCCGGGACCGTGGGCGCCGATGGCGCGCGCGGTGGCGGAGAGGATCTCGGTGTCGCTGGTGGTGCGGGGGCGTGGCATGGGCCCTCCTTTCGCGATCGACCGTAGCACGTTAATAAATGGTGGTTCATTTATTAACCTGGGGTCGTTTCGCGTGGACGTGCGGGGTCGCTCCGCAGTCGTGCTGACCGTCCTTCCGACGCCGTGGCGAACGAGAGCGTCGCTGTCCGGTACCAGGTCGGGGTTTGAATCCGGGTATGAGTGGCACGGGGAGGAGCAGCGGTTGGGCGGTCGTTTGTGGAGGGGACCGAGGTGTGCATCGCGTTCACAGTGTGGAGTCGTCGTCGAGTTGGCCGGTGAGCGAGCACAGGCCGCACGGAGTAGGCCCCCACTATCTGTTGGACCGGAACGGACCGTTGCACGCCACCGCGACGCCCCACGCGGCTCGTCTCGCTTGGTCCGGGTGTGGCGTGGAGGAGTGCTGCGGTGCCCTTTACGAGACGGTCAGGCGTGACGGGGGATCATGTTGTCTGGGCGGGCTGGCGCGAACCGGCCATTCAGGACGTCGACCTGCGGGAGACCGGAGAGAACCACAGAGAGGACCACCGCATGACCGGGCACCACGTAGAGGACGAGGACCAAGAGCCGCCGGAGCACCACCGCTACCGCCACTACCTGCGGGACCTGGAGCAGGTGTCGGAGGCGGACGAGGCCGCGCTGGTGGCCGCCGTCCTTCGGGACCCGGACACGGCGATGGCGCAGGCCGCGGTCAACCGTCACATCGAGTGCCGGGCCGCCGACCTCCTGACCGGCCCGGCGTTCACCGCCTGGGCGCGACGGATGGCCCCGCTCGTCGACGGCCGTCCCTTCCTCTCCGGCCGCCTGCGCGAGTGGACGCTGCTCCGGGCGGTCGCACTGGACGAGCCGTGGACCGCCGAGGAACTCATCGGGGCGTCCGATTGGTTCCAGCGCACCGCTTCGGTCGCCGGGATCGTCACCTCGCCCGAGGCCCTCGGCCTGCTCGCCGAACGGGGACGGACCCGGCGGGTGCGCAACGCGGCGAGTCGGCGCCTGCCCCCGCCGCGTCGACAGCCGGGCTGAACGGGGCCGCTTGAGAGCCAGGGGTACCTGCGCTCAGAGTGCGCCGCTCAGGCGGCGTGCCCTACGGTCGGCCCGGCCGGGCCGACGGTCACGCCATCGCCGGGACTGCCTGAACACCACCGTCATCTACGAGGCCGCCGCCATGCACAGCAGCACGTACGTCGGCTCATACAGTTCGTCATGCCGGGCGGTAACACACTCGTAGAACTCGGCCCGGAAGCGTCACGCTTTCGCGAACGCCTCCCTCCGGACCGCATCACGCAGCAAACACATCGGAGTTCGCACTCCGGGAGGCGGGAAACCGGGAGTGTTCGGAGGATGAGGTGCGGCAACCTGGTGTCCCCCCGCGAGGGTGCTCCGCCGCTGACGACGCAGTTCGGTCACGACGTGGAGCAGCGCATTGGTCTGTCGTGTACCTGCGGTACACGCTGAGCCCATGGCGAGACGATCACAGGTCCGGGCGGGTACGACGGGCGGCTGCGTCCTCAACGGATGTCTGACCCTCCTGGGGCTGCTGCTCGTGTCCTTCGTCTGCGGGTGGATTTGGCTGGAGACGCAGCCGGCACGTGACGAGGCCCAGGCTAGGAAGAACCTGCGGAAGAACGTCGAGGCACTGCGTGACCGGCTGGGCGGGGCGGCGGCCGACGGCAGCCTGCCCGACACGGAGATCGCGCAGATCGTCCCTCCGTCGAACGCCGCCAGGGGACTCGTCGGCGTGACGCGGCAGGGCGAAGCCGTCACCGTCGTCGCGGAAATGTCCGGCCACGGACCGCCGCGGACGTTCATCTTCGCTTACGAGCGGCCGGTCTCGGGCTGTTACGCCTTCGAGGTACCGCCCCCAGCACCCGGGGGCCCGCGGCCTTCCGTACGAGAACTGCCGCGGGAGGCATGTGCGACGGCCCGCCCACGCCGAAGCGATCGGTGACACCAGGACGTGAGTCTGGCGTGCCCTGATGGCCGCGTTTCATGGCCAACTGGGCTCCGCTCGCGCATGAAGCCCGGTGGTGCGGTGCCTCGCGACCGCCTCCCGGCCAAAGAATCCTCCCCTTACCCCGCAGCCAAACCCAAGTCGAAATTCACGCCGAGGTTCCAGACCAGGTTGGCGGTACGGCCACTGATCGCCCGACGTGGAACCGAGCACGGCTCCGGCCTGGGCGCCCACCGGTGGGCGTGGAGCACGCGTTCGCCCATCTGCACTGGTTCCGCCGCCTGCGGATCCGCTGGGAGGTACGCGACGACATTCGCGCAGCGTTTCTCACGCTCGTATGCGCACTGCTCTGCTGGAGGCATGTCACGTCGGCGTCTCGGTTGTCCTGGAAAGGGGGCCAGTCCGAACCAAGGGGAGGAGGGCACGACAACAGCTGCGGGCTCTTTGCATGCCTGGTGGGCAGGGGCCGTCCCGGCACCCACGGAGATTGAGGGGCTGGCTGGCTGGCTGGCTGGCGTTCCCTATACCGCACGGTCGATCCGAAGCGCCGCTGGGGGATGATGGCGGGCATGGTTGTGGGTGTGCAGCGGGTGCTGGTCTTCCCGCAGGAGGCGGCCGCTCGCGGTGTCGCTCGTGAGCTGGCGGATGCGGGATGCCGATCGGTGACGGTCCGGAAGCCGGGCGGCGAGCGCCAGGACTGGGATGTCGTTTCGTCGGCCGTCTACCCGGTGCCCGGTGACGAGCCGGAGCTGCTGGGCCCTCTTCTCCGGCAGGAGAGGCGACGTCTCGCGGCGCTGGCCCGAAGCCGGGGCGGGGCCCTGCTCACGTACGTATCGTGCGTGCGCAGCAGCGTATCGGCCTCCGCTCACGACAATCCCGTCCACGAGAACGCCACGGCCGCCTTGGCGCTGCCCACCCCTCTTCCGGTCGGTCTGCCACAGCCGGGCAGGGCACCGGTGTGGGAGGGGCTGAACTTCGGCGACCCTGGGGCGGAGATAGCAGCAGCGGTAGCCGTCGCGCACCGGATGTACGGCAGCTCCGCCGCGGCACCGCCGCCCCTGGCGCACCTCGCGGATGACGACCTCGGCCAAGAACTCGTCCAGGAGTTCGCCGGACCCAATGGCGTCCGGCTGTTCCTCGAGGACCTCGTGTCCATGGCCCACCACCTGCCGGCTCCGGACGGCGGCATCGTGTCGATCATCCCCTTCCTCACCGAACTGGCCTGCTGCCGGGCCCTGTCGCCGGGTACCCGTGCGAGCCTGCTTCTGCTGCTCCTCGGTCTTGTCGCCGAGCACGACACCACCGCTGCCCGCAACGCCGACTGGGCCGCGATGCGAGGCTTCCGGCCCGCTCTCGGCCCCCTCGCCCTGGTGAGGGACGCGGTCATCGCACGGATCCCGGTTCTTCTCCCGCGATGGGACCTGGAAAGCGGTGCCGCCCGCTGTGTGCTCGCCTCGCTGGCCGTCTTCTGCCCCGCGCAGACCGCCGCGTCCGTACGCCCTCGCCTGCCCGATATCCCGGCACCGCCGGGCACCGGCCGTGCCGATGTCCTCGCCCTGGCCGACGCGCTGCTCGCAGAGGACACCGACGCCCTCCATACGGCGCTGGATCGCATGGCGGCCTGGGACGAGGACCTTGCCGAACTGCTCGACAGCCCGCACGTTCCTCCGTTCCGGGCTGCCCGCACAGCACTGGCCGCCGCCGTCGCACGCGAGCTGTCGACAGCACTGCACTTGACCTGACGCGCACCCTGCCCGCGTGCCCGCGTGCCCGCGCGCCCGCGCGCCCGCGCGCCCGCGCGCCCGTGGCGAGGGCTGCCGAGCGATCGTCCCACCAGGCAGGTGCCGGGAGCAGGGGGGGCGGCTCTGTCGGCGCCCACTGGCCGGGACACGAGCGGCGCGAGGCCGTGGTGGTGGTGAGGCCCCGCAGGAATTTTCCGGCCGGCCGGTGGGCGAGACTGCGCACATGCTGATCAGACGAGAAACCCCCGCCGACTCGGCCGTTGTCCGTGCCTTGACCGTGGCTACCTCGCACAAACCGCACGTGGAAGACACGGTAGAGGCGAGATTGCGGGATGCCTTGCGGCCCTCTGAAGCCTGGATACCGGCCCTCTCCCTGGTGGCCGAGGGTGAAGCCGGCGAGCTCGTCGGCCACGCCCTGTGCTCCTGGGGCCGGATCGGCACCGTCCGGGTCCCGAACCTCAGCCTGCTCGGCGTACTCCCCTCTCACCGGCGACGCGGTGTCGGTTCCGCACTGGTCCACGCCGCGCTCGCCGCCTCGGACGCGCTCGACGCCCCGTTGGTCGTCGTGCTTGGTGACCGCGACTTCTACGGCCGCTTCGGCTTTCGCCCGAGCTCTGAGTTCGGCATCATCGGTCCGGAACCGGGCTGGGGCGACCTCTTTCAGGTCCGTACCCTGGCCGCCTACCAACCGGCCGTACAAGGCGAATTTGCGTACCCCGATGCTTTCCACAGTTCATGACGTCCTCGGCGCCCACCGCGTCGCGCGCCGAGGACACACCAGGGCGCGCCTCGTTGGGCGTACCGACGTCACTGGCCGGGTCGGCTGACTGCGCTGCCGGTCGTCCAAGCCAAGAGCGTCCAGGTTGAGGTGTGTCAGGACGGCATGATGAAGCGCAGGGCGAGGCCGGGGGCTGTGGTCCAGTAGGTGACGCGGGCACCGTCGTCGAACGCTACCCGGCCGGGCAGGTCGATGGTGACGGGCTCGCTGATGTTGTTGCCGGGGTTGGGTCCCTGGAGGCTGAGGGGGAGGGTGTTCGTGTCGTAGGTGTCCATGCCGCCGCCGCTGGCGAGCAGGGCTGCGTACGCCTTCTCACCGGGAGCGAG